>JBARHV010000172.1:0-1767 GCA_049799415.1 Silvibacterium sp.
AATCGAGAGCGCCTCTTCAGCTCGACAAAGCCTCCCCATGCGTGCTGGGAGGATCGATTGAGGCCGTTTGTCCTGATTGCCGTTGTGTTGCTGGCGCTGTCAACTACAGTGGCCACAGCAGATGTTCCACCTATTTTGACCGCTCCGCGGGCACGCGTGCAGACGGCAGATTACCGTGTCTCAGGTCGCCTCGTTTCCGTTGACGCCACAGGCCGCCGCATCAACTATGCGGTCACAATCAAGGCGCATTGGTTTCCCGGCGTTCTCCGCGTGATGGTCGACGTGACCTCGCCCGTCGCAGCACGTGAGCATGTCCTGCTTGAAATGCGGCCCGAAGCACAGGACGCGATCTCTCTGGCCAAGCCGGGAGACACCTCATCCGCGCCGCTCCCCTTTTCGCAATGGTCCGACGGTGTGCTGGGCGGCATGTTCAGCTATGAGGATTTCCTCGAACCGGAGTACTTCTGGCCCGGGCAGACCGTTATCGAAGAGACTAAACGCGGCGCTCGCGACTGCGTTGTTTTGAAGAGCACTCCGGGGTTGGCGGAACGCACTCACTACGCCGATGTGCGCAGCTGGTTAGACAAAGCCATTGGATTTCCTGTCTACGTTGAAAAGACCCTCAAGGGCTCGAGTAAAGTGAAGACATTCACTTATTACGGGCTGCGGCACGAAGAGGGCGTGTGGTCTGCGACCCAGATCGAAGCCGCCGAACATGGCAAGCCGGGGTCGACGCTGTTGATTTTTGAGAGGGGTACTGCAAAAGCGAATCTGGGGCTGAAGGATTTCAGTCGGGAAGCGATGATTCATTTCTGAGGGGGACGAGTGGATCTGATCGTAGCATCTATCTGTATCGCTGCGGCTATCGTGTTGGCGGGTTTTCTTTATCAATGGATTGGGTCGCATCGCGACCGCAGGCGCTATGCCGCCGAGGGTCGCTGGGTTGACATTGGCGGCGGACACCGTCTCTACCTGCTCGAAAAGGGCTCAGGCGGCCCCACTGTCCTTTTCGAGGCCGGCATCGCGGCAACCAACTTGAACTGGTGCCATATCCAGGAGCACGTCGCGCGCTTCACCGGCACGGCCTCCTATGATCGCGCCGGTCTTGGCTGGAGCAGTCCCTGCCGCAGCCCGCGTACTCCCGGCATCATCGCCGCGGAGTTACACCGGATGCTCGAGCGCGCTGGCATCCAGCCCCCCTACGTGCTTGTCGGGCATTCCTTCGGCGGCCTCGTCATGCGCCGCTTTGCGCTCAACTATCCCGATGAGGTTTTGAGCGTAGTCCTGGTCGATCCCATGCGTTGCGAAGAGTGGCCGCCTATGAAACCAGACAGGATGGCCGAAGTGAATCGCGCCAGAAAGCTCTCAGCCTACGCAATCCCAATTGCTCGCTTTGGGTTAGCTCGGTTGGCTGTCACTTCGCTGCTGTGCCGGTCGGGTTGGCTTTCGACGAAGATCGCTGACGCGGGTGGCGGGGGCGCTCGCCATGTGCTGCGCCGGGTCACCGAAGAGGTTGGCAAGATGCCGCGCGAGGTATGGCCAGTCGTTGCGGCCCATTGGTCGCGCCCGGGTTACTATGCCGGCATGCGAAATCATGTTGCGAGTGTGCCCGAATCTGTGCGCGAGATGCTTGAGTCTGAACCAATCCGCGATATTCCCGTGCTGGTTCTTACGCCAGAGAAGTCCACGCCTCTGCCCCAGGAACGCCTTGATCTGATCGGCGACAATGTGACCCAGGTGATTGCTCCACGCAGCGCTCACTGGATT
>JBARHV010000173.1:0-5220 GCA_049799415.1 Silvibacterium sp.
AGCATGGGGATGTGGCCGCCAGTCAAAACTCATCAAGTGGGTCTCCGGTGTTTTCGATGCCATTTTACCAACCGGCGCGAGGTTGTTTCTCGCAAATGCGCCGGCATGGTAAACAGTGCGCGCCGCGGAAAAAATACTTTAGGTCGTAAGCGTTTGCTTCTCTTACGCTTCCATCGCATGCGCCCCCGCCGAGGCATGGCACAGATAAATATCGGCGTCGATGCCCGTGGCGGTCTTATACCCTCGCCGCAGATTCTCTGAGAACTGCTCCGCCCGCGCCGTCTTTACCAGATTCACAGTGCAGCCTCCGAACCCTCCCCCCGTCAGCCGCGCTCCAATACAGCCTTCTTCCTTCGATGCCAGGTTGACAAGAATATCTGCCTCGCTGCAGCTCGCTTCAAAATCGTCGCGATAGCTCGCGTGCGCCTCATACATCAGCCGGCCCAGCGTCTTCATATCTCCGGACTCCAGCGCATCGGCGGCAGCGATCGTGCGCGCATTCTCCGTGATCACATGGCGCGTGCGCTTCAGCACCCCCTCGGGCATCTCACCGCCCCACTTCTGCAGATCATCGATCGTCGCATCCCGCAGCTTCCTGATCTCCGGACGATGCCGTCGAAGAATCTCCGTTCCTTCCTCAACCTCCTCGCGCCGCGTGTTGTATTCGCCTCCCGCGTGCGAGTGCTTCACCATCGTGTTCGAGATCACCAGGCTCAGGTCCGGCGGAATCGGCGCAAGCCGGTACGCAAGGCTCCGGCAATCCAGCAGCAGCGCGTGGTCCGCGGCCCCGCAACACGCAATGAACTGGTCCATGATCCCGGTTGAAGCTCCTACATAGTTGTTCTCCGCGCGCTGGCAAAGCTGCGCGATCCGCGGCAGAGGAATCTTCGTGTCCGCCAGGCTGAGAACCGCAACCATCGTCGCCACTTCGATCGCCGCCGATGAGCTCAGCCCCGCGCCCACCGGAACATCCCCGTTCAGCGTCAGGTTGAAGGCTGGAATCGTCACTCCCTCTTCGCGCAAGACAGAGAGCACCCCCAGCGGATAATCGCTCCAGTGCCCCGTACCCCGTGCTTGCAGACCGTTCAGTTTGTGGGTCACCTGCTCGTGGTAATTTTCTGAATAAATCACCACTGCTCCGTCTCCCCGCGGGCTGATCGCGGCAAAGGTCGCAAAGTTAATGGCCGCCGGCATCACAAACCCATCTGCATAATCCGTATGCTCGCCAATGATGTTCACTCGTCCCGGCGCCGCAAACACGCGCGGTGGGTCTCCGAACCGCTTTTGATGGAGCTCCTTGGTACCGATTACATCAAGCACGCAAAAACTTCCTCCGGAACAGCCACAACTTCTTACGATATCTCACTTACCGCAATCGTCATCCACCAAAAAGCAGACTGCCCCGGCGCCAGCACCTTAGCCCGGCCTTTTTCCAGTGCCTCAGCCAGCGAATCTCCCGGTGCCGTGCAGGGCTCAAGCGCAACGCATTGCTCGCGGCCCTCTTGTCTTTCGGGCCACCCTCCATAGCAGAGCCATAGCCCCAGGTAAGGCGACCGCGCTGGATCAAACCCCACTTGTACTCGCAGCCCAGCCTGTCTGCGCTCAATCGCCGCCCATCCCTCGACTGGAGCCGCTGCGTATAGCTTATCGCCGGTGTCATCACTCCGGTCCCCGGCTCGCGAAAGATCCACCTTCCCGCCGCCGCTCAGCTCCGCAGCCGGCCAGTTGCACACACTGCCCTTCGCACCCAGCCGCGCATGGGCCGAACCCTCGACCGTAACCTGCCGCACCGATGCCGGCAGCAAAATCGCGTCGCCCGCATCCACGCAAAATAGCGGATGCGCTGACCAAACATAAGGAGCCTCTCCCTCGCCCACATTTTCCAGGCGATAGTCGATGCGCAGCGTCTCCCCCTCCAGCTTTAGCGTTCGCTCCAGCCGCAGCGGCAGCACCGACCCCGTCGCCGATAACTTCACCTCGCATGTTCCACGCCTTTCCACCTCGCAGGGCAACCGCCAGAACTCCCCGTGGTCCGGAATCTGTACTGCGCCCGTCTCTCCGGCAATCGCACACGCTGCAACCGAAGGCAGGCATTCATCGATACCGCTCGCATCGCTCTCTTCAAATTGCATCCCAGGCGTGCGCAACGCGTACGGCCGCAGCGGAGCCTGCAGCAGTTCAACCCCATCCCGGCGCAGCGACGAAATCTTCCCACCCAGAGCAGGCAAAATCTCCAGCGTCAATGTACCCGCTTTCATTTCCAGGCGTTCCATGTCCAGCCGATCTACTCCATTCTCGCCAATATTTCCCCTTACGTTGATACCGTGTACGAACACTATGGGCAATCTACCAGAACCATGCCGCAGCCGCCAGTAAACATCCATCTCTCTTCAACAGTTCACCCCTCCAACGTCTTCGCCAGAATAAAGTCGCTGCACAGAGTATTCCCCACCTGGAACCTCCGCGTCCCGGCATGCTCAAAACCATGCCGGAGATAAAAGGCCACGGCATTGTCGTTGCCGTCATTCACTCCCAGCAGCAGCCTCCGTTTGCCCAGCGACCGAGCCGTATCGACCGACCACTGCATCAGCGCCGCGCCCATTCCCGATCCCTGAAAACGGTGCAGCAGGTAGATGCGTTTCAACTCCATATCGCCCGCCGTCGTCGGTACTGGTAAGTCCGGAGGGCAAACCACGGCATACCCCACCGGAGCCTCGTTGATCTCCGCCATGCAAACACGCGTCTCCGGGTCCGCCATCATCGCCGCATACTTCGCCATCGAGTGATGCTTCCGGCAATGCGCCAGAATGTCCTCGCCATCCAGAAAACCAGCGAAGGCCTCAAGAAAACTCGCCGCACCCACCAGAGCCAGCTTCTCTTCGCTGCCCGGCCCGCAAACCCGCAGCGCATACTCCCACCCAGAACCCATAGAGCATTTCTACAGAAAATCCAGCCCAGCAGCCAGTGCCTTTTGCATTGAAACCCGACCAGCGGGAGGGCCACAAACATCAGCACTAGGATGGCGGCGAAGCCGCGTTTGCCTGGACGGTCAGTCCGCTACAATGGTTTTGGTATGACTGACATGTCCCGCACGCTCGCCCAGGCCGATCCTGAGATCGCCGCCGCTATCGACCACGAAGTCCTCCGCCAGCACGAAGGCCTGGAGATGATCGCCTCGGAAAACTTTGTCAGCGAAGCCGTGCTGGAAGCCGCCGGTTCCGTCTTCACCAACAAATATGCCGAGGGCTACCCCGGACGCCGCTACTACGGCGGCTGCGAGTATGCCGACATCGTCGAAAACCTCGCCCGCGACCGCGCCAAACAATTATTCGGGGCCGCGTACGCCAACGTGCAGCCGCACTCCGGCTCGCAGGCCAACGCCGCCGCCTACATGTCTGTCCTCCAGCCCGGCGACACCATCCTCGGCCTCAGCCTCGCCCACGGCGGACACCTCACCCACGGCCACAAGCTCAACTTCTCCGGCAAGCTCTACAAGGTCGCCTCCTATACCGTCCGCAAGGATACGGAAACCATCGACTACGACGAGCTTGAGTCCATCGCCGTCGCCGAAAAACCCAAGGTCATCGTCGGCGGAGGCAGCGCCTACCCACGCACCTTCGACTTCCCGCGCATGCGCCAGATCGTTGACAAGGTTGGCGCGCTGCTCATGATCGATATGGCCCACTTCGCCGGCCTCGTCGCCGCCGGAGTCCATCCCTCGCCCGTGCCCCACGCGCAAATCGTCACCACCACCACGCACAAAACCCTGCGCGGTCCGCGCGCCGGATTGATCCTTGCGGAAGAGCCGTTCGGTGCCGCCATCGACAAAAGCGTCTTCCCCGGCCAGCAGGGTGGCCCGCTCATGCACATCATCGCCGCCAAGGCCGTCGCCTTCAAAGAAGCCCTGCAGCCGGAGTTCAAAACCTACGCGCAGCAGATCGTAACCAATGCCAAGGTTCTCGCCGAAGCCCTCGCAGCCGAAGGCCTCCGCATAGTCTCCGGAGGCACCGACACCCATTTAATGTTGGTGGACGTCTTCGCCAAGGGCATCCTCGGCAGCGAGGCGGAAGCCGCGCTCGGCGAAGCCGGCATCACGGTAAATAAAAACGCCATCCCCTATGACGTAAACCCGCCGCTCAGGCCCAGCGGCATCCGCATCGGCACGCCCGCTCTCACCACACGCGGCATGAAGGAAGCCGAGATGCGCACCATCGCCGGCTGGATCGTCAAAGCCCTCGACCGCCGCAACGACCCGCAAGCCCTCCATCAGATTCGCGGCCAGGTCCTCGAACTAGCCAACCACTTCCCGCTCTACGGCTGGCTAAGGGAACCCGTCGCGGCACAATAATAGCAAACAGCAAAAAACGGCAATAATTTGGATAAATTGCGCTACGAACTTGATAGACACCGTCACCAGCCGAAGCGGGATCCTACTTAGAGCAATATTCCGTTCTCAGACGGCAGTTCCAGCCGTTGGCGTGACCTCGCCAGCCTGAATATATGCAAATCTGTCTTGACCCGCCTCTCAAAGCCCAACTATCTTGGCGAGCAGAAGGTTCGCGCACCCGAAATCTTGATGCCGTACTGGTCCGCTCCGGAGACGCTCATGCCGCCCGCCGCCAGCGAAAGTGTGTCTACCGGCACGTCGGAGGCCGCTGTGGTTAGGGTATAGGTCCGCGCGGATCCGCCGACAGCCTTCCACGTCCCATGCCACGTCACCGTGGAGTACGCAGCCGTGTATGTCCCGTCCGATTTCGCAGTTACCTTCATGGTGACGACGTCAACCCAGGTCCAGGTTCCGACCAGGCCGTTGCTCCCGTCGGCGCGCGTGGCTTTATCTATGCCCCCATAAGTATTGCTTCCGCTTAGCGATTTCTGGTCCGTCGCAATCGTCACTGTGGAGATCGACCGCGGCCACGTGATGGAGTACCTATGCTGCGCCGCGTTGGCCACTCGCCACTTGCCCGTGAGCGGGCCGGTAACCACGGTGTGGTCGATGCGAATCTGGACTGGAGCTCCGTTGAACCATTGATAACAGCCACAGATTGGATCGACGCCGGCCGGCCACTGCGTGGCCGGGTTCGGGGCTGGAGCCGGAGCCCGGCCTGAGTTGCCGGCTCCTCCCCAGCAGTACCAATTGCCCCGCTGGTCGTAGTCGCAACCGCTGGGCAGGGAGCCGGGTGGCGGCGATTCGTTCGTAATCTGCGCCAGCACGTTGGG
>JBARHV010000174.1:0-16263 GCA_049799415.1 Silvibacterium sp.
GTCGTAATCGGACGTGCTGATGACCTGGTCATTCACCCGGGCAACAATATCTTCCACCACAGATCCCGGATAGGGCGTTGTCTCCTGCATATCTTTCGCGGTCTGGCCGAAGGTCAGAGGAGGTGGAACCAATGCAAGGCTGGTCGCCAGTACGGTGGAGAAAACCAAAAAACGGGACGGAGCAAATCGAAGAATCATGTGTGTATAAAGTCTCAGTGGGCGCCAGCCAGGCTCGGTCCCGGTTCCTGAGTTGCTTGTCCGTAAATTGGCCCAGGCTGTGCTCAGATCATTCTAAACATCCGCCGGAATGAATGCCAACGATGACCGGCCAAGTCCTGTATACTGGCCCTATTGGCGCTCCCGGAAAGCCTTGTCCCTGCACGCGGGAGCCAAAGGATTTCTTCCAGAATGTCGTCCCCAGCCCGCCGCACCATCGTCTCCCTCATCGTCTTCTTTTCCGTCTGCGGTCTGGCCGGCATATTCATCAGCCAGAAAGTCGGCGCTCAGTCCTCGACCGACGAGTCCACCTTCCGCGACTGCCTCAAGCAATTCACCAGTGTTTATCAGGTTGTTGCCGAGAATTATGCCGAGCCGCTTACCGGAGACAAGCCCGATGACGTCATCTACGACGGCGCGATTCCGGAGATGCTGCGCACCCTGGACCCCCACTCCAACTTCTACGATCCCAAGGCGTACGCCAAGATGCAGGAGGACGAGAGCGGTAGATATTACGGCGTGGGCATGGTCATCCAGCCGCAGAACAACAAGATCGTCGTCGTATACCCATTCGAGGGATCGCCCTCTTTCAAAGCTGGCCTGCGCCCCGGCGACACCATTGTGTCAGTGGACGGCAAGCCGATTGCCGGACTTGACACTACGGCTGTGGCCAATATGCTCAAGGGTCCCAAGGGGACGCACGTTCATCTCATCGTTTCGCGCGAGGGCGCAGCCGCTCCGCTGACCTTTGATCTGGTGCGCGATGAAATTCCGCATCCTTCAATCGACCTGAAATACGAGATCAAGCCGGGCATAGGCTACATCCACATCACCCAGTTCCAGCAGACCACGGGCAAGGAATTCTCCGACGCCATCGACCAGTTCGGCAACCTGAAAGGTCTCGTCCTCGATCTTCGCGGCAACCCAGGTGGAGTGTTCACTGACGCGGTTCAGGTTTGCGACAAGCTGCTCAACCGCGGCCAGATCATCGTTTCGCAGCGCGGACGAGCCTATCCCGATCAGGTCTGGCGCGCAACCCACGGCAATGAAGGCCATCTCTTTCCCATTATTGTTCTTGTCAATCACGGCACAGCTTCAGCGGCGGAGATTGTCTCCGGAGCGCTGCAGGATCACGACCGCGCGCTCATCGTCGGCGAGGTCACCTTTGGCAAGGGACTGGTCCAGACCGTTTATCCTCTCTCGGATAACACCGGCCTCGCGCTCACGACCTATCACTACTACACGCCCAGCGGACGCCTGATCCAGCGCAACTATAACGGCGTTTCGCTCTACGACTACTACTACAATCACGATCAGCCGCAGGACCTGAAAAATCGCGAGGTCAAGCTTACCGACTCAGGCCGCACTGTTTACGGCGGCGGAGGCATCACTCCCGACTTTAAGATCGAACCTCCCCAGGCAAACCACATCCAGGATGTGCTCGACGCACATAATGTCTTCTTTAATTTCACCCGGCATTACCTTGCCAACCGTACCGTGGGCAAGGATTTTGAAGTCGACAATGCCGTGCTCGATCAGTTCAAGCAATTCCTTACCGCACAAAACATTGCTTATACCGATCAGGACCTGAATGGCGTGATGAGCTGGCTCAAAATGAGCATTAAGTCCGAGATCATGACCTCGCAGTTCGATGAGCAGGAAGGCCTTCGCGCCCGCGCGGACTGGGACCCGATGATCGCGCAGGCCCTCACCTATATGCCACAGGCTGCGGCCCTCGAACAAACGGCTGAAAAAGCGGATACGCGGAAAGTAACCACTGCCAGCAATGCCACGCCGGCAACCCAATAACAGATACGCTTCCAGCCATCTTATGAACATTCGTACTGCGACGGAAGCAGACTTCCAGTCAATCCTGAACCTGGTCAATACTGCGTTCCAGGTCGAGCGGTTCTTCAAAAATCAGGACCGCCTGACGCCCGCGGACCTGGAATCTTATTTCAAGAGTGGGATTTTCCTGGTCAGTGAAGACGCCGGGCAAATAACCGGCTGCGTTTACATCAAGCGCAACGGAGAACGCGCCTACTTTGGCCTGTTGGCTATCGATCCATCCCGTCAGAAGACTGGCCTGGGCCGCCGCCTCGTAGCCGCAGCCGAAGAGTTCGCGCGAGAGACCGGAGCGTATTTCATGGATATGAAATTCATCCATCTCCGCACTGAACTTCTCGTCATTTACGGCAAGTTAGGCTATCAGGTCACCGGAACCGAACCCTACCCACCCGAACGGCACCACATGTTAACGCAGCCGGTTCACTTCATCAGAATGAGCAAAGAGCTGGGCCATCGCAAGTAGCAATCTCCGATTCCTCCTATAAACACTCCCTGGCCAACGGGAGGGCAGATACAGGTACGGAGGCACGTACCGCTGGGCGCACAGTCCCTAGCTGATCTCGAAGATATTCTCAACCTTCGCCGACTGCGCCAGGGCCAGCTCCGCAACCTGCCGCGCAATCGCATAGAACTGTGCTCCCTTTAGAGAGTCCGGTCCAGCCAGAGCCACAGGCAAGCCCGTGTCGCCGCCCTGCCGAATCTCGGCATCCAGCTCAATCGATCCCAGGAACGGTACATTGAACTGCTTCGCCGTGCGCTCCGCCCCGCCTTTGGAGAAAATGTCGATCTCCTGGTGGCAATGCGGACAGGTGAAGTGGCTCATGTTCTCGACAATACCCAAAACCGGCACATTCACCTGGTGAAACATCTCCAGGGCCTTGCGCGCATCCTGCAGCGCAACATCCGAAGGCGTCGAAACCACCACTGCACCGGTCAGAGGAACGGTTTGCACCAACGAAATCACTACATCGCCCGTGCCCGGAGGTAGATCGATCAACAGAAAATCCAGTTCGCCCCACTCCACCTGCTGCAAAAATTGGCGGATGATCTGATGCAGCATTGGGCCGCGCATCACCATCGGCTTATCGCCAGGAGACAGAAACCCAATGGAGATCACCTTCACGCCATGCGCCACATTCGGCTCAATCTGGTTCGATGGAAGCACCCGCGGCTGTTGCGTCGTGCCCAGCATCAGCGGCACATTCGGCCCGTAGATGTCTGCGTCGATCAGCCCTACGCGAAAACCAAGCTTTGCCAGGGCAATCGACAGGTTCACGGCAACGGTCGTCTTGCCAACGCCGCCCTTACCCGAACCGACGGCAACGATATTAGCCACACCCGGCAAAGCCGTAGGCGCGGTAACAGCAGCATGAGAATGAGCCATAAGTAACTCCAATGATAATAAAAACTAAGATTTTCCTGGGCGAACCAGGCCTTGAATCGTCGCCTCTGCCGGCTTGGAAGCGCGCTTCCGCTCCAGTTCACGCTGTCGCAACTCGCGGCGATGGCCTGCATCCTCAAAGTGCCGCTGCTCTAACTCGCTCTCCGGATGCAACTGCGGCACAGGCACCCGCCGCCCCTGTGAATCGACAGCAACAAACGTCAAATAGGCCGAGGCGACATGCCGATGCGTCCCGGCAATCGTGTTCTCCACCCACACTTTCACGCCCACTTCCATCGAAGTGTTGAAGGCGCGATTCACCGAGGACTTCAAAATCAGCAGGTCGCCCACATGCACCGGGGCAATAAAATCGATGTGATCCATCGACGCCGTGACCACATGCGTCCGCGCATGCCGGTAAGCCGCCATCGCACCCACCAGGTCGATAAAGTGCATCAGCCGGCCGCCGAGCAGATTGCCCAGCGTATTCGTGTCGTTCGGCAGAATCAGCTCCGTCATCTCTGACTGCGACTCTGCAACCGAGCGCACCGGAAGCGAATGACCGGTAAAATCCATGCGCATGCTCTCTTTCCTTGCGTCAAACTCTTGAACGATGGTCTTCTTCCAGTGTCGGCAATCGCGCGATTTTAAGCAAATGCATGCTTCAGGAGAAAATAAAGGAATGGACAAGATCGCAATGCTGAACGAAATTCTCGCGCAGAACCCCACCGACGCCTTCGCTCGCTACGGCCTCGCAATGGAATATGCGGGACAGGGCGAGACCGGAGCATCACTCGCCGAGTTCGACCGCCTGCTCCTGCAGCATCCCGACTACACAGCGGGATATTTCATGGCCGCGCAGACGCTGGCCAAGGCTGGCCGCAGCGACGAGGCAAAATCACGCCTGACTCAGGGCATCGCCTCTGCGCAACGCACCGGCAACCAGCACGCGCAGAGCGAGATGCAAGCCATGCTCGACGAGCTCGAACTGGCTGATTGAATCTCAATTGCGTCCTGTCAAATACCGGCTGAAAGACAATTGGCGGCCCATCAAAACAACCCGCCACGCCGTCAAGCCTTTGTAGAGGGAAACGCGCATAATAAAGCCCGCAATGAAAATACCCCTCTTCCCGCTGGACGTTGTGCTCTTTCCTGGAGCGCCTCTTCCGCTACACATTTTTGAGGATCGCTACAAGGAGATGATTGACCTCTGCCTGGAGGCGCAAAGCAGCTTTGGAGTCGTGCGCGCCCAGCGGGACGGCCTCGCCGTAATCGGCTGCACTGCGCGCATCATGCGCGTGCTGCATCGTTACGACGACGGACGCATGGATATTCTCTGCCGGGGCGAACAGCGCTTTGAGATCGAGATGCTCGAAAATTCTCGCGCCTTCCTTGAAGCGCAGGTCGATTTTTTCAATGATGCGGAGGATCAGGCTCCACGCAATCTCAGGAAAGAGTGCCTCGCGCTGCATTTTGAGACACTGGAACTCGCTGGGCTTGCAACATCGGAGATGCCCATGAGTCTCGACGGCCCAATTTCATTCCTCCTGGCCTCAACCCTGCCTGCCGACCTCGGCTTCAAGCAGCAATTGCTCAACAGCCGTTCCGATGCCGAGCGAACCGAACATCTGCGCGAGTTTTACAACGCCATTTTGCCCAAGTTGCGAGCAGGCGCGGCTGGCCAAAAAACAGCCGCGCACAATGGCCATGTAATGTAGCTCGATCCTGAGCAGAGTCAGAAATGGCCCAGCTTCATCTAAGCTAGAAGCAGCGGTACCTGCCGCTCGATTCGCATCTGGAGGAATCAATGGCCAATCGCAACCTGCCGCAAACTCTCGGAGAGCTTCGCGCTCATAAGAATTTTTCAGAAGCGCGCATATCAAAGCGATCCGTAAAAGACGAGCTGCGCGAAAACCTGATAGCGCGGCTGCGAACGCGCGAGACCATCTTCCCCGGCATCATCGGCTACGAGGACACAGTCGTTCCACAGATTGTGAACGCCGTGCTCTCCCGGCAGAACTTTATTCTGCTCGGCCTTCGCGGACAGGCAAAGAGCCGCATTCTCCGCGCGCTCACCGCGCTGCTCGACGAATACACGCCCTACGTCGCAGGCTGCGAAATTCGCGATAACCCATATCACCCGCTGTGCAAGCGATGCCGCGACCTGGTGGCGCGGCTCGGCGATGCCACGCCTATCGCGTATCTTTCCCCCACCGATCGATACGTTGAAAAACTCGCTACTCCCGATGTAACCATTGCAGATTTGATCGGCGACATCGATCCCATCAAGGCGGCGCGCGGTGGCGAAGATCTTTCCAACGAGTTGACCATGCATTATGGCTTGCTGCCCAGGGCGAACCGCGGCATCTTCGCAATCAACGAGCTGCCCGACCTCGCCGGCAAAATTCAGGTCGCGCTCTTCAACATCATGCAGGAGGGTGACGTCCAGATCAAAGGCTACCCCGTGCGTCTCGAACTCGATGTCTCGCTGGTCTTCAGTGCAAATCCTGAGGATTACACCGCGCGCGGCAAGATCGTAACGCCCCTCAAAGACCGCATCGGCTCCGAGATCCGCACTCACTACGCGGAAACGATCGAGGAGGGCCTGGCCATCACCGCGCAGGAGGCCTGGACAGAACGCAACCACGCGAAGACGGAGATTCCCCAGTACCTGCGCGAGATCATCGAGCAGGTAGCGTTCTCCGCGCGCGAGGACAAGCGGGTCGACAAGCGCAGCGGCGTCAGCCAGCGACTTCCAATTTCGACCCTGGAGCTCGTCGTTTCAAATGCCGAGCGGCGCGCGCTCGTGCACGGAGAAACGCTGGTGCTGCCCCGTGTCGGCGATATCTATGCCGCGCTGCCCGGAATCACCGGCAAGCTTGAACTTGAATACGAAGGTGAGCTGCGCGGCGCCGATACAGTCGTGAAAGAAGTGGTCCGCGTCGCAATCGGAAAAACCTTCGACAAATACTTCGCGGATACCAACACGCAGCAAATCGAGCAGTGGTTCAACCTCGGTGGCACCACAAAGATCGAAGACAGCAAGTCGGCTGCGTTGACCCTTGAAGAGCTCCGCGAAATTCAAGGCCTCTTCGAAAAGCTTTCGCCGCTCGGAGTCAAATCGTCCAGCGCCCCGGAGCATCTGGTCGCTGCAGCCGAGTTCCTGCTCGAAGGCATGTGCTCGCATCGCCGCCTCAGCCGCAGCGAAGAGCGCACCTTCTCGGCGCAGAAGAAGCCGCAGCAACCCAAACAGGAGCGCGCTGCGATGGAGCCCGAGTACCAGGAGTGGCAAACACGGCGTTCGCGGCGTGGCAGTTTGAATTAGAGGGCAACCATGAAGCGCGTTCGCTACACAAAATACACGGGCGACCTGGCTTCGGAGATCGACCTTGAAGACCTCCTTCAGGCGCTCTCCGATTACCTGCTCAACTCCGGCTTTGACGATCCGCTATCGCCATTTCAGTCCATGGATCAAACGCTCGACGACCTGCGCGAGGCCATCCGTCAAGCCCTCGAGTCCGGCGATTTTCTGGATCAACACATGCAGGAGACAATCGACGCCCTGTCTGATGAAGGCAAACTGGACGAGCTGATCGACAAGTTAATGGAGCGCATGCAGCAGGAAAACTTCATCTCCAGCGAAAGCCCGCAGAACGCAGGCAATGCCTCGCAGGCTCAAGGCGAGGTTAGCGAGACACAGGGCGAAGCGCGCTTCGAAGTAACCGACAAGAGCCTCGACTTCCTCGGCTATAAAGCGCTGCGCGAACTGCTTGGATCCTTAGGAAAGTCCAACAGCGGCCGTCACGATACGCGCCACTGGGCGACAGGCATTGAGGCCAGCGGGGGCTCGCGTGCATACGAATTCGGCGACGTGCTCAATCTCGACGCAACCGCGACTCTGGCGTCCGCCATCGCTCGCGAAGGTTTGACTCTGCCGCTGAATATCGAATATCGCGACCTGCAGGTGCATCTATGCGAGTATCAAAGCTCGTGCGCCACGGTCGTCATGCTCGATTGCTCGCACTCCATGATCCTCTATGGTGAAGACCGCTTCACGCCCGCCAAGAAAGTCGCCATGGCGCTCTCGCATCTCATCCGCACGCAGTATCCTGGCGACTCGCTTTCACTCGTGCTCTTTCACGATTCGGCAGAGGAAATTCCGGTTTCGCAGCTGGCGCGCGTCAAAGTCGGGCCGTATTACACCAACACCCGCGAAGGTCTGCGTGTGGCGCAGCGTATTTTGAAGTCGCAACGCAAGGACATGAAGCAGATCGTAATGATCACCGACGGCAAGCCTTCAGCGCTCACACTCGAAGATGGCCGCATCTACCGCAATGCCTTCGGACTTGATCCGCTGGTCGTAAGCGAAACGCTCGAAGAAGTCGCGCGTTGCAAGCGCTCGAACATTATGATCAACACCTTCATGCTCGCTTCTGATCCGGGCCTCGTACAGTTTGTGCATCAGGTTTCGCAGATGTGCCGCGGCAAAGCCTATTTCACGCGGCCCGAGACCCTGGGCGAGTATCTGCTCATGGACTACATGCAGCGGCGCACGCGGACAATTCACTAAACGCCTTTTTTCTGCGGCTCCCAGATGTATTTATGGATTTGCAGGCTCAACCGCGCATTCAGCCCATCGGCCAGCATCCACTCAACCAGCTCGCGCGGATCAAGCAGGCAGTTTTCCGTTGTGCGCTCAGGGGTGGGCGTCTTCGAGAATGCGGGAGAAAGCAGAATCCCGCCAACGCGGCCCTCCAGAGCATTGTTGCGTATGAAATCGCGCGCGTATTCATAATCATCGCGATTGGTAATTACAAACTTTACCTCATCGCGCTCAGTCGTAAAATCAAGGTTCGTCATGCGAAACCGTCCAGACTCGCTTGAGCCCGGACACTTTACGTCGATGATTTTATGCACAGCCTTGGGAACGTTCTCGACAGGCCGCTCGCCGCTTGTCTCAATCATCAACTCATAGCCGTCACGCAGTAACCGCTCCATCAGCGGAACCAGTTCGCGCTCCTGCAAAAGCGGTTCGCCGCCGGTAAACTCAATCAGCTTTACCGGAGCAAGCTTTGCAATCTCTGCAACAATCTCGTCTTCCGATAATTTATAGCCGCCAGTGAATGTGTATTCCGAGTCGCACCAGGAGCAGCGTAGATTGCATCCGGCCAGCCGCACAAAGATGCAGGGCCGCCCGGCAAAGCTGGATTCGCCCTGCACCGATTTATAAATCTCGATGAGATACACAGACTACTCGTAGTACGTCGCTGTAGTGGTGTCCGTCTCGTAGATCGTGCAATCCTTCACGCGCACACGGCCATTCGTCAGTGAGGCAAGCTGCTGGTTCGTCTCGTCGTAAAAATAGCGCGCCAGGTTCTCCGCCGAAGGATTGATCTCCGTGAACGGTGCCAGATCATTCAGCATCTGATGATCGAGCCGATCAATTACGGGCCGCATCACGTGCTTCAGGTCTTTGAAGTCCAGCAGCAGGCCGGAAACATCCAGCGTCTCTCCGCGCAGGGTAATGCGAACCTTGTAGTTATGTCCGTGCGGATTTTCGCACTTGCCGCGATAGTTCCTCAGATAGTGGCCGGAGGAAAATTCGCGCTCCACGGTAACTTCATACATGCTTTGTTTGCTTTCCAGGACGAAGACGCCCTGCTCCTATTGTAACTTCACAGGTGCTCTTTACTTGCGTCGTTCGCGGTCCCGCATTTGACGCTCCCGCGCGCGGCGGTCCACCTGTTCAAACATATCTGTCATCACGCCCAATAGCGCAACAATCAGACCGCCCAGGGTAAGAAAAAGCGCAGTCGTCTTCCACAGCGAACCATTGCCGGGTAGCTCCTGCTGATAGTAGCTCCCCACAAACGTCATGCCGCAGGAAAAAAGCGCAAACAGCAGCAGTGTTCCGGCCAGGATGTAAAGATTGCGCGCCATTTCTCCTTCTATGCTAGCAGTCACGCACCTTCAAAAAATGCTTCGACCGCAGCAATGTCCTGCGTGATGCGGTAAGGCGGCAGGCTCTCAAGAAACACGCGGCCATACCGCTGCCGCTGAATACGCGGATCCAGCAGCATCAACACACCACGATCCTCCAGTGAGCGAATCAGCCTTCCGAATCCCTGCTTCAGCGTAATCACCGCCGACGGCACCTGATACTCAAAGAACGGACTACCGCCGCTCTCCTCAATGGCCCGCATCCGCGCCTGCACAATCGGATCGGTCGGTACTGCAAACGGCAAGCGATCGATAATCACACAACTCAGCGCCTCGCCCTGCACATCCACTCCCTGCCAGAAGCTCGATGTGCCGAACAGCACGGCATTCGGCGTAATCCGAAACTCCTCCAACAGCGCCTTCCGCGGAGCCGTACCCTGCAGCAACAACGGGTAGCCAACCTCCACCAGTAGCCGTTCATATAGATCGTGCATCTGCTGATAGCTGGTGAACAGGCAAAAGGCACGCCCTCGGGTGATATCCAGAATGCGCCGTATACGCTTTGCCGCCTCTTCCTGAAAATTTGAGTCGCGAGGGTCGGGCATCTCCGGAGGCAGATACAGCATGGCCTGCTCCCCATAGCGAAAGTGGGACGGCACCACCAGCTCACGCGCATCGCGCATGCCCAGCCGTTTACGAATGTGCGAGAAGCCACCCTGCACGGTCAGCGTGGCTGAAGTCAGCACAACGCTGGGGAAGTTTTCGAAAAGCAACTCTTCCAACAGCTCTGACACATCAATCGGCGTGGCCTGCAGATGCGTGCTCGTGCTTCCTTGCCGTCCGCCGCGCCGCTCCAGCCAGAACACGGTGTTCCTATCTTCGGCCTCCAGCAGAAATTTCAACTGCTCGCGAATATCCGCCGCGCGCTTCCGCAGCGGCTGTGCCTCTTCCACGCCGCGCACCCGCTCCAATTCGCCCTCCAGGCGGTGCAGCGCATTCAGCACACCGAGATAGAGATCGCCCTGCGCCTCAAGAAACTCTTCTCGTCCGGAAAATTGCATCCGGCCTTCATTGCCCGCCCCGCGAGGCAACGCAGCAAAGAACAGCCGAGCCCGCTCGCGCGCAAGTTGCGCCGCGCTGCTGATGCCCGTGCTCAAGGCGCCTTTCGCGCGCAGCATCGTCTCCACATCGCGCGCCAGCTCTTCAAAACGAATATTGCTCAGGCTGATACCGAAATAGCTCGATGCAACGTCTTCAAGCTCATGCGCCTCGTCGAAGATCACAATCCCGGCCTCCGGCAAAACCCCGGCATCGGGAGCGGCCTTCGCCTGCTGCTTGATCGCGAGGTCGGCAAAGAAGAGGTGGTGATTCACAATAATCACGTCGCTCTCCGCCGCCTTGCGCCGCATTTCTGTAATAAAGCAGCGCTCGTAGTCAGGACACGTCTGCCCCAGACACGCATCGCTGCGCGCATCCAGCTTCGCCCATAGCTGGCTCGATTCCGGCAGGCTTCCAATTTCGGCGCGATCCCCGGTATCGGTCGACTTCTCCCATTCCGCGATTGCCTGATACTGCGAAATCTCCTCAAGCCCTGACAGGATCGGCTGATTCCGCAGCGCGTAAAGCTTATGCCGGCAAACATAGTTCGCACGGCCTTTCATATAGCAAACGCGCAGCGGCCCCAGCAGCGACTCAAGAAACGGAATGTCCTTGAAAAAAAGCTGCTCCTGCAGATTCTTCGTTCCTGTAGAAATAATCACGCGACGCCCCGACCGCAGCGCAGGCAAAAGGTAGGCCAGCGTCTTCCCTGTGCCGGTCCCCGCCTCTACAATCAGGTGGCGATTCTCCTCAAGCGCCCGCTCCACCGCCTGCGCCATCTCCAGCTGCCCCTTGCGAAACTCATAAGGAAGATCTGAGCGCGCAAGTACTCCGCCTGGCGCGAAGAAATCATAGAGCGAGGGCAGCGAAGTCGCGGTCTGGGCTGTTGAGGACACGTTGAATTCTCTCAAGGAAGACACTCTCCAGCATATCCGTTGCGATGACCTCTATCCGCGTTTGCTGTTGAAATTTCTTCACTGTGCCGAGCCCACGATAGAATTGATAGAGAGCGGCATTCGACGCAACAATTCCTGTCTGCGCGCACCCGGAAGACACCTTGAAGAAATCCCGTTTCAAACAATCGCGCATTCGCCAGACGACCGCTGGCGGAGAACCCATTTTTGCCATCGTCGGACGCCCCAATGTGGGCAAATCCACGCTGTTCAACCGTCTCACGCGCTCCCGCCGCTCTATCGTCGGAGACGAGCCCGGTATCACTCGTGACCGCATCTACGGCGAAGTAAGCTGGGCTGGCCACACCGCGCGGATCGTTGATACCGGCGGCATCGTCCCCGATGACGAAGCGTTGATCCCTTCGGAAATCTACCGCCAGGCGCAAACCGCACTGGAAGAGGCAGAGGCCATCGTGATGGTGGTCGATGGCCGTACCGAGCTTGCCTCGCCCGACATAGATTTAGCGCGCCTATTAGTGCGCTCCGGCAAGCCTATCTTTCTCGCCGTCAATAAAATCGACACCGAAGCCCTCGATGCCGGAGCAGAAAACTTTCGCCGCCTTGGCATCAAAAATCTCGTACCCATCTCCGCTGAGCATGGGCACGGCATAGGCGATCTGCTCGACGAAGTCTTCGCCGTCCTGCCCTTCAAGGATGAAACATCCGAGCCGGAAGCTCCCGCAGTTGATGAGCCCGAAGCGCAGCCGCATCGCACCCACGGCGAGTTTCAACAGCATGAGACACGCCTTGCCATCATCGGACGCCCGAATGTGGGCAAGTCCACGCTGCTCAACGCGCTCACCGGAACCAATCGCGCCATCGTCTCACCCGTCGCAGGAACTACCCGCGACGCCGTAGACGAAGTCATCGAATATCATGGCCAGCAGCTCCGCATCATCGACACCGCGGGAATCCGCCGTAAAGGCAAAACCACGCTCATGGCCGAAAAGCTTTCCGTTGTCATGGCGCGCCGTCATCTTGAAGCCGCAGATGTTTCGCTGCTGATCATTGATGCGACGGAAGGAGTCACTGCATCAGACGCCACCATCGGCGGCTATGCGCACGAGAGCGGACGGTCAGTAGTCATTGTCGTCAACAAATGGGATCTCGTAACCACCGGCCGCACCGACGACAAGCCGCCCGCCGATCGCAAAATCTTTGAAGAGCAGCTGCGTCGTCACCTGAAATACCTGAACTACGCGCCCGTGGTTTTTATTTCTGCAGCTCACGCAAAGCAGGACAGCCGCAGCCTCAATCGCGTGCTCGATACAGCCATCCAGGTCGCCGAGGAGCGCCGCAAGCGCGTCTCCACCGGGCAGATGAACCGCTTCCTCGAAAAAATCGACTTCCAGCGCGCAGGCGTGCCCTTGTCCAAGCGGCTACGGATCTTCTACATGACACAGGCCGCCGTCGCGCCGCCAACCTTCATCTTATTTACCGACCGCGACGTCAAGCTGCATTTTTCCTTCGAACGCTTCCTCGAAAATCAAATCCGTGAATCGTTTGGATTTGAAGGCTCTCCCATCTGGTTCAAGGTGAAGCCTCGAAATAAAAAGGATGCGGAGAAGTAGCAGCGATCATGATTCAGATTCGTACCGCAACTCCTGCTGACGTACCCCTTATTCTCGCGTTCGTCCGCGATCTTGCCGAATTCGAGCGCGAGCCGCACTCCGTCCACATCACCGAAGAGCAGCTGCTGCGCGACGGATTCGGGCGCGAACGTTATTACGAATGCCTGATCGCTGAGGCCGATGGCACACCTGCCGGGTTCGCGCTCTTTTTCCCGATTTACTCCACCTGGCAGGGGCGCAGCCTGCATCTTGAAGACCTGTTTGTGCAGCCTGCCTTTCGCGGACGCGGCATCGGCAAAGCCCTCCTGCGCCGTGTGGCGGCACTTGCCGTCGAGCGCGACTGCGCGCGCCTCCAGTGGGACGTGCTCGACTGGAACAAACCCGCCATCGACTTCTATCGCAGCCTCGACGCCGTGATGCTCGACGATTGGCGCCGGATGCGCTTGACTGGTGCGGCGCTCAAAGCGCTGGCAGGAGTCACAACATGAGGATTCGCATCATCGGCGGAGGACTCGCCGGCCCCGAAGCCGCGTTGACGGTCGCGCGGCTGGGCTGCGAAGTCGACTTGTACGAGATGCGGCCCGTCCGCAACACACCTGCGCATGAGACGCAGAACTTCGGCGAGCTCGTCTGCTCCAACTCGCTCAAATCTGAGAGCGAAAACACCGCGCCCTGGCTGCTCAAACAGGAGATGCGTCGCGCCGGATCACCCTTGTTGCAATGCGCTGACGCGAGCGCCGTACCCGCCGGGCACGCTCTGGCCGTGGATCGTGTCGAGTTCTCGCGACTTATCCACACAGCAATCGAAGCTGAGCCGCGTATCCGCGTCTATCGCGAAGAGGTCACACAGCTCGACCCCGAAGACGGCGTCACCGTCCTCGCCAGCGGGCCGCTCACATCGCAGGCATTGTCGGAGGAGATCGCGCGCCTCACCGGAAGCGAACACCTCGCCTTCTATGACTCGATCAGCCCTATCGTCGAAGCCGACTCCATCGACATGGACCGTGTCTACTTCGCCGCACGCTACGACAAAGGCACCGCCGACTATATTAATTGCCCAATGACGCAGGAGGAGTATGACCGCTTCTATGACGCGCTCATCTCCGCCGAGCAGGTAAAGGAAAAGGAGTGGGAAAAGCTCGATTACTTCGAGGGCTGCCTGCCCATCGAAGAGACAGCCCGGCGCGGGCGCGACACGCTGCGCTATGGCCCCATGAAGCCCGTAGGTCTGCGTGATCCACGCACCGGCCAAATTCCCTGGGCCGTCGTGCAGTTGCGCTGCGAAAACCTGCGCGCCGACTCCTACAACCTCGTCGGCTTTCAGAATCACCTCAAGTACGGCGAACAGGCCCGCATCCTGCGTATGATTCCCGGCCTCGAAAAGGCAAAGTTCCTGCGCTACGGGCAGATTCATCGCAATACGTATATCAACGCGCCGTGCGTTCTCACTCCCGCGCTCCAGATGCGCGACCACCCCGGCATCTTCTTCGCCGGGCAACTCTCCGGAGTCGAAGGCTATACCGAATCCATCGCCACCGGCATGCTCGCCGGGCTGTATGCAACCGCATATGCGCGCGGCTTACACCTATCCCCGGCTCCGCGCGAGACGGCGCTCGGTTCGCTCGTGCATTACATTACGCATGCCAGCGGCAAACGCTTTGATCCCGCCAACATCACCTTTGATCTATTGGTTCCGCTTGAAGAAGAGATGCGCCGCAAGGTCCGTGACAAACGTGAACGCCATCGTATCCAGTGCGAGCGCGCATTAGCGGCTTTCGACACTTGGTGGACGGAAATGCACAACTAAGCCGGGCGCTTCCGCAGAATCACTTTACGCCGTCTTCTCCAGTCTTCATTCAACCCAATCAGCTCCCATGGAACCTCCGGCGAAAGGTGGCGCAGAACAATATCGGTAGAAGGGTGAATCCGCAGGCTGGGCGCAACCAGATAAAGCAGCGGAGCCTGGTCCGACACTTCAATCCCGGGAAAGTATCCATGCCTCTGGAACGCCTGCTCCCGATGAAGCTGACGCACGCGCACCCAGTAATCCAGGGCCTGGAACGGCAGGTGCAAATCATCATCGGCCTTCAATTCCAGCACCGCAAGACGCCCTCCATGCGTTACTGTCAGCAAGTCGAGCATGGCGCGGTCCCCAGCGGCAAACGCCGGAACCTGTGAATAGACGACCTCTGCGCAAATCGAAGGCTCAATCTCCGTAATATCTCGCCGCAGTTCGCTCTCCAGCCATCGTTCAGGCTGCAGCCGGTAAAGCGGATCACGCATCGTCCCCCCTGCGTGACGATGCTCGAACAACCGCTGCGTCAGCTCGCAAAATAATCCCTCACTCTCAGCGGTTAAGGGCGTCTCATTCGCTCCCGCACCGAACGTAATCTCGTCCTCCCGTGCAAACGAGCCCCGCGCATAGCCATTTCGAATACGCGCAAACTCCAACCCATGTAAAAGAAAGGCGATCTCCGCGGCCGAACGCGCGCGAATCTCGGTAACCGCACGTAGCTCCGGCGTTATTAGCCCCAGCAGTCGATCGACAGCAGCGCGGCTGCGCTCCAGTGAGGACTGAGGATTGAACGCATGCGCCAGATACAGCTGCAAATTGCCACAGTCCTGAATCTCGACGCGCTCTAACTGCTCCGTGCGTCCGTCAAGTTCATACAGCTCCCACTTCGCGGCGTTCGAATTGAGCCACGGCATTCGGGCGTGCGTGGTCTGCGCGGCTCCCTTCGGAACAATCACCTTCAGCCCTTCATACAGCCGCCGGCCTTCGCCATGCTCGCGGCAATAAGCGAGCCACAGGACCCCCAAAGTCAGGATGCCGTCGATTGTGCTCTGCGACTCCTCATCATTCACGCCGATCACTGTCCAGGCCGCCGTCCCCTTGAACAACATCCCCCGCGCATATGCGGGACCAAAGCTGTTTTCAAGATCCGCCGCCGTACGGAGACCATCCAGTTTCCACTCTGGAAATGTGCGCGTCAGCACCCGGTCAAGCATCCGCAGGTATTTCGCCCGTGCGGCCTCGCGCGAGCTTGGCGTCCGTCGGTCGCAATTCGCCACCAGCTCCAGCACCTGCGGCTGCGACTGCCCAAAGCGCCGCACCTCTACCCGCAGCGAGTCTTTGCGCATCTTCAGCCCGCACACCGTGCGAACAAGGTTGCGCTCCTCCGACCACAGGTGCAGCAGGCACCGACTCTGTTGTGTGGAAATAGAAAAGTGCGCCGAAGCCATATCAAAAAGCGCA
>JBARHV010000175.1:0-29293 GCA_049799415.1 Silvibacterium sp.
GTGTACGCCTGAGCACTGGTGCCGTCGCTATCGTATATCTGCACCTGGGCTCCGTTTGCGGTTAAGACTCCGTAGACATTGAGGCAACGTCCGTTATGAGGGCGATTGGCCGATAGGTGAGCGATCGAGGACCGCCTTTATTGGCAGAAACAAGGGCTAGCCGTGGCCAGTTCGCCCTGTGACATAATGTCCGATAACGAATATTCTGTATAGTGGTGAGATCGCAGCTTTATTGACCCATGCTAGGATAGGCTTTTATGCGAACGGCCATTTCCGTTGATCGCCCTTTCCACGCTGCTTTTCTGGCCAATTCGATTGCGCGATGTGCACACTCCGTAGACATTTATACTTCAGCCCCGCGCAAGTTCTATAAGGGACTGGATGACTCAGTTCGGACCCATCTGGTTCCTTCCCCTCTGCAGATTGCCGGTTACGTTTTCAACCATGCCATGCCTAAACCGCTCGGCCGTTTGGATACCTGTTTCTTTGACAAGGCGGTATCCACCGTCATGGGGCGACCCGATCTTTATATTGGGTGGGCAACAGAAGCGCTCTTTGCAGCCAGGCATACAAGGAAACACGGCGGAACCTTTGTGTTGGATCGAGCTTGTCCGCACCGGGACTTCCAGGAGAGCCTCGTTGAACGTGAGTCCGGGCGACTCGGCGTGGCATATGCTCCACAACCACAATGGTTTCGTGACCGGCAGCTTGAGGAGTACGAGCTGGCCGAAGCGATCCTTGTGCCCTCAGAGTATACGGCGCGTACTTTTCCTGAACGGCTGCGGAGCAAATTGATTAGAGCGCCCCTGCTCGGACGCTGCCGGGAACCCAAAACCATCCGTAAAGAGCGAAATGCGACCTTCACGGTTGGTGTCCTCGGCGGATCTCCAATCCGTAAAGGGTATTTGTATCTGCTGAAGGCCTGGCAGAGGCTTTCCTTACCGAATGCAAAGCTCATGCTGCGGGCCGGCAATCTGATGGATTACCCCGTGCTCCGCGACCTAATAAGCCGTACGCCGAACGTGGAATTTGTGGACTATGTCCCGGATATCTCCGATTTTTACCAGCAATGTGACGTGTTTGCGCTTCCAAGCGTTGATGACGGATTCGGAATGGCCCTGATCGAGGCTATGTTAAATGGCCGCGCCTGCATCACCACATCGAATACTGGCGCATCCGAATTGATGACCCATGGCCAGACTGGTCTGGTTATCGATCCGGCGAATGAAGATCAGCTCGCGTCGGCTATCCTGCAGCTCTATGAAAATGAGGCTATGCGTGCCGAACTGGGCGCAGCCGCGGCGGTGGAGGCAAGGCAGATTGCAACTTCGGGCATGTATGACAAGGCAATCAGTTCCCTCTTGAATAGCGTGCAGATGAAAGATAGAGGCGCGGTTGAGCAGAAAACCATTTTCACCCTCTGAGCCGCATCCGTTCGATTCGACGGATCGTCCACTGTACGATTGATTTGGCGCGTTGGAATAGAACGGGCGAAAACCCTTCAAGCGCCGGCTTAAGTGGCAGCAATGCTCTCTGAACCCTGTACCGAAGCAGGTTGGTCCGGAAGCTGCGTGCCTCCCCTTCATTGGTGAAAACACGCATATAGTAGGCGGGGAATACAGCTGTCCCGAATAGCTTCTGATTTCCCCAGCGGTAGTTGTAGTCGATCTCGCACGCTTCCATATCACGATCCTCTTTATACGGGCCAATGGAATCCAGAGCTGCCCGCGTTTGAATATGCGGTTGATCGCTGTACAAAAACTGTTCCGTGGTGCTGGCCTGAAATGGTATTGGCGTTACGTAGCAAGCTTCAGCGCTTCCATTCAGCGGCAGTGTGTAATCCGGAGGGTGCGGCGCCCCTGCAAAGTTGATGATGCCCACATCCGGATTGGCCTCGAGCACGGCAACGGTATTACGGAGATAGTCGGATGGGCCGTGGCAGAGCCAGTCGTCCTGGATCATGAAAATATATTTGCCGGTGCAAAGCCCGAGACCGTTGTTGTTGTTGGCTCCCAAACCTCGATGACTCGGGGGAAGCGAGAAGTGTTGTGCGGGCAAGGTGCGAATAAGGGCCTGCACCGCAGGCTCGCTGCCATCGTCGGCGATGACCAACTCTAGGTTGGGGTAATTCGTATTCCGCAGGAAGCTTTCGACGGTGGGCTTGAGCAGATCGAAGCGCCGCCAGGTAATGAAGAGCGCCGAAACCAGCGGAAACTGAGGCTCGCTCATGAGCGGTCTTCCTTTGCGTTCCATGCCTGATGAGCGCGTTCAGCAACGGCAGGGATGCTGAATTTCAGGGCCGCGGCACAGAGTATTTGCGGTTCCGGCAAGGCTTGCGGATGGTCGATCACCTGCTGCATACGATCCGTGAGTGCGTCGATATTGCCCATGGGATAAAACCAGCCGCTGATTCCCTCTTCGATAATCTCATCCGGACCAACCTTGCAATCGGAGCTGATACACGGGACGCCGCGCGCCAGAGCTTCCGCGAGAACGATAGCGAAGCCTTCAAAAGAGGAGGTTAATACGAGCACGCTTACGTCCTTCACTGCGCTCCAGGGATCGGGCTTCCAGCCGAGCCATTCGATGCGGCTGTTGAGATTGAGCTCCCTGCCGTATTGCTCAAGGCGCGAACGGTCGGTTCCGTCCCCTATAAAAATGAGGCGGAATTCTCCCTTGAGACGGGCGGCGGCGGCGAGCAGATCATTGACGCGCTTTTGCCTGTCCCATTCCAGTCTGCCGATGTAGAGGAAAACGGCGGGTGCGCCGGGCTCAGGTCGTGGAATTGTCGGGACGTTCGTTTGAATCGGGTTATAGATGGTTGCGACGCGGTTTGTTTTTCTTGCACCAAGAAACGTTCGCAATTGATTTGCTACTCCCTCGCTGATCGCGAGATGCCCGTCGGCGTATTTCAGCATGCGCCTCATGGCGATCCGCTCCAGGGGAAAGTGGATCCACGACCAAAGCTGTGCGCGATGCCCGGAGAGAGCAAGCGCAACCTTCCCTTTCAGAAGCCTGGGGCCGTCGAGAGCGATGACGACATCGGGCCGGAAGCGACGGAACTCATTAGCCAGCCCAAAGGAGTATCCGTAAAAACGGCGCAAACGGCTTTGTCGCGCATTGCCGAGGACTGTGTGCTGAAGCGCTCCGAGCCATTGCTGATCAGAAGTTGCTCCGCCGAGCAGGTAGACATGCGTTGTATCGCCCAGGCCATTCAGGCCTTGCACGAGGCCGAGAATCGCAGACTCGGTTCCTCCACGTCCCGACATGACGGGAACCAGAAAAGCTATACGCATCGTTTGTCTGTAATGATAAATGCCAACGTACTATAGGGAAATGACAGAGCGCCGCAGACACCGGCTGGTACGCCTGAGTAAAGTCCTGCTCCGCTTCACATCTGTTCAGATTGTCATTCAGCTTTTGACGATGGTCGTAAGCCTGCTGCTGGTTCGCAGCATGCCCAAATCGCAATATGCCTACTACACCATTGCCATGGCGCTGCTTTCGACCGTGCTGCAACTGTCCGACAGCGGAATGACCGCAGGCCTGCAGGCAGTTGGCGGGCCTGACCATGCAGACGACTATCGCATGGGACAACTGGTACGCACCGGCATTGGGTTGCGGCGCACGATGTACTATCTGGCGGCGGCGATCGTGCTGCCGATTTTGCCATACATGCTGTGGAAGGCCGGAGCTGGCGTCTCGATTGTGCTTGAGGCGCTGGTGCTGGTGGTCGTCGCAACCCAACTCCAGCTCATGGTGGGTATCTATGGCGCTGTTCCACGGCTGCGGGGCGATGTTGGCGTGCTGCAATGGATGGGTTTCGCGGGGGCGGCGCTCCGGCTGCTTCTGATTCTGCCCGCATATTTTCTGTATATGTCGCTGGGCGTCGCGCTGGTTGCGCAGGTGCTGGGGGGCATTGGGCAAGTCTGGATTCTTTCGCAGTGGTCGAAGAAGCATCTGAATATGACGGCGGTGCCGGATACCGCGATCCGGGCCAGCGTTTGGAAGATCGTTCGCGCCCAGATTCCTTATGAGATCTACGGAGTCTTTCAGGGACAGATCAGCGTATGGCTTATTACGCTGTTCGGCAGCACGGGGCAGATTGCCGACCTGGGCGCGTTGACACGGCTGGGCGTGGTGTTCGTGATTATTCCGCGTGTGATTGACACGGTGTTGACGCCGCGATTGTCCCGTTGCGTGCATCTTGAGCGGCTGAGGTCGATTTACTGGCAGATTTTTCTCGCTTATATTCTCTTCACAGGCGCATGCCTGGCGGCAGTGCTGGCGCGCCCCGATCTTGTACTGCGGCTGCTGGGGAGACAATACGCCAACCTGCATAGCGAGCTGGTATTGGCAATGATTCTTGCCGCCACATGGGTGCTGCAAGGCGGCGCAATGGCAATGAATATGAGCCGGGGATGGGTGGTTCCGGCTTATTACGGAATTACGCTGACGATTTTGACGCAGGTGGTTGCGTTTTCGATGGTCAACCTTTCCACAGTCCACGGCGTATTGCTCGCGGGGCTGGCTGTGGCTTCAGTGAACCTGGTTCTTCAACTTACGGGATCGGAATTCTTTGTGCGCAGCACGCTTCGAAAGAGCCGTTTGGCGGCGGATATGGCCGCTTGAGAGACAGCTACATTTTGTAGCGGCCCAGGTCTTCGTCATTCAGGCCTTCGAGCCATTTTTTAACGTCCTGCGAGGAGGCCTGCTCGACTGGGTTGGGCAGGACTTTGGCGGCGCGCAGCACCTCTTCATCGACGAAGATCGGGCAGTCGGCGCGCAGGGCCAGCGCCAGTGCGTCAGAGGGACGGGCGTCGAGCGAGATGATTTCCCCGTTCTGCTCCATCCAGATGACGGCGTAGAAGGTGTCGTCTTTCAGTTCGGTGACGACAATGCGCTTTACCTGGGCATTCAAACTGTCAATTGCGATCCGCAGCAGGTCATGTGTGAGCGGACGCGGCGTCTGCGACTTTTCCACTTCGAGCGCGATGGCATTGGCTTCATACAGGCCGACCCAGATGGGCAGCAGCGCCTCGCTTTGCGGGTCTTTCAATAGAACGATCGGCATGTTGGTCGAGGGGTCGACCATGAGGCCGCGAATTTTCATCTCGATTTCCATGCCGCCCTCGATTCTGCTGATGCCCCGCCTCTAAAATTTAGACTGCTTCGCCCACCAGGCTGTTAGGAAAGCTGTTGGTGATGCGGACCTGCACGTAATTGCCAGTTGCCGGCAGGATGGGCTGCGTGGTGGTGAAGTTCAGCGTCTTATTCTGCGAAGTGCGTCCAATCACCTGGCCACGCGCAGAATTGTAACCCTCAACCATTACTTCCGCTTCCTGCCCTATGTGTCTGGCGTAATTTGCTCTTTGAATTTCGCGCTGGCGATCGAACATAACCTGCAGGCGGGTGGATTTTTCCTCGTCCGGTATGGAGTCGGGCATGGTGATAGCGGGAGTATTGGGGCGCGGAGAGTATTTGAAGCCGAAGACGCCGTCGTATTGAACTTCTGCCAACAGGCTGACGGTTTCCTCAAAATCCGTTCCGGTTTCGCCCGGGAAGCCGACGATGATGTCCGTAGTCATACTGATGGGACGCTTTGCGGCCTTGATCCACTCAATGCGTTCGAGATACCAGTCGCGGGTGTAGTCACGCTGCATCCGGTGAAGGACCCGCGAAGAGCCGCTCTGTACGGGCAGGTGGACATGGTCGCAGAGAGTGGGCACAGCTTCGATGACCTCGACGATGTCGCGGGTGAAGTCGCGTGGATGCGAGGTGGTGAAGCGCACGCGGCGGATGCCGGGGATTTCGCCAACTGCGGCGAGCAGTTCGGCGAAGGTCCGCTTCCCTTCTGAATCGTGGTAAGAATTTACGTTCTGGCCGAGGAGTTGAATTTCTGTATAGCCTGCGTCAGCCATCCGCCGAGCTTCGTTCAGGACGGAGGTTGAGGTGCGGCTGCGCTCCTTGCCGCGCGTGTACGGAACGACGCAGTAGGCGCAGAACTTGTCGCAGCCTTCAATGATGGTGATGTAACCGCGATGCGGGTTGGAACGCGCCGTGAACTCCGTCTCGAAGGTCTCGTCAGTCTGGCGGTCGTCAAGGCCGGTGATGCGCGTACCACCCTGCTCCAGCTGCACCAGCATCTCCGGCAGTTTGCGATACGAGGCTGAGCCGGAGACGAGCGAGACGTAAGGCGCGCGCTCGAAGATCTTTTCGCCCTCCTGCTGCGCGACGCAGCCGAGAACGCCGAAGCGCTTGCCCTGTTTGTAGAGCTTTTTATAGTCGTTGAGCCGGTTGAAGACCTTCTGCTCGGCTTTGTCGCGGATGGAGCAGGTGTTATAGAGGATGAGGTCGGCATCTTCTTCGACTTCAACCTGGGTATAGCCCTGCTGCTGAAGGGTCCCAATGACCTTTTCCGAGTCATGGACGTTCATCTGGCAGCCGAAGGTCTCGAGGTAAAAAGTCTTCGCAGGTGCCTCATTCGGAGCTTTGACGGACGCCATAGTGATCTCTTTTCAAGTATAGATCACGATGCCTGCCGAGCTTAGTATTCCGCATAGGCATATTGGGCGCACACTCGATTGCGCCCGGACCGCTTGGACATATACAGAGCCTTATCGCTGCGCTGAATGAGCGATGTGACGGTATCGCCAGCGCCCTTCACTGCGATTCCGATGCTGGCGGTCACACGGATCGGCTCCGGCAGTCCGGCCATGGCTTCAATCTGGGTCCGTAGCCGTTCCGCGATGGATTCGGCTTGATGAAGCTGCATCCCTCTGAGGATCATTGCGAACTCCTCCCCGCCGTAGCGGGCCACGGCGTCCATCGCCCGCGTGTTGATGCAGAGTAGCTGGCTTACGCGGCGGATGACCTCGTCGCCCATCTGATGGCCGTATTCGTCATTGATTTCTTTGAAGCGGTCGAGGTCGATCAGCAGGACCGCTACCGGTTGGTGCCGCCGTTCACTGTGGCGAAGCTCGCGTTCGAGCACCTCGTCGAAGGTGCGCCGGTTCATAAGGCCGGAGAGCCCGTCGGTTGTGGCCAGAATATGCAGATCGTTCCGCTTTGCGCATAAAGCGAGCCAGACGACGGCGAAGCAGCTTCCCAGCGCCAGAATGAAGTCAAAGAAGGTGTAAAAAGCCTGGACCGGATCGAGATGGAACCGATCAGGCAGCGGCGCCCATACGGAGGTGGCAATGAGCCGCGAAACCTGGAGCAACACGAAGGCAATCAATGTCCAGCCGGCAACGCGCATGGCATGAAGAAGCGCCGGGCAACGATGCCGGAAGAGAACAAAGGCGGTGGCTGCGGCCTGCATCGCAATCGCAGCGGTGCGGACCAGGATGCGCGCGCGCATATCGGGCACAGAGTAGGTGTAGTAAAGGAAAGCCACAAACTGTGCGCTTATCAACAACGCGCTCAGCTCGATGTACCGCCGAGGTGACTCTAGGATAGCGGCGACGGCCTGGTGGAGCAGAACGAATGCGATCAAAATCGCCTCGTTGGCAAGAACAACGGTGAAGAAGTCAGGCAGATAGGACTGGCCGGCAAACAACAGCAGACCAGCCAGCGCGCTGCACAGCGCAGCAACCAGCCACCCAAGGTTGCGCCCAGCATGCCTGCCGTGCATAATCGCGCCGCAGCCAGCCATTACCGCAAACAAGCTCAGGGCATACCCTGCCATGATCAGCCGAATGGACATCCCTATGCCTGAACCCCCTTTCCTGTTTCCGCCCTTCCTTCACTTCACCTGTAACCAGCGGACGTTGAGTTTTCATATTGCCGGGAGCTGCGGCATAAGGCAATCAATCGCAGGGCCCTCCATAGTACTTTCGGCATAATCCGACAACCTCTACAGTAGATCTATGCAGATTCCTTCTCTCGACGACCTGCGCCGGGCAACGGTTTACATCGGCTGGCTGAAGCGCGAGCACCCGGAGACCAGCGCGGCGATGCGCGCAATCTACGAGGACACACACAACGTGGCCGAAGGCGCCGGCGCTTTGGCCGTTGCCGCAGTGCTGCAGGAGCGGGCCCACGTTCGCAATAAGAGCGTAGGGGCCGTGCTGACCGGCGGAAATGTAGATCGCGATGTCTTTATGACGGCCCTGGGAGGCGCGTAAACATGCAGAAGCGAGAGCCATTGCAGAAGCTGGAGCCGTTGTCGCACGGCGCGCTGAATCGCTGTTTTGGCTGCGGGCAGACGAACCGGAACGGGCTGCGGCTCAAGTTTTTTGTCGATGAAGAACGTAGGATTCTTTGCAGGGTGCGAGTGGCGCGGCGGTTTGAAGGGCCTCCAGGACATGCGCATGGCGGAGTGATTGCCACATTGCTGGACGAGGCCATGAGCAAGGCGAACCGACAGTTCGGCGTGCTGGCCATGACGCGGCAGATGGAGGTTGAGTACCTGAAGCCGGTTCCGCTGGGCGCGCGGCTGTTGTTGACGGGCCGTCATATCGATTCTTCAGGAATCAAACACCACTGCGAAGCACAGATCGAGAACGAAGACGGCGTGGTGCTGGCGCGCGCGAAGGCGCTGTTTATTGCTGTTAATCCAGGAATGCTGCCCAAGTCTTTGCGCTCACGCATCTGAGGTCGAAGACGCTTTGCTCGCGCAGCATCGGCATGGCTGAAAACTGTTAAACTGAGGCTTCAGAGTAATGTGTGCGAAGCGCGCTGCCGGAGTGCTTATCCGGCCATGAAACGCGCTTGAAACGGGAGAAAAGTTATGACGAATCACGCGACTACGAATGGCAACTACGCGCAGGACCCGTCCGGACTGCGTCTGAAGACAGGCCTGGCCGAGATGCTCAAGGGCGGCGTGATTATGGACGTGATGGACGTGGAGCAGGCGAAGATCGCGGAGCAGGCCGGAGCGGTTGCGGTCATGGCTCTGGAGCGTGTGCCCGCAATGATTCGCGCCGAGGGCGGCGTGGCGCGCATGGCCAAGCCCAGCCTGATCAAGGAGATCATCGCCACGGTCTCGATTCCGGTAATGGCCAAGGCCCGCATCGGGCATTTTGCAGAGGCGCAAATCCTGCAGCATCTGGGCGTGGACTTTATCGATGAGAGCGAAGTGCTCACGCCGGCGGATGAGGTGCACCACATCGACAAGCACGCCTTCAAAACGCCTTTTGTGTGCGGCGCGCGCAACCTGGGCGAAGCTCTGCGGCGCATTGCGGAAGGCGCAGCCATGATCCGTACCAAGGGCGAGGCGGGCACGGGCGACGTAGTGCATGCGGTGAAGCATATGCGGCAGATCGTGCAGGAGATGAAGGCGCTCACGGTGCTCAGCGACCAGGAACTGTATGCGGCAGCCAAGGAGCATCAGGCACCCTATGAACTGGTACGCATGGTCGCCAGGGCCGGCAAGCTGCCTGTACCGAACTTTTCTGCCGGCGGCATTGCCACTCCCGCCGATGCGGCTCTGATGATGCAGTTGGGCGCTGAGTCGGTCTTTGTCGGGTCTGGAATTTTTATGAAGGAGCGCGCCACTCCGTTGGATGTGAGCGTGAATGCCAAGGGCGAGCTGAACAATCCCAAGGAACGCGCAGAAGCTGAGTCTCGCGCTAAAGCCATTGTGATCGCCACGACGCACTTTAATGACCCGAAGATTTTGTCCGAGGCCGCCGAACAGGTGACCGGGTCGATGAAGGGGCTAGCCATCTCCGCGATCGAAGAAAAAGAATTGCTCCAGACTCGCGGGAACTAGCCGTTCAGGCATTCGCGCCTGCGGCGCCGCCGTTGTTGTGGTCTTTGCGGTCACTTCCGTTGGTCGTGGAGGGGGCTTGAGCCTCAGTGAAGAGGTCTTAGAAAGTTAATGGAAGATAGCGGCAACAGCGCCACGCGAAGCAATCGCCTGGACGGCCAGTCCCCGCGCATTGGCGTGCTTGCGATTCAGGGAGACTTCGACGCTCATGCTACAGCGCTGCGAGAAGCTGGCGCAGATGCGGTTCTGGTGCGCACGCCCGAGCAGTTGGCGGAAGTGGACGGGTTGGTGATTCCGGGCGGAGAATCGACTACGTTTCTGAAATTTCTGGAGCGCGATGGCTTTCTGGACGTACTGCAGGTGTTCGTTCGCAGCAAGCCTACGTTTGGAACCTGCGCCGGCTGCATTCTGCTGGCGAAGGAGGTTCTGCATCCCGCGCAGCCAAGCCTGGGCGTACTGGACGCGACGGTTGAGCGCAACGCCTACGGACGGCAGATCGATAGCGTGATTGAGACGGCAGAGACCAAGCTCGGCGGCGGCCCGCTGGAGATGGTCTACATCCGCGCACCGCGCATTGTGAAGACGGGGCCGGATGTAAAAATCCTGGCCGAGCGTAGTGGCTTCCCTGTTCTGGTGGAAGAGGGGAAGATTCTCGCCGCGACCTTCCACCCTGAGCTCTCCGCTGACCGCCGGGTGCATGCGCGGTTTGTGGAGCTTGTACGTGCACACACCACTAACCATTCCTGAGGACGATTGCCAATGGCCGCCGCGTATTCTCTGCTGGAAGTTGTGCGAGTCGCGTGGATGCCCGCTGATGGCGCATTGCGCGGGCCGATTGTCGACCACATGATGTTCTGGAACCTTGTCGCGCTTTGCATCGCTGCCGTTGTCGCGCATCTCTGGCTTGGGTTCGCAATCTTTCGGCGTCGCTCTTCCGCCTCGATCTTCCCTTCCGTAATTCGCTGGGCGCTGGTTGCCGTTTTCTGTGCCATGTATGCGTGGATGGCGCTGACGGCGCAGCGGCTGTGGGCGGCGAACCGTTTTGCCGGAGCTTCGTTGACCGCGATGCAGGTGGAGGTGGTGGGCGAACAGTTCCAGTGGTACTTCCGCTATCCGGGCGCAGACGCGGTGTTTGGAACCACCCGCCCGCAGCTGGTGAACGCAGCGGCGGGCAATCCGCTGGGCATTGACCCGCGCGATGCGCATGGAGCGGACGATATTGTCTCAAGCACGCTGGTACTGCCCGCCGGGCGCGAAGTGGATATGCGGCTGCGCTCGCTCGATGTGATTCACGGATTCTTCATCCCCGGCATGCGCCTTAAGGAGAACACGGTGCCGGGGCTGGTGCTGCACATCCACTTCACTCCGGTAGTGACGGGGACATATCCGATCCTGTGCAGCCAGGTCTGCGGCATGGGGCATGCGCGGATGCAGGCCCGTTTGCTGGTGATGTCTCCAGCCGATTTCAATACATGGATGGCCGGGCGCGTACATGCCCGTGCGGAAGAGCAGGGACAGTGAAGAAGATCTTTGCCCGCATCTTTACCACCGACCATCGCGCGCTGGGAATTCTTTACATGTATCTCGCGCTGGCTGCGGTCGCGGTTGGAACCGTACTCTCTCTCCTGATGCGCGTGCATCGCGTATGGCCCGATGCGGTGATTCCCTTCTTCGGCGTGATGAAGCCGGAGGATTACCTGGCGCTGGTGACAATGCACGGCACACTGATGGTCTTCTTTGTGCTTTCCACTGCGCCGCAGTCGGGCTTTGCCAACCTTGTGCTGCCGGAGCAGATTGGTGCGCGCGGCATGGCCTTTCCGCGCATCAACGCCGCGGGATTCTGGCTTTCTGTCGTGGCGTTTCTGGTGCTGATCTCCGGCGCTCACATCAAGGGCGGCGCGGCCATTTCGGGCTGGACAAGCTACCCTCCGCTGAGCGCACTTGCCGCCGCTGGCCCCGGACAGGGGCTGGGAATGGACCTGTGGCTGGTGAGCATCGGCATCTTCTGCATTGCGTCCTGGCTGAGCGCTGCGAATATGCTGGCGACCATTCTGGGCGAGCGTCGCGCGGGCATGACCTGGTCGCGCCTGCCGATGACGGTATGGGGATGGCTGGTGGCGTCGATTCTTACGGTGCTGGCGTTTTCAGTGCTGCTGGCTGCCGTCGTGCTTCTATTTTCTGACCGGCATTTCGGGTCGAGCTTTTTTATTCCCATGGGAGACATGATCAACGGCCGCGTTGTTGGCCACGGCGACGGATCGCCGCTCTTGTGGCTGCACCTGTTCTGGTTCTTCGGGCATCCAGAGGTCTACATCGCCGTGCTGCCCGGCATGGGGCTGGCAACTTCCCTGTTTGCCAACTTCACGCGGAGGCGCGTAGCCGGATATCGCGTGATGGCGGGCATGTTGGTTGCGATCGGCCTGCTGGGGCTGGCGGTGTGGGGGCACCACATGTTCGTGAGTGGTATGAATCCCTATGCCGGAACCGCCTTTGCCATGGTCACAATGGCCATTGCCGTTCCCAGCACGATCGAAGTGATCGGCTGGCTGGCAACGTTGTGGAGCGGCGGGCTGAAGCTGCAGACCCCCATGCTGTTTGCGCTGGGATTCCTATCGTTCTTTATTGCCGGAGGGTTGACCGGGCCGCTGCTGGCGCAGCCGGCGCTCGACGCTTACCTGCACAACACGTTCTTTGTGGTCGCGCATTTTCATCTGGTCATGGGCATGGCCGGGGTCTTCTCGGTCTTCGCAGGCATGTACTACTGGTTTCCGCTGATGACCGGACGAATGATGAACGAAACGCTGGGCAAGCTGCACTTCTGGATCTCGCTGATTGCCGCCTACGGCACGTTTTTCCCCATGCACTTTGCCGGACTGGCGGGCGAGCCGCGCCACTACGACCGGCTGACGGGACCTGCTCTCTCATTTCCATCCCTCATTCCCGTCGAACGCGGCATCACATATTCAGCGCTGCTTTTGGCTGCGGCGCAGCTCATATTTTTATGGAACGTGTTCGCGAGCGCGCGTCGTGGCCGGAGAGCGGAGGCAAATCCCTGGCAGGCCACCACGCTCGAATGGGCAGACGGCGCGGTACCGGCGCGGATTGAACGCGGAGCCTACGAATATGAGTTACCGCTGGATGGAGGCGGCTTTCATCCGCAGTGGGAAAGCGCAGCCAAAGAGGAGTAATCTGTTGAGTCAGAGGGAGTCGGGTTATGCCAGCCACCTTCACGCGCAATCCGGTTGAGATTGAACGGAAAGACCCCGGCATTGGCGGCAAACCGCCCGTTGATCGCCGTCCTACCGGCGGTGGGGGCGATGGCGAGAACTGGGACAACCACTCGCAGGGACGGCGCGGTCCGCGCGAGCTGCTGATTCGCTACCGTCTCGGCGTCTTATTTGCGCTTTCCGGCGACCTGATGTTCTTTATCGCTCTGGTCAGCGCATTTTTTGTCCGGCAGAGCACGGGACACTTCGACGTTCGCGGCGATTTCACCAACGACTGGCGGCCGCTGGCTGTGCCTCCTATCTTGTGGCTCAACACCGCGGTTCTGCTGCTAAGCAGCGTCACCATGGAGATGGCGCGACGGCAGCTCTTCCACGAGATTGACGTGATGGAAGAGTGGCTGGGTCTGGGCCGTCCAGCGGTAAAACGCGCGGCCCCGTGGCTGGCTGCCACGCTGGTTCTGGGAATCACGTTTCTGGTTGGGCAATGGGTTGCGTGGGAACAACTGGTGCAGGAGGGTTTCACCTTTATCTCGTCCGACCCCAGCAGCCACTTTTTCTACCTGATTACCGGCATTCATGGCCTGCACCTGCTGCTCGGCATCTTCGCGCTGGGAGCGGCACTGGTGGGACTCTTTACTTTGAAGAAAGTAGAGTTCCGGCAGATTGCCGTGGATAGCGTGGCCTGGTACTGGCATGCCATGGGCCTGTTCTGGATCTTTCTGTTCGTGCTGCTGGTCTTCTTTCAATGAAGCGATTCTGGATGATGGCGGCTCTGGCCGCAATGCTCTGGCTGCCCGCGATGAGCCATGCGCAGGGTTGCAGTCTGTGCCGGGATTCAACGGCTGGCTCTTCTGCGAAGACGCGTGAGGGGCTGCGGCGCGGTATTCTGGTGCTGGGCATTCCGGCGGGCGCGGTGTTTGTGGGGATTCTTGTGCTGGCGTGGAAGATAAAGCCTCGGCCGGAAGAGTAGCCTTTACCGCGCGCCGCCGCCTACGAAGTGAACAATTTCAAATTTGTCGCCGGAGTGAATTTGCGTTGCCGGCCATGCATCACGGCGAACGATGGTTCCATTGTGCTCAAGCGCAACACGGTCGCCCTTGAGTTCGAGGGCTACGATGAGGTCTGCCACTGTCGCTGCTGAAGGAAGCGCGGGAAAATCGCGCTCCGTGCCGTTGATGACGATCTGCATTCCTTGAATGTATCAAGGGATGCGGCTCATGCCGAAAGATGGAAAGCTATCGCGGCTGTTACCGTACCAGGCGCCAGAGTTCCCATGCGGCTGCGCCGGTCATGAGCAGGAAGGCATTGAAAAGCATCGCGAAGAAAAAGCCGCGGAAGGCGTTACCGTTCTGCTCCTGTTCAGCATGCTCTGCTGCTTCGCAGGTATCGGCCTGGCGCGGGAGTATAACCGCGCGATCGGTTTCAAAGATCTGAGTGGCCACAGGTGCATCCTCCGACATCCACCCTATCGGCCATGTGCTGGATTTTCTTTATAAGGAATGCAAAAACGCATGAAAGTGTGCCGGATCGGGACACTCTCATGCGCTCGTGCTGTTTTGGAAATGCTTTCAAAAAATGGCTTAGCGATCGAAGTTCAACTCCACCTCGTCGATGTAGCACCAGCCCCAGCTTTCGCCCGGCTCGAACGACTGCATGATGGGGTGTTTCGTCGAATGAAAGTGCTTCGTCGCATGCTTGTTCTTTGACGAGTCGCAGCAGCCGACGTGGCCGCATTCCAGACAGAGCCGCAGATGCACCCAGCGGTCGCCCATCTTGAGGCATTCTTCGCAGCCGTTCGGAGTACGCGGCGTCACGTCTTTGATTTGGTCGAGATGCGTGCATTTTGCCATGCGCTTATTTTTGCACTATTTTGCAGATTTTGACGCGAGCACATCAATCTTCTGGATTTTCGGAGGTTCAGCCAGAAGCTCGGGGGCCCTTTGCATGAGCGCGGCAGCAACTTTACCGGAGAGGTGGGCGTCGCGGCCGGAATCAGCGGCAAAGGTGTCAAAGATGCCGAAGGTCGCAGGGCCGAGCCGCAGAGCGAACCATGCGTTGGTCTCGGGCTCGGCTTGCACCAGGGGCACCGCGGACTTTAGAAACTCTGCTACTTCCGATTCTTTTCCCGGCTTGGCCTGAAGCATGACCCAAAGCGCTACTTTATCCATAAAAACTCTCCTCATATTCCGTTTTAATTGTGCGACAAACCACGTGCACTTGGATGCATTTCATTCGACGACGTGGGCGGCAATTGGTTACGTAAATTCATGAGACCGAAATCATCGTCTACTCACGGCTTTAGCGCGTGTATAGCCGCTTCAAAACTTGACTCTTGACAGCAGAGAAACTAGAGTCGAAATGTACCCGTTCGACGGTCCATCCTGAGGCGAATTGAGCAGTATGCAACCCCATCCCTATTCATGGAACTACATCCCGCTACTGATTCAGATTGTCGTGGCTGTAGGCATGGGCTGCTCGATGACGACCATGTCCTGGTTCATCGGACGGCGTCGCAACTCGAAGACCAAGCTGGCTGCGTATGAGTGCGGCATTCCCGCTGAAGGCGATGCGCGCGGACGTTTTTCGGTCCGCTTCTACATGGTTGCCATGCTGTTCATCTTGTTCGATGTGGAAGCGGTTTTCATGTTTCCCTGGGCGATCATCTATCGCAAGCTGCCGGCTATTACCGGTTCGCGCTTCTTTGGCTTCTGGGAGATGCTGGTTTACCTCGGTTTTGTGCTGGTCGGCTTCTTCTATATCTGGAAAAAGGGCATCCTCGACTGGGCATCGGACAAAACCGATTTATAGGACGAAATGACACTGCTCGACAAAGACGCCGTTCTTGAGGCCCACGCGCAAAACCGGGCTGTTGCCTCTCTTCAAACTTCTCTACCGAATGCAATTCTCGATGCGGTTTTCGACCGTGATGAATTGACGCTGACCATTGCGAAGGACCAGATTCGCGCGGCAGCCAGTGCAGTGCAGCAGGCCGGCTACAATTTTCTTGAAGATGTGACATGCGTGGACTGGTATCCCAGCGAGCCGCGCTTTCATGTGGTCTACCACATTCTTTCGCACACATTGAAAGAGCGCGTGCGGCTGGTGGCTCCGGTGGAATCGATCGATCCTTCGATCGACAGCATTACCCCGATATGGCCGTCGGCGAATTTCTATGAGCGCGAGGTGTGGGACCTGTTTGGTGTGCGCTTCAACGGACATCCCAATCTGCGCCGCATTATGATGCCGGACGAGTGGGTCGGTAATCCATTACGCAAAGACTATCCGGTGGAGGGATACCGCTGATGGGCGACCTGCCTCAATTTGTTGCCACCTCTTCACTCTTGGAAGCGCGCCCTGAAGTAGGCTCCAAAGATAAGACCATGGTCCTGAACATGGGACCGCAGCACCCTTCAACGCACGGCGTTCTGCGTCTGGTCATCGAGATCGACGGCGAGACGGTGCTGAAGGTGGTGCCGGACATCGGCTACCTGCACACCGGCATTGAAAAAACCTGCGAGGCAAAGTTCTATCAGCAGGTGGTCCCCCTTACTGACCGCATCGACTACCTCTCGCCGATGACCAATAACCTTTGTTATTGCCTGGCGGTCGAGAAGTTGCTGCAGATTGAGATCCCCGAGCGCGCGCAGTGGATTCGCGTGCTTCTGAACGAGCTGACGCGGCTGAACTCGCACCTGGTGTGGCTGGGCACGCACGCTATGGACATCGGCGCGCTCACCGTCTTTCTCTACACCTTCCGCGAGCGCGAAGCGATCCTGAACATCTTTGAGGCTGTCAGCGGTCAGCGCATGATGACCTCGTACTTCCGCGTGGGCGGGCTGGCGCTGGAGCCTCCGCTCGATCTCTTCGACCGGATTCAAAAACTGATTAAGGCTCTGCCGGAAAGGATTGACGAGTACCAGAACCTGCTTACCGGCAATCCCATCTGGATGGGGCGCCTGAAAGGCGTGGGACATCTGAGCGCGGAAGACGCGATTGCGTTGGGTGTAACCGGACCCCCGCTGCGGGCCTCGGGCGTGGACTGGGACCTGCGGCGCGATATGCCGTATTCGAGCTACGAGAAGTTTCAGTTCAAGGTGCCGATATCCAATGACTGCGATGTATGGGCGCGCTACATCATCCGCATCGAAGAGATGCGCGAGTCGGTGAAGATCTGTCAGCAGGCGCTGGACGGCATGCCGGAAGGCGACATCAAGGCAAACGCGCCGAAGGTCGTTCTGCCCGACCGCGAAAAGATGAAGACCCAGATGGAGTCGCTCATCTACCACTTCAAGATTGTGACCGAAGGCTTCACGGTTCCCGCGGGACAGGTCTATCAGGCGGTCGAGTCGCCGCGCGGAGAGATGGGCTACTACGTGGTCAGCGACGGCACCGCCAAGCCATACCGCGTGCATATGCGGAATCCGTCGTTTGCGACCTTGCAGGCGCTACAGAAGATGTGCGAAGGGCGCTTGCTGGCCGATGTGGTCGCGGTCATCGGATCGATTGATATTGTGCTGGGGGAAATTGACCGATGAGCGATTCCTCTGCAAAGGCGCGAGTTTTTGCGGAGTTGTGGACTTCTTTTGCTGCGCTGATTCGTTCCTATGTAGCGGCGCACGATCTGGCCCGGCCAGTTTCGGATCATGCACTGGTGGATGAGGGCGAGGCTGGGCATCTGACGCTGCGGGACGAACAGAAAACGCTCACGCTGGAGTTTGACGCGGCGACGGGCACGGGAAACTGGAGGGTCTATGAGGACGATCCTGGGCCTGACCGGGTGCTGGAGCAGGGCAGGTTTGAGATGGATGAAAACAGCCAGGTTGCATTGAGCGACCGGGTGGGAAAACTGGATCTGGAAGTAGCGGCAGAGGCATTCACCGCCAAAGTATTTGACTAAAAGATTTTTGCGCTGTTTTGAATCAGTTATTCGACTGGGAGTAAGCGTTGGCAACGGAAAAGACAACGATATTTTCGCCTGAACTCGCGGCACGCTTCGACAAGCTGGTGACGCTGTATCCGGTGCGACGCTCGGCGCTGGTTCCCATGCTGCTTTACGCGCAGGACGAGGTGGGCTACATCTCGGAAGCCGTTGTTGCCGAGATTGCCGAGCGCATCGGCATCCGCGAGAACGATGTGCAGAGCGTGTTGAGCTACTACTCCATGCTGCGGACCAAGCCCGTGGGGAAATACAACGTGCAGGTATGCACGAACATCTCCTGCATGCTGCGCGACGGCTATGGAATTCTCGAACATTGCAAGAAGCGGCTGGGCATTGACCACAAGCAGGTAACGCCGGACGGCCTGTTTTCTCTTGAGGAAGTCGAGTGCATCGGGGCCTGCTGCTGGGCGCCGGCCATTCAGGTGAACTACGACTTCCACGAGGAACTGACCTCTGAGAAGCTGGACCAGATTCTCGACGATTACAAGGCTGGGCGCAGAAAGGACTCGGTGTAACCATGCCCAGGCTCGTCTCGCATCCAGAAGAAGTCAAAATTATTTCGCGCCGTTTTGGACAGGGTGCGACGGATATCGACAAGTACATCGAGCTCGACGGTTACAAGTCCGCACGGACCGCGGTTGAAAAGGGGCCGGACTGGATCATCGCGGAGATGAAGGCCTCCGGGTTGCGCGGACGCGGCGGCGCGGGTTTCCCTACCGGCCTTAAGTGGTCCTTCGTTCCTAAACAGTCGGACCGTCCGAAGTATGTGCTGGTGAACGGCGACGAGAGTGAGCCGGGCACCTGCAAGGACCACTTGATCTTTCTGTATGACCCCCATGCGGTGATTGAAGGCACCCTGATTGCGGGCCTCGCCATCGGCTCGAAGATGGGCTTTATCTACCTGCGCGGCGAGTATCGCTACCTGCTGAAGATCATGGAGAAGGCCGTTGCCGATGCCTACGCGAAGGGTTTTCTGGGCAAGAACATCTTTGGCTCGGGCATTGACTTCGATATCGTGACGCAGACCGGCGCGGGCGCCTATGAAGTGGGCGAAGAGTCGGCGCTGATGGAGTCGCTCGAAGGCAAACGCGGCATCCCGCGCATCAAGCCTCCCTTCCCTGCGGTGGTCGGACTCTACGGCGGCCCCACCGTCATCAACAATGCTGAGACCATTGCCAGCGTGCCGCACATTTTGCTGATGGGCAGCGAGGCCTATGCGAAAGTCGGCTCAGAGCGTAACGGCGGGACCAGGCTGTTCTGCATCAGCGGTCATGTGGAACGCCCAGGCGTGTATGAACTGCCGATGGGCTACAACCTCAGGAAGGCGATCTATGAAGTTGGGGGCGGCATTCGCGGCGGCAAAAAATTAAAGGCTGTGGTACCCGGTGGGTCTTCGACTCCGGTGCTGACGGCGGACGAGATCGATGTCGGGCTGGACTTCGATCAGATGGGCAAAGCGGGCACCATGCTCGGCTCGGGCGGCATTGTGGTGCTTGACGAGACGGTCTGCATGGTTGAGTTTGCGCTGCGCACCATGCAGTTCTACCAGCATGAGAGCTGCGGGTGGTGCATTCCCTGCCGCGAAGGCACGGACTGGCTGAAGAAGTCGCTCACGCGGCTGCACGCGGGCGGCGCGGTCGATAAGGACATCGACAACATCCGCTACCTTGCTGAGAACATGATGGGCCGCACCTTCTGCCCGCTTGGCGACGCAGCGGCGATGCCCACCATTGGATTTGTAAAGAAGTTCCGCAAAGAGTTTGAAGACCACTTGAACGGCAAGGGCTGCCCCTACCGGCATTCGCTGGAGCGCGAAGCGGCGCTGGTTTAGCGCAAGAAAGAGATTGGAATGGCTGACGTAACTTTTACCGTCGACGGCAAAAAGCTCACCGCGCCCGCGGGAACGCTGCTCATTGACGCCTGCAAGGCCGCGGGCATCGAGATTCCGGCGTTCTGTTACTACCCTGGACTCTCGCTGCAGGCTGCGTGCCGCATGTGCGTAGTGCGCCTGGAGAAGGTTCCTAAACTGCAGACCGCCTGCACCACTCCGGTGGCGGAAGGCATGGTGGTGCAAACCGAGACGGACGAGATCAAGCAGTCGCGCAAGGCCATGATCGAGTTGCTGCTCGGCAACCATCCGCTGGACTGCCCGGTGTGCGACAAGGGCGGCGAGTGCGAACTGCAGGACATGACCTTCAAGTACGGCGCCGGCGAATCGAAATACGTCGAGATGAAAGAACACCGCGACGAGCAGCAATGGTCGCCGGTGGTCTACTTCGATCGTCCGCGCTGCATCCTGTGTTACCGCTGCGTGCGCGTGTGCGGCGAAGGCATGGATGTATGGGCGCTAAGCGTGGAGAACCGAGGCGTGAGCAGCGTGATTGCTCCCAACGGCGAAGATCATCTGGACTGTGAAGACTGCGGCATGTGCATTGATATTTGCCCGGTCGGCGCGCTGACCTCCGGCACGTATCGCTACAAGACGCGCCCGTGGGAGATGAACCACGTCGCTACTGTCTGCACGCATTGCGGAGACGGCTGCAAGACCACGCTCGGCGTACGCACCGTGACCGAAGGCACCGAGATCATTCGCGGCAACAACCGCGACAAGAGCGGCATCAACGGTGATTTCCTGTGCGTCAAAGGCCGTTACGCCTTCGATTTTGCCAACCATGCCGAGCGTTTGACGAAGCCGCTGGTGCGGCAGGCCGATGGCAAGCTGGCTCCGGTGAGCTGGGAGCATGCGATTGAGTTTGCTGCGCGACGCCTGAAGGAAGTCCGTGATTTGAAGGGCGGCAAGGCTATCGGCGTGATTGGCTCGAATCGCACGACGAATGAAGAGAGCTATCTGCTGCAGAAGTTTGCGCGCTCTGTGCTCCGGACCAACAATATCGATCACCACCGCACAGCGGACTATGCAGCCTTTGCGGTGGCACTCAAAGGAAAGGCTGGGCGCGAGGCTTCGCTGCGTGATTTTGTAAACGCTCCGGCGATTCTGCTGCTGGGCAATGATCCTACCGAGCAGCATCCGGCGCTGGCCTGGCAGATCCGCACCAATGTTCGGCTGAACCGGGCCCGGCTTTACGTCGCCAATCATGCGGAGATCAAGCTGCGACGTCAGGCGAAGGCCGCGATCACGGTACCGCAGACCGGATATGCTTCCTTTGTCGAATATCTCTCCGGCAAAGATGGCGCCTTTGACAGCAACGACGCCTCGGCAGCCTTCCGCGATGCGGTGCGCAAAGAAGAATCTCTGCTGATTGTCTTTGGCTCGGAGTTTCGCGGACGCGACATTCAGTCGCTGGTCCAGTTCGGGCTCTCGCTGCCGAACACGAAATTCGCGTGCCTGGGTGACTACGCGAATTCACGCGGCGCAGCCGATATGGGCGTGCTGCCCGACCTGCTGCCCGGTTATGTTCCCGTCTCCGCATCAGAGCACTTTGCCGAAGAGTACGGCGCTGCGCTGCCCGCTGCCCCAGGCCTCGATCTGGTTGAGATGTTCGATGCCGCCGGACGTGGAGATCTGTCGGCGCTTTATGTTGTTGGCTCAAACCCGGTCGCGCGTTATGGCATTGACACATCGACGCTCAAGAATACCTTTCTCGTCGTGCAGGATATGTTCCTGACCGAAACCGCTGTTCTTGCCGACGTGGTCTTCCCTGCTGCAAACCTTTATGAAAAGGCCGGAACCGCCACCAATACATACGGCGACCTGCAGCTCGTGAAAAAGGCTGCAGACAAAGCCGGCGTTCGCACCGATTTTGAATTGATCGTGCGGCTGGCGGAGAAGATGGGCGCGCATCCGAAGGCTCTGGTTCCCTTTGGCAAGGGCGTGCGTGCGGACTTTGGACAGACGCGCGGCGCTCAGTCGGGTGAAGCCGACCGCCATGCGGTATGGCTTGCGGCGAATCACCTGGAGCCGAAGCTCAGCCCCTTCGACCCCTTCGCGATCTTCGACGAAATTCAGCGGCTGGTGCCGGCATACAACGTTGCGCGCTTGAATCTAATGGCTGGCAACGACGAGCATCTGAAGTCGGAACTGGTGCAGATTGACACAACCACCTCGCGTCGCGACCTGGTGCTGCCTTCAAATGATGGCTTGTACAGCTCGGGTACGCTCGGCAATTACAGTGCGAAGCTCAAAGAAGTGCTGGCGTCGCACACGACCGTCACGGAAACAGCGGCAGATTAAACAAACTTTGGGAAGGCCTTGTGGAAGTTAGCTTCTGGATTTTTCTACTGTTGAGCGTGCTGAAGGTCGCCGTAGTCACGGTGATTCTGCTGACGGCCGTCGCCTATACGGTGCTGCTCGAACGCAAATTGGTCGGGCGCATTCAGAACCGCTGGGGACCGAGCCGCGTTGGCCCCTTCGGCCTGCTGCAGCCGCTCGCTGACGGCATCAAGCTCTTTCTGAAAGAAGACCTGATACCCACCAGTGTCTACAAACCGCTGTTCATCCTCGCACCGATTATTGCCCTGAGCTGCGCGCTCATGTCGATCTCGATGGTTCCCTTCGGCGCGAACATTCACTACAAGGGCGTCGACCTCTTCCAGATTTCCGACATCAACATTGGCCTCCTCGTTATTCTAGGAATCACCTCGGTCGGTGTTTATGGGATCGCGCTTTCGGGCTGGTCGTCGAACAATAAATATTCGCTGCTGGGTGCGCTGCGTGCCAGCGCGCAGGTCATCAGCTACGAACTTGCGCTGGGACTGTCCGTAGTCGGCGTGGTACTGCGTTCGCAGTCGTTCCGGCTGCGCGACATCGTGGATGTGCAATCGAAACACGGGCTGCTCTCGTGGAACGTTTTCGGCGGTTTTCAGATTGTCGCGTTCTTTATCTATCTGACCGCCGCATTTGCCGAGACCAACCGCACGCCGTTCGATTTGCCGGAAGCGGAGAGCGAGCTTACCGCTGGATATCACACCGAGTACAGCTCGATGAAGTTTGCCATGTTCTTTATGGCCGAGTACGCCAACATGATTACCGTGGGCTGTGTCGCCACGCTGCTCTTTCTGGGCGGATGGACGAGCCCCTTCGGACATTTCTTCCCGGTGTTTGGAGGCATTGTTGTGCAGGCGCTGCTGCCGGTCTTCTGGTTTGTGGCGAAGGTCTTCTGTTTTCTTTTTCTTTATATCTGGGTGCGAGGCACTCTGCCGCGCTTCCGCTACGACCAGCTGATGGGTTTCGGCTGGAAATTTCTTATGCCTCTGGCGATTGCGAATATCATCGCAACCAGCCTGTGGCTTGCGTTTCATCCGGTATAACGTGATTTACAATCGACCTTTCGGTCTTTGTTTTCCGCGTTATTCCCGGTGTTTTTTAACGGCTATTTTGTGTAGTCAAGTGAGCGACTGAAGACATGCATCTGGTTCTGTTCTTCATTTTTGGCGGTCTGTGCGTTGCAGGAGCTTTGAACCTCCTGTTCCAGCGCCATCCTATCAACTCTGCGCTGTCACTGATTGTTGTGATGAGCTCGCTGGCGGTGCTTTACCTGTTGCTAGGAGCGGAATTCCTCGCCGCAGCGCAGGTCATCGTCTACTCCGGGGCAATCATGGTGCTGTTCACCTTCGTCATCATGCTGCTCAACGCCGGACGTGAAGAGCGTACGCACGGCAGCAAGGCAGCATATGCCATCGGCATTCCCGGCGCGGCGGCGCTGTTTGCAGCGCTGGCCTACATCTTTCTCTCGAACGGCAAGCAGCTGGGAACGGCGAGGCTGGGCGATTACCTGGTGACCACAAGTGACTTGAGCCGCGTGCTGTTTCGCGACCTGCTGCTGCCCTTTGAGGTCACCTCGGTCCTGATTCTGGTAGCGATTCTGGGCGCAGTCGCGCTGGCACGGAAGGAGCACTGAGCGATGGTCCCTATTTCCTATTATCTGGTCCTCAGCGCCATCCTGTTCTCGATCGGCGTCGCGGCGTTTCTGATCAAGCGCAACATTATTACCGTCTTCATGTCGATTGAGCTTATGCTCAACGCGGTCAACCTTACGTTTGTCGCTTTCGCGCACCAGTGGCACCAGGTGAGCGGGCAAATCTTCGTCTTCTTTGTCATGGTGGTTGCCGCGGCCGAAGCCGCCGTAGGCCTTGCCATTATTATTGCGATCTTCCGCTCGCGGAATACGCTGAACGTCGACCAGGTCGACTTGATGAAACTGTAACTCGAGAGATCATGAACAGTTCGCTCCATCTCTGGCTGATTCCGCTTATCCCCTTCGCCGGGTTTCTGGTGAACGGTCTTCTTGGCCGCAAGCTGCCCAAGGCGCTGGTGACGGCCGTTGCGTTGATTGCCACGCTCATTCCCTTCGTGCAGGTTGCGGATCTATGGTTCCGCTTCAGCGGCATTTCCCTGCCCTACGTCGAGCACCTCGGCGCCTGGATCCAGACAGGAGCTTTTCATGCAGGCTTCGACCTGCAGCTCGACCAACTTTCGATGGTCATGCTGCTGGTCGTGACTGGCGTGGGTTTCCTCATCCACATTTATTCCGTTGGCTACATGGCGCATGAGGAGGGGTACTGGCGATTTTTCGCTTACCTCAACCTCTTTATGTTCTTTATGCTCACCCTGGTGCTTGCGGAAAACTTCCTGCTGATGTTTGTTGGTTGGGAAGGCGTGGGGCTGGCGTCGTATCTGCTGATCGGTTTCTACTTCCTGAAAAATTCGGCAGCGAATGCGGGTAAAAAGGCCTTCATCCTCAACCGCATCGGCGACTTCGGCTTTCTGCTGGCCATGTTCCTGCTCGTCGCGCACTTCGGCACCTTGAGTTTCAGCGAAGTCTTTGCGCAGGTCTCGCAGCATCCTGAATGGCAGGGCGGATTCCTGACCGCCATCGCGCTCTTTCTGGTGCTCGGCGCAACCGGCAAATCGGCGCAGATCCCGCTCTACATCTGGCTGCCGGACGCAATGGAAGGCCCAACACCGGTCTCCGCGCTCATTCACGCCGCAACCATGGTGACGGCGGGCGTTTACATGATTGCGCGCACGCATGTCATCTTTAACCGCTCGCCGCTTGCGCTGACGGTCGTTGCGATTATCGGCGTAGCAACTGCATTTTTTGCCGCAACCGTCGGCATTGTGCAGACGGACATCAAGCGCGTACTGGCCTACTCAACCATCTCGCAGCTTGGATATATGTTCCTGGCATGCGGCGTTGCTTCGTATGCCTCGGGCATCTTTCACCTCGTTACCCACGCCTTCTTCAAGGCGCTGCTCTTCCTCGCGGCGGGATCGGTCATCCATGCGCTAAATGGCGAGCAGGATATGCGCGTGATGGGCGGCCTGTGGAAGAAGCTTCCGATCACTTTCTGGACCATGACCGCGGCGGTCTTTGCCATCTCCGGCCTGCCGCCCTTTGCCGGATTCTTCAGCAAGGACGAAATTCTTTATCAAGCTTTCCTTTCGCCGAACGGCGGCAAGATTTTATGGTTTGTCGGGTTGTTTACCGCATTCCTGACCTCGTTCTACATGTTCCGGCTCTGGTATATGACCTTCTTCGGTGAGAGCCGGGCTGAAAAACATACTCTTGCCGAACACGGCGCGGCGGTCCATGCCAGTTCAACGTCAACGCTGGTGCTCGAAGCAGAACCCGAAGGTCACGGCCATGCGCATGGCGTGCATGAGAGTTCATGGGTGATGCTCCTCCCGTTAATTGTGCTTGGCATCCTCTCCGTGATCGGCGGATGGATCGGCGTTCCGGCGGCGCTGGGCGGCCACAATGAGATCGCACATTTTCTCGATCCGCTGCTCGGCTCCGGCGCAGCAGCGGAGGGCTCAAACCATCTTGCGCTAACGCTGGCCATCGTTTCCACGCTCACAGCGCTTGCCGGATGGCTGGTCGCGCACATCCTGTATTTTGCAAAGCCTGAGCTGCCTGCAAAGTTTGCCGCGCAACTCCGGGGCCTCTATGCACTGATCACAAACAAATATTGGGTAGACGAGATTTACGGAGCGCTCGTTGTTACTCCGTTGCTATTGATTTCGCGCTATGTGTTGAAAGGCGTCATCGATACGGGCGTGATCGGCGGAGCAACCTACGGCTCGGCGTATACGGCGCAGGGTTTCGGCGCGATTGTGCAGCGCGTGCAATCGGGCAACATTCGATCCTATGCAGGCTGGCTTGCGCTGGGCGCGGCTGTCCTGCTGATCGCCACTTACTTTGGATTCTCGGCACATTTTTCACTGAGATAGAACGCTATAAGGAACGGATTCGTGCTGACTGACCACATATTGACGCTCATGACCTTCGTGCCCATTGCGGGTGCGATCGTTGTGGCACTTCTGCCGCGCAAGGGGCGCATCGTCCAGTGGTGGACGCTGCTTGTCTCGCTCGTTACCTTCGCGCTCACGCTGCACCTGCCCGCGCATTTCGCTTATGGACAGCCGGGGTTTCAGTTTGTTGAGAACCATGCCTGGATCGCGAGCCCCGCAATCCGTTACCACCTGGGCGTGGACGGCCTATCGATGTGGCTCATCGTCCTTACCGGATTCCTCTCCGTCGTCGGGGTCCTGGCCTCGTGGAAGGCGATTGAGACGCGCACCAAGGAGTTCTATTTCTTCTTCCTGCTGCAGCAGACGGCCATGATCGGCATCTTTGCCGCGCTGGATCTCTTCCTCTACTACGCCTTCTGGGAGCTGTCGCTGATTCCGATGGCCATCCTCATCGCCATGTTCGGGCGCGAGCGGGGACCGAAGACGGCGCTGAAGTTTTTCCTCTATACCTTTATTCCTTCGGCACTGTTCCTCGTCGCCATTCTCTGGCTCTATGCGAAGACGGGGACCTTCGAGTACGGTGAGCTGCAGCACATTCTGGCCACCAACAGCGCATTGTTTGCGCCGAACGCGCTGTGCTGGGCAGCACTGGCGTTTCTGGTTGCCTTCGCGGTCAAGGTTCCGGTGTTTCCGCTGCATGGCTGGTTAAGCGATGCGATCAGCGACGCGCCGACGGCCATGGCCATGGTGATCGCCGGAAAGCTCGGCCTCTACTCCATTCTTCGCTTCAACCTCGGGCTCTTTCCGGCACAGGCGCGCGAGTTCGCACCGTGGATGATTGCTCTCGCGGTCATCGGGATACTCTACGGCGCCTGCATTGCCCTGGTGCAGACGGACATGAAGCAGCTGATTGCCTTTGCGATGTTGAGCGCGCTGAGTTTTTGCACGCTGGGCATCTTCTGCTTCTCACTCTCCGGGCTGGACGGCGCAGTTTACCAGTTCATCAACGAAGGCGTCTCCGGTGCAGCGTGGCTGGTGCTGGCGGGCTTCCTTTACGAGCGCTACGGCACGTACGACATGGAGCGGTATGGAGGGCTGGCGGCGAAGCTGCCTATAATGGCCACCCCCTTCGTAATTACCGGGCTGTCGATCGTTGGCCTGCCACTCTTCAACAACTTCGTCGGCGAATTTCTCGTTCTCAGTGGTAGCTTTACTTCTCATCCCGGCTGGGTGATCGCCGCGACCCTCGGCGTAATTCTGAGCGCGGGATACATGCTGCGCATGATTCAGCGAATTTTCTATGGTCCTGAGTCGACGCTGGTCACCGGGCACACGGCGCGCGATTTTTCCGCGCGTGAACATGTCCTGCTGTGGCCGATGGCGGTGCTGATGTTGGCTATGGGCGTATTTTCGCCCTTCTGGATGCGCGCCATCGATCAGGGCGTGGCCGGGCTGGCCAATTCCGCGACGCACACCATTTCGTATCTGGAGAAGCGATGAACACGACACCGCAAATCCTTCGCATTCTCCCTGAGGTCATTCTCACCGTTGTGGGCGTGCTGATCATGCTCATCGAGCCTTTGCTGGCGAAGGGCAGGTCCCGCAAACCGCTCGGCTGGCTTGCCGTGCTCGGCGTGATTGTCGCGCTGGCTGCAAGCCTTTACCAGTACCAGATTCCGGCGGGCACGGCCTTCTTCGGTACCGTGCGAACGGACGCCTTCAGCGTCTTCTTTCATGCGCTCATCTGCGGCATCTCGCTTGTCAGCCTGCTGATCACGCTTGACGCAACCACCGCGCAGACGGAAGACATGGGCGAGTTCTATGCGCTGGTGGTCTTCGGCACGGTAGGTATGCTGTTTATGACCTGCGCCGTGGAGCTGCTGCTGGTCTTTGTTGGGCTCGAGATTTCGTCGATCTCTACTTACATCCTCGCCGGATTCCGCAAGCGGACGGCCAAAGGGCCGGAGTCGGCGATCAAGTATTTCCTGCTCGGCTCATTCGCCACGTCGTTTTTCCTTTATGGAATTGCCCTGACCTTTGGCGCTACCGGAACGACGAAGATCGAGGCCATCTCCGCACTGCTTGCCTCCAGTGCAACACCCAAGCTGGCCATTGCCGGGCTGGCGATGATTCTGATTGGGCTGGGCTTCAAGGTTTCCGCTGCTCCTTTCCAGGTGTGGACGCCCGATGTGTACGAGGGTGCGCCGTCGCCCGTGGTCGCGCTGATGTCCACTGCGCCCAAGGTCGCCGCCTTTGCCGTGCTGCTTCGCGTTCTGTTTGAAGCCTTTCCAATGCTGCATGTGCACTGGGTGCCGATTCTCTGGTGGCTTGCGGTGCTCTCGATGTTTGTCGGCAACCTGGGCGCGTTGCGGCAGAGAAATCTCAAGCGAATGCTTGCGTACTCATCCATTGCCCATGCGGGGTATTTGCTGGTCGCCTTCACCGCGCTCTCCGCGGACGGCATTGCCGCAGCCAGCTTTTACGCCGTGAGCTACGCGGCGATGAATGTGGGCGTCTTTGCCGTGGTCAGCCATGCCGGCGGATACGACGACCGGCTGTCGCTGATCGACGATTACCGCGGCCTGGCCTATCGCTCACCACTGCTCGGCGGCGCAATGGCGCTCTTCCTGATTTCGCTGATCGGCATCCCCTTCACCGGCGGATTCTTCGGCAAATTTTACGTCTTCACCGCAGCCGTTCACTCGGGCTACATCTGGCTGGCCATCCTCGGACTCATCAACAGCGGTATCGCGGCGTTCTACTATCTGCGCGTGCTCACGACCCTCTACACCAAGCCGGAAGAAAGCGCGCCGGTCGCATCGGTTCCGAGGGCAAGCATGCCGCTGCTCTTTGCTCTTCTTCTAACGGCGGCGGCCACGCTGATCCTGGGCATTGTTCCTGGCCGGGTTCTGGCGAAGGCAAGAGCGGCTGCGGAGACCTATCCCGCAGTCAGCAGCGTTCTTCCAGTTACGGCGGAGACAGCGCAACGTTAACTGTGAACGGTTTCAGGTAGAAATACAGAAAAGCCTCCGGCGCACCGGAGGCATTTCTGCGACAAATACCTAAAACGGTTTGCACTTCAGCAGGATAATGACGAACGTGAACAGCGAGAGCGACTCGATAAACGCAAGTCCCAGCACCAGCAGCAGCTGAATGCCCGCACGCGCGCCGGGGTTCCGGGCAAGCGCTTCTGTAGCTGAGCC
>JBARHV010000176.1:0-3431 GCA_049799415.1 Silvibacterium sp.
GGTGTGATGAGAGACGTTTCGCTGCTCGACCAGCCAATCATGGAAAAACGCGTGCAGTAGTTGAGGAAACTGGATTGGCGTCACGCGTTTTCTCCTTCTGACGATGCCCGCAGGATCTGGGCGCCGCGGGTGCGGAATCGCTCACTAGCCCGCTGGAGCAGCTCCTGAGTAATCGTGAGATAGACCAGGGTCGAATTGATATCCCTGTGGCCCAGATAGGTAGCCAGGTAAGGAAGATGCGGCTGGGGGTTAATGCCTTCTCTGTACCAGCGGAGCATACGGTTTACAACGAAAGCATGCCTTAGGTCGTGAATGCGGGGACCGACACGTCCGGGTTTGGGTTTGAGTTCCGCGCGACGCAGAACAGCGGTCAGCATGCTCCAGGTACGGACGCGGGAGTAACGGCCTGCCGCCTGCTGATGCCAGAACAGTGCCGAGTCGGGATTCGTGGGCGCCCCTGCCTGCTTGCGAGCGTCAAGGTATTTCTGCAGCGCTGCAACAACGCTTTCCGAAAGAGGCAGACGCCGCGATTTAAAAAACTTGGAAAGACGGATCTCGATGGCGCCATTGAGGGTGTCGAAATCGCCCACGTTCAAGCGCACGATTTCGCCGAGGCGGAGGCCGGCACAGTAGGCCAGCACCAACATCATGTGAAGTGTTTGGGGCCGGAGAGGTGATCGCGGGCACGGAAAACGGAGGGCCACCTCCAGTAAGCAGAGGAACTCCTCGTCGCTGAAGATATATGGCCGGCGGTACAGTTGACGCGCTTGTTGGTCGATCCGTTTGTCCCACGGAATGGTTTTGACAGTGGGGTCTATCCGAAACAATGCCGTCGACATGGTTCTCCCCGCCAGATGGCAATCCAGGACATGCTGTGGAGTTGAACCGGTGCTCGTCCACTCGCGAATCAACACGGTTAACGGCTGGTCGGAGAGATCCGCCCGGCGTTGAAGAAACCTGTCCAGTTGGAGAAGACGGTTCTCCTGATTCCGGTATCGATAGCCCATGGCCTGCATCAGTTCCAAATGGTCACGCATGATCTGGCCCAGAAAACTGCCGAATCGCGGAAGTGGCCGCAGGGCTTCGAGAGCCCGCTCAAAGTCCGTCATCAACAGCGCCTGGACGATCGGCTTTGTCGCCCGCTGTCCATATTCCCTTCTCAATTCAGCGAACGGGTTACTGGCAAGTGCATCCTGCTTGACCATCCAGTCCAGATAACGGTCGACGAGACGAGCGCGGCCCGCAACCAGGTGACGCGGCCACACCAGGATTCTGTCATTCAGCCACTGCCGTACCGTTGCCTGTGATATCGATTTTTCCTCCGCTTGTTCGGCGATGAATCGTTGGAACCCGTTCAGTATCCAACGGTAACTCTTGGAAGAGATTGGATTGCGCAAACGCAGTTGTCGAACATAGTCTTGTGGTGTTCCCGCCGACGCAATTTTCATGCTTTCACCTCGGTCGGTATTTCCATGGCCACGGCTCGCAAGTCCTCCGTCGCGAGCTTCAGATAAGCCAGGGTTGAATCTGCTGACCGATGGCCCAGGAGATCGCCGATCTGCTTCATTGGCACTGCCACGCGCAGCAGACTTACCGCTCGTGCGTGACGGAAAATGTGCGGACCGTGTTTGCCCGTGGTGTTCACGCCTGCGGCCTTCAGCCGAACACTGACTAACCCGTGCAATCCAGTGCTTCCCGTGAACGGACGATAAGGTGCCTTGCTCCGGAGGAACATCTCCCGAAAATGTGTCTTCGGTCGCGATTTCTGCAGGTACTGCAAAACCGCCTCCCCCACTTCGGGCAGCAGCGGCAGATAGGATGTGGCACCAGTCTTACTGTGGCGTATCCGGACGATCTCTTTGCGCCAGTCCACATCATCCAGTAAGACGCAGTCCCACGATCTCGCTGGCCCGCACCCCGTAGGTCGAAAGCAGTGTAAGGATCGCGTAATCCCGCAGGCCTTTGGCCGTGCGGTCGCCTTGTGCGACCGCCAGGATCTTCTTCACATCCTCGGCTCGAATGGCACATGGAATGCCTTCGTGCGCATAGATCGAGGGCGCAATTACTCTGGATGAGAGATCGCGGGTCGTCCGCTCTGTCATGTGAAGCCACCGTAAAAAACTCCGCATTTTTCCGGCAACATCTTTGAGCGAAATCCTTCGTAATGAGCTTGCCCGGTACTTCATATAGGCATCCACATCGGGAAGAGTCAGACCGGACAGTTTCTCGCTGGTTGCATGCTCTCCCAGCCAGCCCAGGAAACTGCAGGCCTCGCTACATCGGCACAATACCGTTGTGTGCGCCAATCCGCGGAAAGCGATCATCCAAACGGAGTACGCTTCGCGGATCTCCTCCTGCAATATCGCGCCGGACGTGATCGATGGCGAAACTGGCGGCCATCGGCCCTGGGCCACGCGCAAAAGCATGTTAATGGACGTAAACCGCCAGTGCCTGTAATCTGGTGAATCCTCGTGGCGAAGCGGATGCATCCACGGCGCATGTTCAAGGTATCGGTCGATGTCTTCAGGTCGGACAGCAGTGATCGCCACACGCTGTTTATTGAGATCGGTCAGAAAACGCCGGGCTACGCCCATATATTGGCTCACGGTCCCCGCTCCATACTGTTCCGTGTCCAGATGACTTCTCAGTTTCGAAAGCCACGCATCGTTATTAACACTCAGGTCTGACATGTGCACCTCCAGGTGACGCCCAAGGGTGCCACACGTCCAAATAATGGCGAGCAAACCGCGCGGAAAAGGCGGTTCAGTTGGTTTCCAATGCTTTCCTCGCCATTAATGAATCCTCGCGATTAGCCGAAGGGCACGTTGCCCACCACGGCGTCAAAGTAGTTATCGGGAAGCGGCGTCTCCTCGAAGCCCTTCCCGAATATCGTGGAGTCGGGGTAGAGCTTCTTCGCGATACGTGCCGTAACGGAATCGAGCTCCACGCCGGTCTTGTGTCCGCCTTGCATGGACTGCGGCATCAGGCCGAAGAAGTGGCCCACGCCCATGGCGGGCTCCAGCACCTGCGCGCCTGCCCCGACGCCAAGGCGATGCAGTCCGCTCCAGATCGCCTCAATCACCATCGGTGAGGTGAAGTGCGCATTCGGCGTCGAGGCCCGCGCCGATTCATATTCATCCGGGCTCAGGAGCGCGCGGAGGGACTCGGCCGTGTTTTGCCACTCCGGCGCGACGGGCGCGCCGAAGACGGCATTGGCCAATGCTCCCCAGCCCACGTAGCGGGCGAGCACGGCCTTGTCTTCGTCCGAGGCGTCGCGGTTTTCCGCTTCCAGTTGTTTAAGCAGCCGTATCGCGGCGATGTTGTCGCGGGCCTTCTCGTGAAGCCCGCCTTCGCCGATGCGGTGGGATTCCCTGATGATAAAGTCGCGGGAGGGCTTTTCTTCGGGCTCTAGCTCAAGTGCGACTCTTCCG
>JBARHV010000177.1:0-11813 GCA_049799415.1 Silvibacterium sp.
GCCTTGCTAGCGCAGTTCCGGTGGAAGACAGGAAGTAGTAAATAAAAACCAGGGCAATGGTAAGAACAAAGCCAGCGCCCTTGCCTCCACGCTTGGAAGAGAGTCCCAGTGGAACGCCGACCAGCATCAGCACCAGGCAGGCTGTCGGAAAGGCGAACCGTTTTTGCAGCTCGATTTGAAAAGGCCGCCCATGGGGCTTGCGTCCGCGTGCCTCCAGCTCCGCATTCGACATTGCGAGTATCGGCGTATCGCTGCGTGTGATCCGCGTGCCGGATTGAGCAGAGAGCGTGAGCGGAAGATCAGTCTGCGCGAATGTTGAAATGTTGTATTGATCCGGCTGATTTGCCGCCGTCTGATGTTCGGTGCCGTCGCGTAACCGCATGATGGCGCCCTGCCCTTTGCTGCTTACGACCGTAGCTGAGGCTCCTGTAGTAATTTTGGGCGCGCCCGGATCGGAGAGATCGGCCAGGAAAATCTGGCGCCAATTCGATGAGCCGGACCTGGCGCGTACGTCCTGCACATAAAAAACATAGTTCTTAAACTCTTCGTTGAAGACGCGCGGCTGAACCTCATAAGATGCCTGCGCGTTCAGCAGCTCTGATTCAAGCTGCCGTATTGCGGCCGAAGCCCTCGGCGCCACATACAACGTGTTGGCCAAATCGACGCCCCAACCTGAAACCGACACAATGGCCACTACCCCAACAAAACTCCACACGCCAATGCCCGAAGCGCGCATGGCGGTGATCTCGCTATCCGCCGCCAGACGACTAAGTCCCAGCAGAATGCCGACCAGCACAGCCATAGGGATAGTGACCGTAAACATATCCGGCAGCATCAGGAAAAATATCTCGGTCACCATGCCCAGCGAGGTGCTGTTACGAACGATCAACTCCATCAAATTAGGGAGTTGGGGCATGAACAGCACGAAGGTAAACAGCGCGCCGCCAAGAAAAGCGTGTGCCAGCACTTCCTTCAGAATGTAACGGGTAAGAATACGCACAGGATTCCAGTTTACCGTGAAGCAAAGCGCTTCAGGCGAAGACTGTTGGCGAGTACGCTCACCGAGCTGAGGGCCATGGCGGCTGCAGCTACGGCAGGATTGAGCAGAAGTCCTGTAACCGGGTAGAGAACCCCGGCGGCAATGGGAATACCGATAAGGTTGTAGCCGAGCGCCCAGCCGAGGTTTTGCCGCATCACACGAAGCGTTTGCTGTGCAAAAGCCAGCGCCGTGACAATCTGCATCGGCTCGCCACGCAGCAGAATTGCATCTCCGGCTTCGCGGGCAAGGTCAGCGCCGGTCCCGATTGCTAGCCCTGCATCGGCCTGCGCCAGCGCCGCCGCATCGTTGATGCCGTCGCCCACCATGGCAACTTTGCGGCCTCCACCCTGTAATTCGCGGATTTTTAGCAGCTTGTCCTGGGGCAATAATTCGGCAAATACCTGGTCAAGGGTAACGGCTCGCGCTACTTCATCGGCGGAGGCCTGGTTATCGCCAGTCAGCATAGCCACCCGCATTCCCATACGCCTCAACAAGGACACGGCCTCTGGCGCGCCTTGGCGCAAACCGTCTCGCGCCGTCAGCAAACCGGCAAACCGGCCATCGAAAGCAACATAAAGGGGAGTTTCCCCAGTCTGAGCCACCGCAGTTGCTGGAAGAGCGATGCCCATGTCCAGCATCAGCGCGCGGTTTCCCGCCGCGACCATGCTTCCCTGCACCGTTCCAGTCAATCCCTTACCCGGAATCGCCCGCACATCGATTGCTGGCGATTCTGCGATCTCGTGCATTGCTGCATACTCAAGAACAGCGCGAGCCAACGGATGCTCAGAACGCCGTTCAATCGATGCCGCGAGCGAAACCAGTGTGGCCTCTTCCATATCGTGGGCGTGGACGGCGGTGATGCCAGGCCTGCCTTCGGTCAGTGTGCCGGTTTTGTCCAAAACGATGGTGTCGACGCGCGCCAGACGCTCCACACTCTCGCCACCTTTAAAGAGGATGCCCAGCTGCGCAGCGCGCCCGATTGCCACCGTAAGTGCAGCCGGAACCGCCAACCCCATGGCGCAGGGACACGCGATCACCAGAACCGCCACGGCAATCGCAAAAGCGCGGCCTGGGCCTCCAGCATGACCGGCGAACGACCAGATAAGGAATGTGAGCGCGGCCAGCCCGAGCACCACAGGCACAAAAATTGCGCTCACGCGATCGGCAAGCTGCTGCATCGGAGCCTTCGAGGATTGCGCCTCTTCCATCAGGCGCAGCATCTGCCCCAGCACGCTGTCCGCACCAATCGAGGTGGCACGATATTCAAGCGCGCCATCATAATTCAACGATCCGCCGATGAGGCGCTCTCCGACGCCGCGCGCTATGGGAACCGATTCGCCGGTGATCAGAGATTCATCCACGCTGCTTGCACCGGCAAGTACCACTCCATCTACAGGAATGCGCTCTCCGGGACGCACAACAACGACTTCTCCTGGCGTCAAAGCCGCCACGGGAACCTCGGCCTCAGCGCCGTCCCGGAGCACCCGCGCCGTTTGCGGCTGCAATTCAACGAAGCTATGCAGAGCATCCAGAGTTCGCCGCTTGGCGCGTGCGTCGAGCCAGTTACCGATCAGCAGAAAGCCAAGAATCAGCAGCACTGAGTCGTAGTAAACGTCCGCGCGCAGTCCATGAGTGAGAAAGAACGAAGGAAAAATGGTAGCGGCGACCGAATAGACAAAGGCTGCACCCGTTCCCAACGCCACCAGGGTGTTCATGTTGGTGGAGCGATGCTTCGCTGCCTGCCATGCGCGCTGATAGATCTCTCCGCCCGCCCATGCCATTCCCGCCAGCGTGATCACCAGCATCGTGTATTTCAATGTTGACGTGGGAATGCGGTACAGCCACGGAAACAGCCGCATCATCGCCCGGTCAAATAGGCCCGGAGCGCCGTGCATCGCCAACGGCATTGAGAGCAGCATGACCCCAGCACCGCCTGCGATTGCAGCAAGAGCGCGGACCTTCAGCCGTTGTTCCTGTTCTTTGTGATCTTCCTCGGACTTGTCTTCGGTGGCCAGAGAGGCGTCGTACCCGGCCTCTCGCACTGCGTCGAACAGGTACTCAAGCCGCGCAACCTCCGGCTCGTAGACCACGCGCGCCGAATGAGTCATCAGATTGACGTTCGCGCTGGACACACCTGGCGTCTCGCGCAGAGCCCGCTCCACATGCGCCTGGCAGGCGGCGCAGGTCATTCCCTGAACGCCCAGCTTGACGGCCTGCGTGCTGTTCTCTTTCAACTCGGCTCCTATGGCTCCTGGTGCGCGGTGTACCCAGCTTTCGCCAGTGCGGCCACGGCTTGCGCGGGATCTTCTGTCTTTACACGCGCCGCGCCGATGCGAACTTCCACAACCTCAGCGCCTGGAATCCGCTCCAGTGCCTGGGTCACGCGCTTGACGCAGGACCCGCAGTGCATTCCGTCAATGTTCAGTGTGACTTCGCTCATCATTCCTCTTGTTTATTGATGCTCTTGCCCCACCCCTCGATGCAACTCAATCACCGGAGGGAACAAAGCTGTAGCCAATTCCACGCACGGTCCGCAGATAGCGCGGCTCGGAAGGCTCATCTTCAATATATCGCCGCAACCGGACGATGAAGTTGTCGATGGCGCGCGTATCGGTGTCTTCGTGGAGCCGCCAGACCTGCTCCAGCAGCTCTTTGCGCGAAATGGAGCGCCCCTGGTTGCGCACCAGATAGCGCAGTAGATCCGCTTCCATCAGGGTGAGGTGAATTTCCCTGCCCTGCGACTCCAGCCGCAGGTTTTCAAAGTCGATTCTGCGTCCGGCAAACTCAAAATAGGGCTGGTTTTCGGCAAATGCCGCATTCCTGTCCGACGGGCTGTGCCACTTCATGCGGCGCAGCAGGCCGTTGAGCCGCGCCAGCAGGATGGAAAGATCAAACGGTTTGGGCAAATAGTCGTCCGCTCCTGCCGCAAATCCCTGCAGAATGTCTTCGGGCCGCCCGCGTGCAGTGAGCATCAGCAGCGGAACGTAATTCTGCGCCTGCCGCAGCTCGGCCGCTACATCGAAGCCGCTCTTTCCCGGCAGCATCACATCCAGCAGGATCGCATCAAAATGGTCACGCGTGAGCAAAGACAGGGCCTGCTCGCCGTCACCGACGAGCACGACATCATAGCCCTCGGCCCGCAGGTTGAAGAGCAGCCCTTGCGCCAGATGTTTCTCATCTTCCACGATCAATATGCGAGCAGCGCTCATGAGGATTCCTGCAACATGTGTGGCTCATCCATTCTGTCGAGCATGCGCGGCAGCTGCACGCTCACGGTTGCGCCCTTTCCTTCGCCCTCGCTCTCGGCAAATGCGTCGCCGCCATGCTGACGGGCGATGGTCCTGACCAGGAAAAGTCCCAGCCCGGTCCCTTTGGTGCGAAGCACATTGCGCGCTGGCACACGGTAGAACCTCTTAAATATCCTCTTAAGATGCGCCGCCGGAATGCCGATGCCGGTGTCCGTCACGCTCAGGATGACCCACGCATCGCGCTTAACGGCGAGACGAACCTGGATATGGATGCCTTTGGGCGAGTATTTCACGGCATTCGTCAGAAGGTTCACGACTACTGTGCGCAACTCTTCGTAATCTCCGCGCACAGTGAGGGATTGGTCGGACGGAGCCTGCTCAAGGCTAAGGCTGTCGTCGCTCAGATGATGCAGCGTCCTCATTCTGTGGATCGTCGCTGCCACCAGTTCGCGCATATCTACTGGCGCGCGCACCATTTTGCGGGAGTGCTGTCCAACCTCTCCGGCTTTCAACACCTGCTCAACAGTGATTAGCAGCCGGTCGCTGTCTTCAAGCATGATGCCGTAGAACTCCCGCCTTTGCTCTTCGTTCAACTCGCGCAGTTCCAGCGTTTCTAGATACAGCCGGATCGAGGCGATGGGGGTTTTCAGTTCGTGTGTGACGGCATTGATGAAACTGTCGTGTTGTTCATTGCGCCGCACTTCGCGCACCAGAAAGATCGTATTCAGGACGACACCGGCGATCAGGAGCATGAAGAAAGGAATGCCGATCAGCAGCGGAATAATGTGTCGCCAGTTCAGGATGATCCAGCTCACATAGAGGGTGACGGCCATGCCCACCATGCATGAGCCCAGCACGATGAACAACACTACATTCCGTTTTCGTCCTCTGATTCGCATGATTGCAAGTAAAAAGCGCCTGTCCGAAAGTGTACCGGGTGCTGGCAGCACAGGCGACTGCTTTGCGTGATCCTTCCGTTGGCCGGGAATCAAGCATATTTACCACAACAGGTATCAGAAGAGAGGAATGGCTCTTATTGCCGATTTCCGCACCTGCAGCAAACCGCTCCCAGCAGGAGCGATTTGAGGTGAACTCAGGATGGAACGAAGCGCAGGTGCCTGGACAGCGAGTCCTCAGGCTACTCCAGCCGGTTTGGGGTCGTGCTTGTCGTACTGCGCTACCTTTACATCCGAGGCCAGGCCAAGTTTCTTCAGAAGGAGAATCCCAAGGTAATTCGGGTCAAACTCATACCAGGCCAGGCCGTGCCGCGCAGATACCGGATGCGCATGGTGATTGTTGTGCCAGCCTTCGCCGCCTGTCAGCAAGGCGACCCACCAGCTGTTGCGTGAGTGATCTTTCGTCTCAAAGCGCCGCGAACCCCACATGTGCGTAGCCGAGTTCACCAGCCAGGTTGCATGCAGCTGGACTGTTACCCGCAGGAAGATTCCCCACATCACGCAAGGCCATCCGCCAATGGCCAGCAGTGCCAGGCCAACTACGACCATCGGAACCCAATGGTACTTGCTCAGCCACACATGGAACTTGTCGCGGGCAAGGTCAGGAGCATACCGCGACAGCATCGCCGTCTCGGCGTGCAGGGAAACTCCGCTCAGGATCCATCCGATGTGCGCCCACCAGCCGCCCTCGGTCGGCGTATGCGGATCACCTTCATGGTCAGAGAGCTGGTGATGCACGCGATGCGTCGCCACCCAGAAAATTGGTCCGCCCTCAAGCGAAAGCGTCGCGCCAATCGTCATGAAGTATTCCACCCACTTCGGCACCTTGTAGCCGCGATGCGTCAGCAGCCGGTGATAGCACATGCCGATGCCCAGGTTGGACGCATACACCCACAACACCGCACTGCAGATCAGCGCCTTCCAGGAAAACATGAAAAGAGCCGCCACGGCGCCCAGATGGAACAGCACCATAAAGATGACCGTAACCGTGCTCAAGCTGCCGCTTTGAGCTTTCCGGCCCAATGCTGGAACTTTGGCTTCAGTTCGCGCTGCGCCTTTTACATTTGCGGATGCGGGGCTTGCGGCGGGAAGGGTTTGTTCAACGGTTTCGACAGGCATGAGTGCGTGGATCTCCACTTTCGGTTCAATACATTCGACCGTATCAGTATGCGGAGACCGGGGATGTAAGACTTTTGTAAGGAGCCGGTTGGTGATCGATGTGGTGAAACATTGCCGCTGCTAATTTCCCTGCGGAGGCCAGACGGTCGGCAGAGGGAGAGCCAGCGGTTCTTCGGGCATAACGATCCAGAATACGATATAGGCGATCAAGCCCACCCCGCCTCCAAAAACAGCGAGAAGCACAGTAATCACGCGCACCCAGGTTACGTCCCAGGCATAATTGTTCGCCAGTCCCTGGCATACTCCGGCGACCATGCGCCCTGCGCGCGGCCGGATAAGGCGCGTGGCCGGAACATAGCCCGCTCCGGGGTTGGGCGGATAGGCCTGTGTTTGGGGCGCCGCCGCCGGTGTTCCGCACACCGAGCAAAAACGCGCGTCCTCATTCATTGCATTGCCGCAGTTTTTACATGCAACAGCCATATCGCCCTCCGGTGCTTAACAGCCTACACCTGCTGAGATGTACGCACAGGCACAAAATTTTGTTCCCGAAGTTCCCCAAACAGGGCGACCTATCCAGAGCGGGACCACTTACCGTTTACCGTGCCGTATACGGGCTACTCATATATTTACGTGCAAGATCACCCTGGGTTGTGTTGCTCCCGGCAGCAAGGACTGCCAGATATTGCTGCCGGGCCTTGTCGTGCTGATGCATCAGGTCGTAAACCTCTCCGGTAGCTAGAAGACAGCGACGCTTCAGCTCCGGGCTGGTCGTCGGCTGAAAAGTACCCTCCTGGAAGGCCTCGACCGACTGCTGGTAGAGGTGTTGTCCGCGCAGACTGTCCCCAAGGCCGTAGTACGCAAGCTCAAGATGGAAAGATGCGAAGTAACCCGGCCGCTGGGCATCGCTGATCACCTGCCGGTAGAGCGCTATCGCCTTCATCCCGTCGCCCGCGTCCTTGGCAAGGTTAGCGTGCTCCAGGCAGAAGAGGAAATCGCGCGGATATTCGGTGACCAGCGTGTGATTGATCGTCAGGGCCTGCTGGTATTTGTCTTCGCGCCGGAGAAAGAACGCCATCGCGGTCCTGGATTCCACGCTGGTAATCACGCCGCGATTCGCTGCATCCTGCAGTGTGGCCATGCCTTCGGACTTCGATCCGTGAATTCCAGCAAAGCCGATGAGCAGTTTGAAGGTAAAGGGCAGCGCTCCCACAACGTACTCGTATACGCCCACGACCATTTTGGCATCGACATAGTTGGGATCGAGCTGCAATACCTTCTTGTGATCGTTTTTCGCCCCGTATGCCAGCTTGAGGGCGGCTCCGAAGCTCCGCTCCACTATTGCCATGTAGGTGGCCTCGAGGCTTCGCGCCCATCCCCTGGCAAAGAGCGCATTTACGTCATTTGGATTCTTCTTCAGCGCGTCATTGGCCTGGTTGAAGGCTTTGTCGGCCAGGGCCTTGACCTGATCGCGCACCCGAGGATCTTCGACGACGGTATGCTTACCGGTCAGAAATCCATCATTGGCGTAGAACGTCGTATCCAGCAGGTCGAGCCGAAAGAGTTCGCGAAAGATCGTGACATACAGGACATAATCGGTCGCAATCGGATCGGCGGGGTGCTCGGCCTGGACCTTTTCAAATCGCGCAAGGGCGCCAGCGTAATCCATATTGTAGAAGCGCTGAAAGGCTTGCTGGACGAGCCCATCGCGGTTCAGCGGATCAGTATCCACCGTCTGCGCCGCTGCATTTAGAACCGGCAGGAACGCCATAAAAGCTGCGAGACCCGCAACCAGGAGCTTACGCGCCGCAGCCGACGAAGTGGGTAAAGCAAGCTTTTTCAAAAGCATTCGGTTGGGGCTTTCTTTCATACTGCTTATTGTTTATAGACGCTCTCAGCAAGCATTTTAGACGCGAAACCGCTGTCCTGATATTGTCATCTTGTTGCGATTGCAGGTTCCCCGATGACCAGGAAAGAACTGATTCATCTGCTTGTGCTGCAGGCCCGCGCCAACGGGTTTGAGTTCCGGAAGTGGTATCAGGGCAGGATTGGCACGGAGTGGACGACGACCGAGGCTGCGATTGAAACCCTGTCCCTTGGAGGCCGGTACTATGCGCTGTTATTTTCCCACCAGTTCGCGCGGCACTTCTGGAAAGCCGGACGGCAGATGCAGTTTGTCGTTCCCACGCAGGAGTTTAAGCGCCTGAACCGGCGGGGTGAAGAGATCACCGTGGTTCGAAAGGCCTATACCCGGCGCACCATGCGAGGAAACGCCTGGGAATACCACTTGCGCGAGATGGCCGCAGTCGAGGAGCCGCTGCGCTATATCCGCCGCTTTCTGATCACCGGAGAAGAGATTACGGCGCAGATATCCGATACCGGGGCCGACCTGCCTCCGGAAGACTAAGGCAGCCTGTACAGATGATGCAGCGGCCCCTTACCCCGGCCGATAGGCTGCGCCGCTTTCATGGCCTCGGCAACGTATGCCTTGGCGGCGGAGACGGCCAGGGCGGGAGAGTCATCCGCCAGCAGCCGGACCAGCAGCGCGGAGGAAAAGGCGCAACCTGTTCCGTGCGTGGCATTCGTCTGGATGCGTTGGCCGGGAAACCATTGCCCGGCTCCGTCTGCGGTGCGCAGATAATCGTCGGGAGAGTCTAGATGGCCTCCGGTGACGACCAGGTTCAGACCGGGATAGTTCGCAGCTAGTTGGGCAGCGGCTTCCGGCACAGCTTCGCGGTTCGGAACCGGCATTCCGGCAAGGATCGCCAGTTCGCCGGTATTTGGGGTCATCCATCCAACTCGCGATAACAGCTTATTTTTCAACTGCTTTAAGCCTTCTTCTGAAAGTAGTTCATGACCGGAGCTTGACCTGAGGACCGGGTCGAGGACGACCTTCCCGGCTGGAATGCCGGACCGGGCCAAAAAATCGCCTACGGCGTCGACGTTCTCCGCTGTAGCCAGCATCCCAATCTTCAGGCCGGAGATTTCGAGGTCTTCGGCCAGGCAATTCAGGGTTTCGCGCAGCAGCTTCGGGGAAACCGGCTCTACGCGGCGCACCCCCTGGGTGGACTGAACGGTCAGGGCGGTAATGGCGGCCAGACCGTAGACTCCGTGAGCGGCAAAGACCTTCAGATCGGCAGTGACCCCCGCTCCGGACGACGGATCGAAGCCGGCAATGGCCAGAGCGATGAGCGGCTTTTCGGGCTTGGAAGTGCTGGGGACTTGTATCACAGATCTTCTTCAACGGCAAGGCTTTTTGGTAAATAAATCTCGATTTTAGTTTGACTTAGGGTTCCATGGCTCCATACAATTTCAGAAGGAGGAATATGAACGCTATCGCAATCACTAAGAATACTCGCTTCCGACGATCAGCTCTGATCGCCAGCGCAGTCCTTGCGACTTTGCTTGGCATAACCGGCACTCCGGCCGGCAACGCGGAACAGTCTGTGGCCTTGAAGCAGGCTCCGCCTCAACCTCAGCACCGCTGGTACCAGATTGGCCGCGCATCGTGGTACGGCAAGCTGTTCCAGGGCCGTGAGACGGCCAGCGGCGAAGATTACGACATGAACGCCATGACCTGTGCGCACCGCAGCCTCCCGCTAGGCTCGCTGGTGAAGGTCACCAATCTGCGCAATCACAGATCGGTTGTGCTCCGCGTGAACGACCGCGGCCCGGTTCCCCGCAACCGCATCATCGACCTCTCGTATGCCGCAGCCCGATTTCTGGGATTTGGGCGGAGGGGTACCGCTCCGGTTCGCATCGACCTGATCAGCACCAATTCCCAACTGGCCCAGATCGCCTTTCCGGCAGTGGCCCGCTGAGAATCCGGCCTGCGCCCTCTACCTGCGCAGGCTGCCTTGGGTTTTCCTCCTTCCGTCATTTAGATTAGGGTGAAACGCCTGAGAGGACGTGTGTCTGTGGCTCTATCCGGTTCCAATCCTGCTTCTACCCGCGAACGGGTGATCGTGGCTCTCGATGTTCCAGACGCCAGGCAGGCGCTGGCGCTGGTCGAGCGACTGAATGGCATCATCCAATGGTTTAAAGTTGGTCTGGAACTCTATCTTTCTGAAGGAAATAGGATCGCCGATTCAATCAGATCCAAAGGCTGCTCTGTCTTCCTCGATCTGAAGCTGCACGATATTCCCAACACTGTCGCCGGGGCGGTCCGTTCCGCCTCCCGCGCCGGGGCGCAGATGCTGACACTACATGCCGGGGGCGGGCCAGCGATGCTGGCCGCTGCGGCTGAGGCGGCGGCAGCGATTCCCGACGCTCCCAGGCTGCTGGCGGTTACGGTGCTCACCAGCATGGACCGGGCCCAGCTTGAGGCGGTCGGCGTTTCGGCCTCGCCTGCTGAACAGGTTCTGCGGCTGGCCCGAACGGGATGGGAGGCCGGCATTCATGGCTTCGTTTCCAGCGCCGAGGAGGTTGCGGTGATGCGGCGGGCATTCCCTGAATCGACGCTGGTGATTCCGGGGATTCGTCCCACGGGAGCGGCGGTTGGCGACCAGAAGCGCGTGGCCACTCCGGCGGCGGCGATTGCGGCAGGAGCCGACTACCTGGTAATCGGGCGTCCGATTACGCGGGCTGCCGACCCGGCGGCGGCGGCGGCGGCGATCCTGGCTGAGATCGGCTGATTTTTCCGAGCCGCAAGTCTTACCCTCTCCCTCGTTATTTTTTGCTATCTAATACGAACGACGCGGCTTAGGCAATTCTTGAATGTGTATGTGATATAGAACAAAGAACTTACTCTAACTAATAAATAACAAAGCACTTAATAGAAGGACTTGATCTCCCTACCGATCGCATGCTGATTTTCCCCCGCGGCAAAATTAGCCCCTATTTCTATTGTATCGAATCCGAGCAATATTCCATGCACTGGCGGAAAGCGGCATCAATCCATTCGTTTTGAATGGTTTACAGAGGAATTTTAGACGCTCTGGGGCTTGACAGCGTTTTTTACTCGGCGCGGAGGGCTTTGACGGGATCGATGCTGGCGGCGCGGATGGCGGGGATGAGCGAGGCGGCGGCGGCGACCAGGCACAGGAGGGCGAGCGAGGCGGAAAGAACCCAGGGGCTGCGGGACGAGGTTCCGTAGAGAAAGCTGGCGAGGACGCGCGAGGCGAGGACGGCGGCGGCTAATCCGGCGGCGCAACCGGCGGCAGCGGTCCAGAGGTTTTCGCGAAAGATGAGGGCGACAACCTGCGCGCGTTGCGCTCCCAGAGCCATGCGAATGCCGATTTCGCTGGTGCGGCGGGCGGTAGACCAGGCGAGGACTCCGTAGAGTCCGATGCCGGTGACGAGTAATGCGCTGATGCCGAAGAAGACGGAGAGCAAGGCCATGACACGCTCGGCGATGATGGCTTCGCTGATCTGCTGCTCCATGGTGAGAAATCTTGGCGTGGGGGTTCCCGGCGCGAGTTGGGTGACGATGCGACGCACGGACGGGGCTACGGA
>JBARHV010000178.1:0-29611 GCA_049799415.1 Silvibacterium sp.
ACTAGTAACTGGCGAGCTTGAGCGGTGATATCGTGCTCGCGCTGATCGGTCTCCAAGGTGCGAACGAATGACATCTGTTCCATCATCAGGTGATGGAGTTGTATCTGGTGCTGGGCCTCTGTTGCATTTCCCAGTCCGGCAAAAGCTCTCGATAAGTAGAAGTGAGCAGCTATCTGCGTAGGATCCAAATGCAACAAATGATTCAGCGAGTCGATCGCGTCCTGATAATGCTTGAGTTCCACTTCGCAATGTCCAAGCCCTAACAGAGAAGCGAGATCGTCGTGTTTAATCGCGAGGATGCGCTCAAATGTATTTTCCGCATCCTGCCACTGCGATAGACTGGCTTGCGCAGCGGCGTAGAGCGCGAGAATTTCTGGATCATCGGGCCGACGCGCGGCTGCCTTTGCGGAGTATTTTAGGGCGCTTGGAAAATCCATACTCTTGTAACTTGCCACGGCAAGATCGAAATCAAGCCGATCAAGGGTTGGGTCTGAGCTTTGGGCCTTCAGCAACCATCGTATTGCTCCTTCGTTGTCCCCGGAGCTGCACAGTAACTCGCCATACTTTTGCCAGACCGAAGCGTTGTTTGGATCAACGCGGAGGCACTCCTCAATTGTCTTCAAAGCCAGATCATTTTCACCTTTGAGGTGATATCCCTGGGCCAGATAATAAAGAGCGTCTCGATCATGTGGAACAAGGCTAAGATGGTGGCGCAACAATAAGATTGACTGATCGTATTTACCTTTTATGAGTTGATCAACGCCCACTTTCAGCAGCAAATCCGGATCATTCGGCGCAAGCGTGAGGGCCTTTTCATAAGAAAGAGCAGCGTCTGGCCCGTGCCCGGTATCTTCCAGAAGCTCTCCTTGAAGTTTCAGCGCCGGCATAAAATCCGGGTGCTGTGCCACAAGAGCATTGGTCAGAACCAAAGCCTGACCCTCATCTCCATGCTCCGCAAGGCTGATCGCTTGGCGCAATTGCCTCATCAAGGGCTCGACGATTGGTTGAGACGATCTCTGCGCTTCGGATGTTATAGCCCCGCAGACTAAATACGCTGCCAACAATATCCAGATACAAAGGCTTCTTACCGCTTGCACAGCTCCCAGCCTCTGCATGGAACGCGCACGATGCTTTCGACGGACTGCTTGCGGCCAGGAAGTTCTCTCTATTCTCTCTTCACCAGACATACGTTCCAACAGACCCAGCCTTCAGGCTGGATATAGCGCTCTTGCCGTGATAATGAATTTCAAATGTTTGTGCAGTATTGCCGTCATTCGCGACAATCAAGACTCTCTTGCCATCCGGAGTCTTAAACGCGACGTTAGGCAACCCCTCCAGCAGATTCGATGCGACGCGAACTGAGCCGGGACGCACAAATTTGGAAGCATGCGCCACCGTGTAGTACGCAACATTCCGGGTGACATCATTGCCATTCAGAGTAATTGCGCCCTCGCAGACGGGGCAACCGCCGTTGTTGGTGTGCGGTCCGAATTCTGGATCGGCGGCGAGGTTCCAGAGCAAAACGTTGCGGCTCCAGTTGCGTGTTGCGCCGATGATCAGGCGCGAGACAGGCGATGCAATATCAAGCTGCGTGCTATTGGGACGGTCAACAACCATCTGCTCTGTGAAATACAGGTTCTTGTCAGGATGCGCATCGTGTACTTTGCTCATCGCCGTGATTTCGCCGCCATAAAGATGAAAACCCGAGCCGTCTACATACTCGGCAGTCTTGGCATCGTTCAGGATGGTAAGTGGATAATCCGGCCTGTCGCAGTTGTGATCGTAGACAATGATCTTGGTTTTGATCCCCGCCTTTTGGAAGGCTGGACCAAGAGATTGCCCGATGAATGCGGCTTCATCCGTTGCCTGCATGACCATGCTGGGCGTGTTATACGGATTGAGCGGCTCGTTTTGCGGAGTGATCGCATCAATCGTAATGCCCTCGGCCTTCATGCCTTGGATGTACTTCACAAGATATTGGGCATAAATGTCGTAATATTCTGGCTTTAAACTTCCGGCCTTAAGATTGTCGTTTGTCTTCATCCACGCAGGCGCAGACCATGGCGAGCCCAGAATTTTGATCTTCGGGTTGATAGCGAGAATTTCTTTTAACACGGGGATAACGGAAGTGCGGTCCGGCCCGAAGCTGAATTGCGCCAGGGCCGTATCTGTTTCACCCGGCTTCAAGTCGTCGTATGTGAATGCATGGTCGTTCATATCTGACGACCCGATGCTCACGCGCAGATAACTGACGCCTATATCGCCTTTCCCTGTGGCAAACAACTCCTTCAGCAGCGAGCTTCGCTGCGCTGTGTCCATTCGCATGATCAGTTGCGCGCTTCCACCGGTCAGCGCAAATCCGAAACCGTCGATCTGCTGGAAGCTTTGCTTGTCGTCGACGTCGATTGCTGGATTGTTGCTTCCCTTTTTCTGGAAGTGCAATTGCCCGGGCTGCTCAGCGAAAAGAGACGAGCGGTCGGCTGTTGTCAGCCAAAGTTGCACCTTGCCCTTATGTTGGGCACGCAATGGAAGCACTGCAAGAAGTAAGGTGGCAATGACTAAAGAAGGAACAACTCTCAACCGCATATAAGCTCCTGAATAAATACAAAATGTACGTCTTGATTGATTCACATGCACTGTCCGTTTACGGCTATTTATCGTCATGGTTATCCAGGTGAATTTCACTTGGCGGAACCTGCAACTCTTGATATCTGGTGCTGAGCTTCGCTTTCATTTCCGTGTATTTCTTGTATAGCTCTACCTCGCGCTTTGCATCTTCAGTACGCCCCTTGCGCCGATACAGTTGAGCCAGACGATAGTGAGCAACAGCAATTGTAGGATCCAGTTGAACGACCTGCTCAAACAGAGGCAGCGCCTTGTCCTGCTGACCCATCTCAATCAATGTTTTTGCCAGGTCCAGCTTGGCATCGGCATCTGTCGGCTGTAACTGGACGGCCTTTGAAAACTCCTGATACGCCTGGGCCATATTCCCCGCCCGCGAATCGATCTCCCCTAACCGGCATTCCGCCTTCGCGTCCTGAGGATTAGCCGTCAGAGCTGCTCGATACTCCTGTACTGCTTCCTTCTTAACATTCGCATCCTGTGAGGTATTCAGCAGCTCGGCCAGCTCAAAATGAACACCCGGCAGCAGTGGGTTAATCGCGATCGCCTTGCGATACTCGGCAATTGCGCCATTTGTATTGCCTCGCTTCAGCTCCTCGTGGGCCAGCATCTGGTGCATCTGCGCCGAATCCGGAGCGGCCAGGGAGAGCGTCAACATTGACTGGATCGTAAGATCGGAATAGGTGCGGTACGCGGCATACAACACCTCCGGGTTTTCCGGGGCCGCCTTTTGCAACTGCGCAATTACGGCTGCCGCCGAGGCCAGGTCATTGTCTTTTGTATCGATACCAACCAGTTCCAGCCCCACACGTACTTTGAACTGAGCGTCCTGTATCTGCGGAAATGACGCTTCCAGATCGTTGCGTGCGTCAGCACTGTCCTGCGTATTCTCTTCGGCAATTCCTAACAGTCCCTGAATCTTGCTCAAGCCCGACTGTTTTCCAACCGCCGCGCGCAGGTGTGGAATCGCGTCCGCGTATTTCCCCTGAAAAAACAGCAGCACCCCCAGGTTGCCCTGTGCATCAATGCCGTCAGGATTAAGCGCCACAGCCGCCTGCAACTCCGGGATTGCCAGATCAGGGCGCTTCTCGCCCAGGTAGGCCTGCGCTTTCTGCATATGCGCCGCATAACTCTGTTGTGTGTCTTCCCCGCTCTGAGAAAAGCACAGCGCCACATCCAGCAAAAGAATGAGGCAGGCAAATAATCTTATCGGCTTCGCATTCATATAGTTTTATTCATACACTTCAGCCGGCAGTGAGTGCCAAAGAAATTCGGCATTTCAAAAAAAGAGAGACGGCAAATAGTTGCCGTCTCTTCAAGGAGGTCAAGATTAGCCAGAGTTAGAAGGTAATCCGGCCCTGAATCTGGACCGATCTTCCACCAACGGTGGTTCCGCTGATTTGCTGCTGCCCGGCTGTGTATGTGTACGGCTGACCCGCGCCTGCTGAGCCGGAGAGCGTCGTTGTGCTCGGAGGCGAGAAGCTGGCATGGTTGAAGGCATTGGTTGCGTCAGCACGGATCTGGAACTGGACGCCTTCCCACGGCAGGAAGAACGTCTTGCCCGCGGAGAGGTTTGTCTGGTTGATTCCAGGGCCGTACATGCTGTTCCTTCTTACGTTGCCGAAGGTTGCGTTGGCCGGCTGCAGGAACGCCTCCGGGTTATACCACTCGTTGGCGCAACCCGCTTGCTGGCAGCGCACGCTTCTGTTTTGCGGTTTTGGATTTACAGTAGGGTTCCGGTTGGGGAACACGGCCCCGTCCGTCTCGCCGGTAGACTGTGTTCCATACACGGTGAAGGGATTACCGGACATCAAAACCAAACTGCCGGCGACCTGCCATCCTCCAATGGCTTCGTTGAGCAGGGCATTATGGTTCAGGTACCGCATTCCCGTACCGAACGGCAGCTCGTAAACAACGAAGCCCTTGAAGGCATTGCGGACGTCGAAGTTTGAGTTGCTGTAATTGACGGACGGATTATTTGCAACCTGCCAATCCTGCGGCCCGCTGTGACTGCCCCATGCCGAGGAGTCCTGATCGTCAAGGAAGTGCGACCAGACATAGCTGAAGTCGAAGTTGACTCCAGAGGACAACCGCTTCTTGACCTCCGCCTGCAGCGAGTTGTAGTTGGATATGGCGTTATTGGTGCTGCCGCCAATGTTTCCATACTGCGGATAGGGCCGATACTGATTGATATTGCTGGAGGCGAGATCCTGCTCCGGAATGTTGTTCAGGTCCGTCGGGAAGGCGAGGTTGTATCCGTGGCTCCCGACATAGGCCAGCTCGGTCACAAGGTTTGTACCCAGTTCCTGCTGTACCTGCACGTTCCACTGCCAGATTTTAGGAACCGGTAGGTGGTATTGGATATATCCAACGTTCTGGCCGTTAAAGTTGGCGGGATCGGTGGAACCCTGAGTATAAGGGAGAGCCGTACTGGTTCCATAAAAGTTTCCGCTCCCATCCAACTGGGTAATCGGCGTAATGCCGTTGGTCTGGTCGCTGACACTACCGCCCGAACCAAGAACAGCGCCGAACCCGTAGGATGTATTGTTCCCGCCGTAGTTATCCAGGCTCCAGTTGTAGGAGTAGAGGCCGAAACCACCGCGAAGTGTCGTGTTGGGATGCGCCAGCCACGAGACTCCTATGCGGGGTAGCACAGTGCTGTAGACGTCAGACATGAGTGAATCGCGGCCATTGGCCTTCGTGGTGCCATACCAGTACGCCCCATTGGTTCCGGTCGCCGGGTTCAGCACGGTCGGGTCAAAGCTGGATTCGTTGCCGCGAATCTCATTCCAGCCGTGATTGATTTGATAGCGAAGACCAAGATTCAGGGTCAGATTCGGGCGCAACTTGTAGTCATCCTGAACGAATATTTGCGGGCTCTTGAAGCGCGCTCCATACTCGGGGCTGACGTTTGCGCTCCAATTGTTGGCCAAACCAAGCAGAAAGTCGGCGTACTCCAGGCCACTATTGGTATTGGGCGAAGCAACTCCGGTTGAAGGATCCACCGTCCACTGCTCGGTGTACTGGCCGGAGAACTGCATGGTTCCGGCATTGGTGTTACCCCATGCCGTCGAATCGTCCCGGTAAATCAGCATTTCGCCGCCGAAGTGGAGAATATGTTTGCCGCGGATCATCGTAACCACATCGGACGGATCGAAGACATGCTCTTTGTAGACCGCGTTCGTGCTGGGGTCGATCCATGCATAGGGGTAGTTGCGTGTAAATTGGATCGCCGGGAAGTCATCCGCCTTGGCAAATTGCCAGCCAAGCTGGGCCGGATAGCCATGACCCAGCGAAAGGTCAGCGAAGAAATTGCCCTGCCAGGTATAGCCCATGCGCGCTTCATTGATCGTGCTCGGGCTGATGTTCCAAACGTCCGTCACCTGGGCGTTGTTATTGTCCACGTCTCCAGCCTGGCAGCCGATGGGGCACACAGTTACTGAGTTGGGGTAAATCACCGGAGTGTCACTCTGCGTATCGGACATCGAAAACCGGTTATTGGCGGTGATTTGATAGTCGTACCGTCCAAAATACTTCCGGTACGGTGTGGACTGCGGCAGGGACGAGTAAAAGTTGTTATTGGGCTCGCCCTCTGAACCCACGCTGCCCTGGACAAAATTACCGCCGGCAAGATGGTTGGACGGAGTGGGGTACCACTGCTGAAACTTTGATGCCACCGAGTCGATCATCCCGGCGGGAATCGCATTCGAGCCGTATTCCTGCTGGAACGACTGGCGGACGGGATATGGATTGCCCTTGGAGTCATACGCGATGGTTTGCGTAGTCGGATCATAGATTTGATAGTTGGAGCCGCTGAAGTCTCCTCCCATCACCGTGGTTGTGGGGATGGTGTTGAACGAGTTGCTGGCTGAGCCATGATCGACGATCTGGTCGTAGTCAAAGAAGAAGAACATCTTGTCCTTCAGCATTGGACCACCGATCGACCCGCCAAAATCGTTATAACGGAGAAACGGGACCTGGCTCGTACCGCCAAAGGTGTATCCTGCGGCGTTCAGCGCATTATTCTGGAGATAGTCATAGGCCGAACCGTGAAAATGGTTCGTACCGCCCTTGCTGATCTGGTTGAAGATAATGCCGCCGGTGCCATACTGCGCCGAAAACGACGATGTAGAGACTTGCAACTCCGCTACTGTTTCAAAGATGGCAGGATTGGCATTCTGGCTATGCGACAGCGTGGTGGAAGCGCCGTCAGCAAGCACGTTGCTGTAAGGAAGGTTGCCGTTTACCGAGATTCCCTGGCCTGGATTGGACGAGCCCTGGTTTCCGCCCGGAGTGCCGGTAGCGCCGGGAAGCAGGATCATGAAGTTTTCCCAGTCGGGGCCTACTTGCGGTATTTGGGCCATCGACTTCGCATTCAATGTTGTGGACTGCGTGCCGGACTCGGTGTCTAACAGCGGCACGTTCGTGGTGACCACTACCTTCTGAGACACGGAGCCGACCTTCAACTCGGCATTGACGCTGGTGAACCCGACCTCAACCGTAATTGGGCCGCGCACCAGTTCGTCAAAACCCTGGCTGGTAAATGTGAGCTTATAGGAGCCGGTCAAAATCGAAGACGTATCATATACGCCGGCCCCATCTGTCGTGTAAGCCTTGGATATACCAGTATTTACATTCAACACGGTGACCGTGGTCCCGGGAATTACTGCTCCCGTAGCATCGGTTACCGTCCCGCGGATATCGCCGGAGTTGATCGCTTGCGCAAAACACGCCCCACTTCCGCAAATCAGAACGATGGGCATAATCCATCGCATCAGGTTTTTCATAAACAGCCTCCAAAATTTTGTTGCCACTGCAGACGCTTCAACAGCCTGCCAATATCCTTAGCTAGTTTCCCGCCGCCTTGAGGCACAACCAGGCGCGATCTCTGCCTTGTTTACATGCAATCGGTTGCCGGCGGTGAATCCGTCTAAGACAATCGTTTGCCTCTAAAGCGCATACCTATAAATATGCATGCGAATGGATTAAATCACGTCGAAGAAATAGATGTCAAGCAGGAATTATGCCGCTTTCTTCCCCTTGGACGCATCGTCACGGCCCACTCTCAAGGGTCTCGATGTGGAGCAAGGCAAATCGCCTCTGTCTCCGCTATCAGATTTGAGATATAGATGCGTGGCAGGCCATCTGGAGCTGTCGTCAGTCGGAGCTTGCGCTGTCGTATGGTGCGAGGGAGCTCACACCATGGCTACTCGAACTGAAACCAGTTCAGGTTGGCAATGCCATTGGCTGACCCTGTGAAAACCAGATACAGGGTATGCACACCCGTCGCTCCAGAGACTGTTCCAGTAACGGTCTGCCAATCCTGCCAGCCGCCGGTAACAGGGAGCGTAACCGTAGAAATGAGCGCGCCGGTTGGGCTATCGAGGTGGAACTCGAGCGTACCTCCGCCGCCACCGCTCGCTTCGCGGACACTGACCTGGCTGACAGAGCTGCCAAAGTCCACGTTTTTGTAGGAGGCATACGCGCCTTGCGTGATGTATCCCAGGTCATATTGGCCAGTCGAATCGCCGGTGCTCTCCGTCTCCAGCCCGTTTTCGCTGCTGTAGCTGGAGCCCTGGGTCTGAGCGGTGGCCGAGGTCGTGGGTATTCCGCTCTGCGTTCCGCTCCACGTAAACGTGGCCGCGGCCAGAGCTGGGAGTGTGTACGAAAACAACTGCGTGCCCCACTGTACCTGGAAGGTCTGGCTGGCGCTCGAGTCATTGAACGCGATCAACGCAGTCGAGCCGTCCGGGTTCTGGAAGGCAACGCTGGCAATGGCGGGTGTGTTGCTGGAACCGATCCGCACGGCTCCCGGCAAAACATACTTACTGTAGTGGCCAAGCGTGTAGTACTCGATGTCTTTGGTGATCGCGCCCGTCTGGCTGTTAACGGTCACAATGGGCGTGCAGGTATCGCACCCTCCCAGGCCCGCGTTCTGCGTCAGGTTAGGCCCAAGGTTTTCGTTCAAGGCCAGACTCCACTTCACATACGCTCGCGCCGAATTGCGCATCACCTGCGTAATCTCAAGAAAATCGGACGTAAATTGATCGGCGATCCAGGTGCCGCCGGAGTGCTCCGTCATCCATGCGCCTTTCGCCGGGAAGTTATTCTGCACCGTCTGCTGGGCGCCGGGCGTTCCGGCGTATCCGTGCCATGCAGTGCCCGCCACCTGGGCCGATGCAAGGACCGTCGGATCGCTCAGTACCGTATCCGGATAGGACGGCGTGTCCCAGTTATGGTCGTAAACCAGGACCTTAGTGGAGATATTGTTGGCCGTCAGCGCCGGAAGAAGGTAGTCCCGCAGCACGCTCAACTCCGTTCCAGCATCCATTCCCATGCTCGGATACGCCGTGGTGTTGTTCAACGGCTCGTTCTCCAGAGAAATGTAATCAAGGGGCACGCCGGCTGCTTGATACGCCTGAATGTACTTGACGAAATAGTTGGCAAAAGCCGTTTCATCCGCTGTCAGTAGCCCTCCGCCAAGCATGGAATCCGTGTTCTTCATCCATCCAGGAGGGCTCCAGGGGTTGGCCAGGATCTTCATCTGCGGATTGAGGTTCTTGGCTTGCACAATCAGCGGCAGGATGTACGCCTGGTCATGAGCAATCGAAAAATCACTCAAAGTAGGGTCTGTTGATCCCGCGGGCTGATCATCAAACGAATAAACAGAAAGTGCAATGTCCGATGCGCCCATAGGATTGCGCATGAAGCTGAGGCCAATGCCGCTCCCGTTGCGCGTGAAAAGATCATTGAGTGTGCCTGAAAGGGCTGACGGCTGGGCCACCTCTTCAAGCAGATAGGCTGCCGAGTCTGTGAATGCGGCGCCGAACCCTTCAATTGGCTGATACTGCTGCGTCGCATCCACAGTGATCGTGTTTGTGCCTGCGTCGGCCGTGCTCGTGGTGAAGCTGACACTGGGCTGAGCGGCCATAAGCTCACTCTGGTCATGCGTGCTCACAACAACAGACACGGTTGAGGCAGACCCGGGAAAAGAATAGGTGCCAGTTCCAACAGCGCTGTTCGCAAAGCCAGAGGCAACGGCAATCGCATTGATCGTCGTAGTGGAAGAAACCGTGATCGGCGTTGCATAGAGCGTGGAAGAGGATGTTGGGATCGAACCATCAGTTGTGAAATAGATCGACGTCCCGGCGGTGGTGTCAGACAGCGTAACGTTCTGGGCTGAGCTATAGGCTCCGGGAGCAGGAGAGAAGGAGGGAGTCGCCGCTGCCGGTTCCGAAATGGTGTAAGCACCGCTGGCAACATCGCTGTTCGCATAGCCGGAGGCAACGGCGATCGCTTCGATGGTCGTAGTGGAAGAAACGGCGATGGGCGTCGAATACAGCGCCGACGCAGTCGTAGGCGTCGAACCATTGGTCGTGTAATAAATCGACGCGCCTGAAGTGGTATCGGAGAGGCTCACATCTTGGGCCGCGGTATAAGTTCCCGCAGCAGGAGAGAATGTGGGCACGGCAGCGTTGGGAGGGGGCGGAGGCATGCTTCCCCCACCGCCTCCGCTTCCACAGCCTGAGATACCAAGCATTGCCAGAACAATTGCAAGAATGCTCCGTCGCACCGTCATCCAGATATCCTCATTCTGCTGCATATAGACCCACAACCAGGCCCGGACAATCCTGCAACGAGCACCGTGTGATGCGCGGGGACCGCGTGTCGTCCTGCGTCTTCACAACGGTTCTGCCGCGAGCGGCATGGCCAATGTACGTCGCGTCCAATTCCGTAGTTTGGAAAATACGAGACAGCGAGAACAAACGGTTTCATTACAGTGGCGTTCCAACGTTTCAGCCCAGCTTCAATCCAGTATTAAAGCTGTGCGGATGATTTGCGTCAAGAGAAATAAATGCATTTCCCTAATAGACAAACGTTGGTCTATATCACGCACAGAAACAGGAGCTTATGGCCCCTACAGGGCTTCAACCCTCAGATTTCATCCCTGCTGATGGGAGCAGACTGGAAACTCGAAGAGCTTGTTGTAGAAGGTCCGGGAGAAGAGCGACGTAGACCCGGAAGTTAACTCTGAGTTGTTCAGCGAAGATGGCGGAGAGGGAGGGATTCGAACCCCCGGTAGCCTTTCGACTACGCCTGATTTCGAGTCAGGTGCATTCAACCGGACTCTGCCACCTCTCCGAGTCTTCATCCTACCAAAACCCGGAGATCCGGAAAACACGCATGCGCTGGTACAAACTGCGTAAAAACGAGCGCTATGCCGTCCGGCCCGTGGGCTTTTTATTCAGCAGAAACAGCAGTCCTGCCAGTGCCACGAGCGACGCCATCCCGGCCAGCCCCATGATCCGCAGAATAGCCACTGTATATCGTCCCTGGCTCGGCACATAGCTGCAACAGTAGAGCAGCACGATATCGCTGAGAGAACCGATCCTGCGATTGCTGGCCTGAATCAACGCCAGCCTTACGTCGCGCGATTGATAGTTGATGCCGGAAAGATACTTCGACATCCGCCCATCCGGCGTAGCAATCATAATCACGGTCGAATGCGCGAATTGGTCCATCTTGCCATCTGGCCCCGGCACGCGCACATAGTGAAAGCCTGTAGCCTGTGCCAGATCGGTAATGGACTGTTGCTGCCCGGTCAGGAAATGCACACTGTTCGCCGCACCCGCATCGCCCAGCGTCGCAAGAAAACGCTGCTTCGCATCAACCGAGTCTGCCGTCGTGTCCATCGGATCGATGCTCGCCACAATCACGTCGTATTGATTGCCGGCCTTGAAGCCTGTTCCGCGCAGCGCTACTGCCATCCCGTTCAGCACCTCCGGACACAGCAGTCCGCAGTGGTAGTACACCAGCGCCATCACCACCGGACGCCCGCCGAAATATTTGCTCAGCGCCACATCCTGGCCATTTTCATCAATGAAGTGGTCCTGCAGCGGCAATGCAGAACTCAGCCGCTGATCGATGCCCGCGTTCTTCAAATACGCCGGAGCCTTTTGTGCCGTGGCGCCCAGCGGCTTGTCCGCTGAATAGGCCTGCGCCCAAACCGTGGTCAAGGCCGGCGCTGTGAAAAGAGACAAGGCAGCGAAAAGGACAGAGAGCAAAATACAGCGCAAATTCATTTGCTAACCACGATACGCCTCTCCGAAAACAATTTCCTTCTACTGCGGCAACGGATGCAGCATCACCGTCTTCCCTGTCCGCGCCGACTCCCGCGCCGCATCCAGGATCTGCATCACCACCACATTCGTATCCAGCGCCGTCAAATCGCCCTTGGGATGCAACTCTCCGCGCAGCACCGCGGCCAGATAATGCAGTGACGAGTCTTCCGGTGCGGCCAGTGGAGTCGCAGTCGCCGTCTGCTCGGGATCGCGCTCATGGAAGCGCGTCCGCACCTCGTCCGCATTCACCGCAATCGCGTAGCCCTTCGTTCCGTACAGTTCCATGTCCTTTACACCGAAGGTCCAGTTCCACGAGGGCAGCAGCACCGCCTGCGCACCCGGATACTGCAGCACAATCGTCGCATCGTCATCCACCGGAGCATACTCCGCGGGCTTGTCCGTATGCGTCACCGCCGTCACGCTCAACGGAGCCTCGCCGTGCATCAGCCACGTCATCAAATCTGCCCCATAGCATCCAAAGTCATACAGCGCGCCCGCGCCATTTTCTGCCGGGTCCTTCAGCCACTTCAAAAACTCCGGCTGTACTCCGATCTCCTGCGGCCCCTCGTGCCCGTCGCGAATAATCGCCTTGCGAATCGTGCCCAGTTGCCCCTGCTCCGACATGTCATAAAGATCGCGATTGCTGGGGTACCAGGTCGTCTCATAATTCACCAGCACCTGGATATGGTGCTCGCGCGCTGCCTTGCGAATCGCCAGCGCGTCGGCCAGGGAAATTGTCAGCGGCTTCTCCACCATCACATCCAGCCCATGCGCCGCCGCCGCTTCAATCACCCGCCGATGCTCGCCCACCGGCGTATACACCAGCAGTGCCTGCGGATGCCGCGCCGCAATCGCATCATCCAGTCGTGCATAAAACAGGCTGTGGTCTAAATGGAATTGCTGCTCATACTTCGCTCGCAGCGCAGCATCCGGATCCACAATGCCAACCAGATCTACCTCATGCTGCTTGGGGAAAGCATTCAAAAAACCGCCAACATGTCCATGCTCCAACCCCACAATCACCACGCGCATTGGCGTAGCCTGCGCGAATGCCGGGGAACACCATGCTCCCATTGAAACAACAGCGGTCACGACAGCGGCGGCAAACTTCGAGCGGATCATCATGCCATCCATCATAGATGGCGACCGAAAACCTTTGCGATCAAGCGCCTGGGAGAGCGACCGTGATATGCTTAGCTAAGTTAATATTAGCTAAGTATCAGCTTTCACTGCCGTGAGGAGAATCGAATGACCACAACCACCATCCATCAGGCAAAAACTCAGCTCTCACGGCTTCTAGAAAAGGTAGAAGGCGGAGAAGAGGTTGTCATTCTTCGCGGAAAACTTCCCATCGCGCGGCTGGTCCCGATAAAGAAACAGAAGAAACGCAACCTGGCCGTATTCAAAGGAAATTTCCGCGTCGACAACCGGTTCTTCGAACCGCTGCCCGAGGAAGAGTTACGCGCATGGAATGGCGAGAACGCATGAAGCTGTTGCTCGACACTCACACATTCTTATGGGCGGTCAGCGGAGATAGCCGCCTCTCGAAAAAATCTCAGGCCGCGCTCGGCTCTTTTGAGAACGAACTGCTATTTTCAGCCGTCACCGCCTGGGAGATCACAACCAAATTCCGTATCGGCAAATTGCCCGGCGTCGAACCGCTTCTCAGCGGGCTTAGCTCCACGCTTCGACGGCTAGGCTTTCAGGAACTTCCCATCACCGTCGATCACACCCGCAGCGCAGGGCTACTCAAAAGCGCCCATCGGGACCCCTTTGATCGCATGCTCATCGCACAGGCCATCGCTGAAGAATGCCTCCTGGTCAGCAACGAAAAACTTTTCGACGCCTTTGGAGTAAAACGCCTCTGGTAAGTGGTCACGCGCCCGGAGCCAGTCGTTGCATGTCGTCTTCAGCGAATGTTAGCCTCTAAAGCAGAGTTTCTACCGACCTTATCCAGCTTGGGAGACATCCACTTACATGCAGAAGAGCTATAACGGACTGCCCTTGCCCGCCGGTGGCGAGGCGATCCAATACGCCGAAGGAAAGTTCACCATCCCCGACCATCCCATCATCCCATTCATCGAAGGCGACGGCACCGGACGCGACATCTGGCGCGCTTCGCAGCGCGTCTTCGACGCAGCCGTGGAGAAAGCATACGGCGGCAAGCGTTCAGTCAAGTGGTTCGAAATCTACGCTGGCGAGAAGGCCTTCCGCGAATTCAAAACCTGGCTGCCTGACGACTCTGTGAGCGCCGCGCGCGATCTGCGCGTCTCCATCAAAGGCCCGCTCACCACGCCAGTCGGCGGAGGCATCCGCTCCCTCAACGTCGCCCTGCGCCAGATTCTCGACCTCTACTCCTGCGTACGCCCCGTCAAGTACTACGCCGGCGTGCCCAGCCCCGTGAAGTACCCTGAAAAACTCGACGTCGTCATCTTCCGCGAGAACACCGAGGACGTATACGCGGGCATCGAGTTCCGCGAAGGCTCCGCCGACGCCAAAAAGCTCATCGACTTCCTCAACAACGATCTGCTCAAGGGCGGCAAAAAGAAAGTCCGCGAAGACTCCGGCGTCGGCATCAAGCCCATCTCCATCTTCGGAACCAAGCGCCTCGTGCGCCGCGCCATCCAGTACGCCATCGAGAACCACCGCAAGTCAGTCACGCTGGTCCACAAAGGCAACATTCAGAAGTTCACCGAAGGCGCATTCCGCGAATGGGGATACGAAGTCGCCGTCGAAGAGTTCCGCGCTCATGTCATCACCGAGCGCGAAAGCTGGATTCTCGGCAACCAGGAAGCCAACCCAAGTCTCACCGTCGAGCAGAACGCCGCGCTCATCGAGCCCGGCCTCGAATTCGGCAACGACGAATTTCGCAGCGCGCTCTACGCCGAAGTGAAACAGGTGCTCGACTCCATCGGTAAGTCGCACGGCAACGGCCAGTGGAAGAAGAAGATCCTCATCAACGACCGCATTGCCGACTCCATCTTCCAGCAGGTCATCATCCGCCCCGAGGAGTACAGCATCCTGGCCTGCCCCAACCTCAACGGCGACTACATCTCAGACGCCTGCGCCGCACAGGTTGGTGGTCTCGGCATCGCCCCCGGAGCCAACATCGGCGACGGCTACGCGGTCTTTGAAGCCACGCACGGCACCGCACCCAAGTATGCCGACAAAGACGTCATCAATCCCGGATCGGTCATGCTCTCCGGCGTCATGCTCTTCGAGTTTCTCGGCTGGAAGGAAGCCGCCAAACTCATCGAGACCTCCATGGAGAAGACCATCCAGCAGAAACATGTAACCTACGACTTCGAGCGCCAGATGCAGGGCGCAACCAAAGTCAAGACCAGCGAGTTCGCAACCAAAATGATCGAGAACATGTAGTCCTCAGTCGTTAGTTCCCAGTCTCCAGCCTCACCAGCAACCGGGGACCGGCGACTAACAACTTTCTCATAGCTACCAGCAGTCAGGAGTGAAAGAAAATGCGTAAGAAAGTAACTATCGTAGGAGCAGGCAACGTAGGCGCGACCGCCGCTCATTGGATCGCCTCAAAGGAACTCGCGGACGTCGTTCTGCTCGACGTCGTCGAAGGCGTACCGCAGGGCAAAGGGCTCGACCTGCTCGAAGCCATGCCCATCGAGAAGCGCGACTGCCACATCCTCGGCACCAACGATTACGCCGACTCCGCCAACTCCGACATCGTCGTCATCACCGCCGGAATCCCGCGCAAGCCCGGCATGAGCCGCGACGACCTCCTGCAGACCAACTACAAGATCATGTCCGACGTCGTCGGCAAGGTCACTGCGCACTCGCCCAACTGCATCCTGATTATTGTCTCCAACCCGCTCGACGCCATGGCCCAGACTGCCTTCCGCCAGGCAAAGTTCAACCGTGAGCGCGTCATAGGCATGGCTGGAGTCCTCGACTCCGCCCGCTTCCGCACCTTCATCGCCGAAGAGCTGAAGGTCTCGGTCGAAAACGTGACCGCCTTCGTACTCGGCGGCCACGGCGACACGATGGTCCCCCTCCCGCGCTACTCCACGGTCGCCGGAATCCCCATCACCGAGCTCATCGAGAACTCCCGCCTCGAAGCCATCGTGCAGCGCACCCGCGACGGCGGAGCCGAGATCGTCAAGCACCTCAAGACCGGCAGCGCCTTCTATGCGCCCTCTGCGGCAGCGGTCGAGATGGTCGAAGCTATCCTCAAGGACAAGAAAAAAATCCTGCCCTGCGCCGCATACCTCGAAGGCGAGTACGGAATCAGCGGCTACTACATCGGAGTGCCCTGCAAGCTCGGGTCGCGCGGCATCGAACAGATCATCGAGATCAAGCTGACACTGGAAGAAGACGCAGCTCTCAAAAAATCTGCCGAATCGGTAAAGGAACTCTGCGCTGTCATCGGCGTGTAACCCTTTAATCCAGACGTCAAACCTGGGTGCCCCATCCTATGCGCGTTCTTTGCGCATAGGGTTGGAAACCACAAAGGCCTGCACTCACGCGGGCCTTTGCTTTTGACCGGAATCGCAAATTACTTCGGCAAGACAGCCAAAATTTTATATGTTTCAGATTCAAATTTCTTTCCGTCTAAACTGACGGGCCAGGAAAGCTTCGCATTCTTTCCCTTGAAATCGACCTCAATGTTGTCCACGAGCGGTGTGCGGCAGCTCCTGTGATTTCCCGCAGGGCCTGCCATGCGCTCCTTAAATTTACTCTCGCAATTCACAACCGCCACCCGACCATCGGGCAGCAAGAGAGAGAGGGTTGCTCCCGTGACACTATAGGAAACTTCACGGGACGGGGTAGAGTATCCATTGGTTGTGCTTTGGCCGGAACAGTTAGCAGTGTCGCCATACGCACTGCAATTAGCACTTCCATTTGAAGTTGAAGAGAAATGTCCAGGGACAACGTAGTTGTAGTCAGTTTCTCCGCTTTGACGTTGGATGATCTTTACATCCATCTTTTGGCCAAAGGCAACGGAAATAAAGATTGGAAGAAGCAGAACAACAAGACAGGCATAAACTTTCATGCCGCCATACTACTTCGCTTTCGGCTAGCCGCAGCAGGTTTTTTCTTGCTAGAAACCTTTTCGACAAAGGCATGAGTTCAATTTCTATAGGGACAACACAACCCTACCGTGGATAGGTGTGCCTTCTATGGTGCACCTATCCATGGGTTTCAAATAGTTCCTAACAAACTAAGCGTTCCCGAGGCACCTTCAATCCATCCAACCGTCCCAGCAAAGTCACCGCAACCGCTTCTGGCCGGAACAGTTTGTTAGCCATCGCCATCACCTGTTCCGCCGTCACCGCTTCCACCTTGTCCAGAATCTCCTGCTGGCCGAAGAAGTAGTTGAAATACATCTGTTGCCGCGCCAGGTTCGACATCCGCGAAGTCGAGCTTTCCAGCGACAGCAGCAGGTTCCCCTTCAGCTGGTCCTTTGCCCTGCGCAGCTCGTCCGCTGGCATCAGTTCCCTCTTCAGCCGGCTGAACTCCGCCATCACCAGGTCCACCACCTCCACCGCCTTCGACGACGACGTCCCCGCAAACACGCACAGCGATCCCGTATCGCTATAAGGATTCAGGTCGCTGAAAATCGCATACGCCAGCCCGCGCTCTTCGCGAATCGTCTGGAACAGCCGCGAGCTCATCCCGCCGCCCAGCACCGTATTCAGAATCAGCGTCGTGTACCGGTCTTCATCCGCCACCGGAGGCGCAGGTACGCCCAGACACAGCTGCACCTGTTCCAGCGACTTCTTGTTCCGCAGGTTAATCCGCGCCGCCGTCTTCGGAGCCGCCGCCACATACGAGCTCTCGCCCGCGGGCAATCCCTCAAAACGTCGCGTCACCTGCTCCACAAAGCTGTCGTGCTCAATGTTTCCCGCCGCGGAAAAGAGCATGTTTCCGCCCAGAAACCGCGATCCGTAAAAGTCGAACAGCGTCTGGCGTTCAAAGCTGCGCACCGTCTCCTTCGTGCCCAGAATCGGCTTGCCCAGCGGATGGTCCTTCCAGAAGTTCTGCGTAAAAATCTCATGCACCAGATAATCCGGATTGTCCTCATCCATCTTGATCTCTTCCAGAATCACCCCGCGCTCGCGGTTGATCTCCTCCTCCGCAAACGTCGGATTCAGCACCAGGTCCGACAAAAGCCCCAGCGCCGTCGGAACATGGTCATCCAGCACCTTCATGTTGAAGCAGACCGTTTCTTTCCCCGTAAAAGCGTCCAGGTTGCCGCCAATCGCGTCCACTTCACGCGCCAGCGTCTTTGCCGACCGCGACTTCGTCCCCTTGAACACCATGTGCTCCACAAAGTGCGAAATCCCGTTCACCTGCGGCAGCTCGTGCCGTGAGCCCGATCGCACCCACACCCCCATCGCCACCGAGCGAATGTGCTCCATCTTTTCCGTCAGAATCGTAAGCCCATTGGGCAAAATCGTGCGGCGTATGCTTCTCTCGTTGTTCATTGGTTTTCGCGCTCTTTTCTCGTCTGCTGTGCCCGGCTCGTTCGGGCTCTGTTACCTTGAAGGGACTTCCCCGCCACGTTCGCGACTCGTCCGGAACTCCCACGGGAGAAGATCGCGTAAATGCGCTATGCTGACACAGAATCCGGTGTTGCGATGACGTCAGGCAGGGAAACTACTATCTCCATTTTAGACGCTCCAGGGACCCCGAACGATCTTTCCCTTTTTGGCCTTAAAAATGAGCACCTTGCAGCCGTGCTTCAGGAATTTTCCGCCCCCTCCTGGCGCGTCCGGCAGCTTTCCCGCGCCTTGTACCGCCAGTGGGCCGCCAGCCTCGACGACCTCACCACCTTCCCCAAAAGCCTCCGTCAGCAGCTCGCAAATGCCGGATACTCCATCGGCCTGCCCCGGATTGCCGAAACCTTCCGCTCCACCGATGGAACCGAGCGCTACCTTATATGTATGGCCGACGGCCAGACCGCCGAAACCGTCTGGATGCCCGAAGGCGACTCCGGCGAATCCGGAGACGGCAGTGAAGCCGCCACCCATCACGACGCCACTATCTGCGTTTCCAGCCAGATCGGCTGCGCCGTTAACTGCCAGTTCTGCCTCACCGCCAAACTCGGCATCATCCGCAACCTCTCCGCCGGAGAAATCGCTGGACAGGTCGTCGCCGTCCTCAAGCGCCACAAAGTTCAGATCGGGCGCGACCGCATCAACCTCGTCTTCATGGGCATGGGCGAGCCGTTCCTCAACTACGACGCCTTCATCGCCGCCGTCCGCCTGCTCGTCGAAGAGGTAGGCATCGCCGAGTCGCGCATGACCGTCTCCACCTCCGGCATCGTCCCCGGCATCGAGCGCTTCGCCTCCGAACCGATACGACCGAAGCTCGCCATCTCCCTCAACGCCCCCAACAATCAGGTCCGCGAGCAAATCATGCCCATCAACCGCAAGTGGTCGATCGCCGACCTCATGCAGGCCGTCACCAAACTCCCCTTGCGCCCGCGTGAGCGCGTTACTTTTGAATATGTCCTGTTAGGCGGAGTCAACGACCAACCCCAACACGCCGACGAAGTCATCAAGCTCATCCGCCGAGCCAACCTTCCCGCCAAGATCAACCTCATCGCCTGGAACCCAGGCCCCGGCATCCCGTATAAAACGCCCAGCCCCGAAGACGTAGCCGCGTTCCAGCAACGCCTCATCGAAAACCAGATCCCCACCTACATCCGCCGCCCCCGAGGCCGAGACATCTACGCCGCCTGCGGCCAGCTAAAACGCACCGTCGAAATCAAACCCGCCCCAACCACGATGTCATCCTGAGCGAAGTTTGGCGCAGAGCGCCAAACGCAGTCGAAGGACCTGCGGTTTCCATCGAGCAGCACAAATATGGGTGCCCCATCCTACGCGCGCCTTTGCGCGTAGGGTGGGAAAGATCGAGTGTCAAACAACCACGATGTCATCCTGCGCGAAGGTTGGCGCAACGCGCCAAACCAAGTCGAAGGACCCGCGGTTTCTTTCGAGCTACACAAGCTCCATTAATACCTCATCCGATGTACCCACGATTTGGCATAAGGTCTTGCAGGCTGAAGCCACCGGAAGCCCGCGCCAATCAGCATCACTTCCGCAAAAATTGCGGAACCGAATCCCCAATCTCAACCTCGCGCTCGCTGCCATTCGGAAACGTGACGATAGCTTTGTCCGCGTAAGTTCGCTTTGGGTCCAGGATATAGCGGTACTTATATATATCGCCGTTCGGGTAAACCTGCTGTACCAACACGCTTGACTGATAGGTATTGCGCAATAACACATGCCCCTGCCCATCCAAAATCGCAGTCATTAACGCCCCATCATACTCATAGTGCCGCGATTGCCCTGACGAATGGATTACGTCGGTCAGCATCCCGTAGTCGTTATATACATACTTCGCCCAGTTTCCTCCATCATCCCCAGTTCGAATAATCCGCGACTGGCCGTCATAGGTAAATTTGATCCAGTGGTTGTGTGGTGTGAGAATCTCCTGCAAGTTCTGCTGCCCATCCCGCACTAATTGAAGTTTGTTCCCTGAAGCATCTCGTATCTCAGTCGCTGCACCCTGTGCGGAATTCTTCGCATGATAAGAATCCGGGAAAAACATCTCCGAACCGTCTGTCAGCCTCAACGTCCATCCATTTCCGCTCCAGTTGATCGTCGCCTTATAAAATTGCGTCGAGCTTTCCGTGTGTTGATACACGGCATCTGCATATCCAGCCCCTTTCGAGACGCGCTCGAAATATAGAAAATCACCATCTTCAAGGGCCAGCATCATGTAGGTATATGGGTTCCTCGTCCCCAACGGCGCAATGTCGTAAGGATGGTTGCTGTCTCTTCCAAAGGCATACACTCGGCTCGGCGCAAGCCAATTCTTGGAGTTATATGAGCGCGTGAGCGGAACATCGAAGACATCATTCAGCCGCAAATCAGTCTGACGCAGCACGAAAGCTCCATACCGAAGATCAACCTCGAACTGGTCCATCACTCCTGTATGAGTCGTAGGCGTCGCGCATCGGCCAAGAGAAGGAACAGCAACCCCGTCCACTACCGGAGCAACAATGCATGGATGAGTCCCATCCAGTGTGGGAGCAGGCGCATTGCCGTACAGCTTCGCAAATATCGAATTCAGTGCTGCTGCCCGTTCAAGCCGATCCTGATGTCTACGCCACAAGGCGAACCCGCCAATCAGACACACCGTCAGCAAACCAAACAAAACCAAATTGCGATTCGCGTGCGAAACTGCTTTCGGAGAACTTACGAGCATCCGGGTGTCCTCAACTCACCAGCAGATCGAGGGTATCCCGTCTTAAGTAAAAAGGATAAGAAAAATCATCGCTGAAACAGTAAGACTCCACTCCTTTGATATACCGCCTTTGCAGAGGCATGAGAAACTCATGGCAGAAAAGCAACAGAACCAGAATGCGCCCAATCCCCCGAACCCGCCTAACCCTTCTAGCGCTAGCTCTAGCCGCCGCAGCGCTCTGCATCGCCCAGGCCACCGACTCCATTCCCGGACTCAGCCTGACCACACCCGATCGCCTGCAGGACCCCGGCTGGTGGCCCACCAAAGGCACGCCCGCCGCCAACGCCTATGTAGGAGAAGCCGCCTGCGCCAAGTGTCACGCCGACATCGTCGCCACGCAGCACACCACGCCCATGTACCACGCCGGGCCGCGCGCCGAGCAGTCCACCCTCCTCGCGCAGCATCCAAACCTGACCTTCCACGAAGGCCCCTACACCTACTCCATCCAGCGCAACACATTCTCCGTAAGCAACGGAACCACTACCGCCACCCAACCCATCGTTTGGGCCTTCGGCAACGGAGAATACGGCCAGACTTACATCCTCAAGCAGAACGGTCAGTACACTGAGGCGCGTCTCAGCTACTACACCTCGCTCCACGCGCTCGACATCACCACCGGACACTCCACCGAAATCCCCGCCAGCCTGCAAAAAGCCTTCGGCCACGCGCTCACTGCCGACACCGCCCAGCACTGCTTCAGCTGCCACACCACTGCCGCTGTCACTTCAGATCATTTCCAACCTGAAAAAGCCATCCCCGGAGTCACCTGCGAAGCCTGCCACGGCCCCGGCGCAAAACACGTCGCCGCCATGACCGCCGGTCAATACGACATGGCCGCCGCCACCATCCTGAATCCCGCGTCTCTCCCGCCCACCGACTCCGTAGACTTCTGCGGAGCCTGTCACCGCACCTCATCCGACGTCACCATGCTCCTGCCCGCCAACGTCGGAATCGTCGCTGTCCGCTTCCAGCCCTATCGCCTCGAAAAAAGCCAATGCTGGGGCAGCGCCGGAGATCCGCGCATCACCTGCATCGCCTGCCACGACCCACACAAGCCGCTCGTGCATGACGTCGCCGCTTACGACACAAAGTGCCTCGCCTGCCACCAATCTCTCACCGGAGCATTGCAGCCCCACGCCGCCGCGCCAGCCTGCAAGGTCAGCACGCACAACTGCGCCTCATGCCACATGCCGCGCTACGAAATCCCGCAGACCCACGCCTCCTTCACCGATCACGACATCCGCATCGTCCGCAACCGCGACTCCTTCCCGCAATAAAATTCCCAAAATCTGTCATTTTCTGCTTCCCACAGCCAGTCTAGGAGACTATACATATCTCGAACGTGAATTCACCCTTTCTGGAATAGCGAAACGCGCCGAATAATCGCGCCTTGCGCTGGAGGCTGCTATGAAGAACGTCTTTTCTAAAGGAAGCAAATCGCGGCTTGTCATCCACTACGTTGCCGGACTCTGCCTACTGGCAAGCCTCCCGGCGTTCGCGCAGCAAAGCTTGCAAAACAATCCGCAGCCACGCGTCGTCGGCTACTACACGCAATGGAGCGTCTACAACAGTTTCTTCGTCAAGAACCTCATCACCAGCGGCTCAACCAACGTCCTCACTCAGATCGACTACGCCTTCGCCGTCATCTCCGATAACCAATGCACCAGCGCCGACACCTGGGCCGACTATCAGGATCCGCTGCCCGCCAGCGCTACCGTCAACGGACAAGCCGACTCCCAGGCCGCAGGCGCCTTCGTCGGAAACTTCCGCCAGTTGCAGGAACTCAAGCGCCGCTATCCCAACCTTATAATCGTCATGTCCATCGGAGGAGGCAGCCAGAATCCCGCCGATTTCAGCACCATCTCCGATGCCGCCCATCGCAAGGCCTTCGTCAAGAGCTGTGTTGACATGTATCTCAAAGGCCAGTTCGGCCCCGGCGTCACCGAACCCGGCATCTTCGACGGATTCGACATTGACTGGGAATACCCCGCTTCCACCGAAGACGAAGCCAACTTCACCGCCCTGCTCGCCGAATTCCGCAGCCAGATGGATGCCGTCCGCAAAGGCATGACACTCTCCATCGCATCCTCCGCAGGCAGCTGGGCCTACCAGTACATCGACTTCAAGAACGTCCAGAAATCCATCGACTTCTTCGGACTCATGGAGTACGACTTCGACGGCCCCTGGAACAACACCACCGGCTTCGTCGCGCCGCTCTTCCAGTCGAAGCTAGATCCCGACCCCGCCAACAACGCAGCCTACGCAGTCAACGCCTACCTCGCCGCCGGCGTCGAGCCCAGCAAGATCGTCTTCGGGCTTCCCTTCTACGGGTACGAATGGACCGATGTCCCCAACGTCAACCACGGCCTCTTTGAACCCGGCCAGCCCGTAGGCGACGGCGCAGGCTACAACGCAATCGTCCCCATCGAAGGCAGCTTCACAAAGTATAGAGACGCGACCACGTTGGAGCCGTGGCTTTACGACGGAACCAACTTCTGGACCTACGATGATCCCTTGTCCATCGCCTACAAAATGGTCTACGCGCACGACAAACATCTGGGCGGCGTCATGGCCTGGGACCTCAGCGGAGACATGCCCAACGGCCTGCTAATCAAGACCGCGGCATTTACCCTCTCCGCCCGCTACTAAACCGCACCAAAAAGCGCAGAGACCGAATCAACTTCGGCTCTGCGCTTTTCTTCTAAAGATCAATCCCGCTATCTCTCAGTGGGAAGTTCTTCCGGAACGGCTTCCCCATCCGCCCGCGGATCCGTCGCCCCCAGATGCACCGGATTGCCCGCATCGACCTCCACCGCATTCCCGCGCCCCATGCTCTGGAAATACCGCGGCCACACCGTCACAATGTGCCCCTGCGCCCGCAGCCCCGCAACCACATCCGGAGCCACCCCATTCTCCACCCACACATCGCATCCCCCGAATGTCTGCTTAGTAAAGCGAGCCGCCTCCAGCGCCGCCTGAATATTCATATCGAAATCCACAATGTTCGACACAAACTGGGCATGTGCCTGCGCCTGGTTAAACCCGCCCATAATCCCAAACGCAATCCGCCGTTGTCCGTTCGTCATGAACGCCGGAATAATCGTGTGCAGCGGCCTTGTCCTCGGCCTCAGAGTATTCGGCCGGTCCGGCTGCATCGTAAATCCCGCGCCCCGGTTCTGCAGCACAAACCCCATCCCCGGAGCCACCAGCCCGCCCCCAAACGCGCCCGCATTGCTCTGGATCAGCGACACCTCATTCCCATCCTTATCCACCGTTGCCAGGTACGTCGTGTCGCTCGCCTGATGCGAAAGCTCTTCCGTCAAATCCGACGGCAGCACATGGCAGTTTGCCTGGTCCGTAATCAGCGCCGCCCGCTTCGCCGCCAGCTCCTTCGAAATCAAAATCTGTGTCGGAATATGCGTCGCATCCGGGTCGCCGATATAGTGCGCCAGATCGGCATACGCCAGGTTCTTCGCCTCGATCTCCACATGCAGAGCCTTCTGCGAGTTGTGCCCCCATTCCGCTATCGGGAACCGCGCCATGATATTCAGCATCGCCAGCGCCGCCTCGCCCTGCCCATTGGGAGGCATCTCGTACACCGTCCATCCGTGATACGTCGTGCTGATCGGGCTCACCCACTGCGGCCGGAACTCGCTCAAATCATCCGCCTGCATAAACCCGCCCAGCCTGCGCTCCAGCTTCAAAATCGCATCCGCCGTCGGCCCTTCGTAGAACCCGTCGCGTCCATGCTCTCCAATCCGTCGCAGCGTCGCCGCCAGCTCCGGATTCCGGAACAGCTGCCCCGCCACCGGAGCCTTCCCGCCCGGCAGATACACCCGCGCAAACTCCGCATCGCTCCCAAACGGAGTCCCATACGTCTTCCAGTTCTCCGCATCCGTCTCCGTCACCCCAATTCCCTGCGTCGCCAGCGCCTCCGCCGGAGCCAGATCCTCAGCCAGCGGCAGCTTCCCAAAGCGATCATGCAGCGCTGCCCATCCCGCCACCGCGCCCGGAACCGTGACCTCATCGATCGTCCGCATCTTCGTCAGGCCCTTCGCCTGCAGCGCCGCAATCGACAAATCCTTAGGAGCCCACCCGCTCGAGTTCAGCCCATACAACTGCTTTGTCTTCGCGATATAAACGATCGCAAACAGATCGCCGCCCACGCCGTTCATCATCGGCTCAATCACACCCAGAGCAGCATTGGCCGCAATGGCAGCATCAATGGCATTGCCGCCCTTGGCCAAAACGGCAGCGCCAGCCTGCGAAGCCACAGCCTGACTCGTAGCCACAATCCCATACTGAGTCATCACCATCGACCGAGACTGCTCCCGAGCCGGATCAACCTGCTTCGCCCCCCAGGCAGGAACCACCAAAGGCCAAACCAAAAACAAAGCAACCAGCTTCTTCAATAGACTTCGCATAGCTTGACAGCCTCCATGAAATTCAACTCTTAGAGAGACCCTATAACGATACAGAAAATACATCGACGTGTTGATCACCGCGATATATGTTCAATTTGGGAGATGGGGGTGAGTAGATAATTGAGTACGCCCCATTTGAGCTGACCTATGTCGGATTTAATTGAAAGAGCATTAAAAGCGAAGCGGGAATCAAAGCATATCGAATTTAAGAGCTGTTTCGATCCCACCTCAGACGGTGATTGGTGCGAAGTCATAAAAGACATTGTTGCCATTGCCAACTCAGGCGGTGGAGTCATTATCTTTGGCCTGAATAGCAACGGGGCTCCCGCAGACTATTCTGTCGAAGAGATTGGCCGCGTCGATCCGGCAGACATATCAAATAAGATCGCTAAATACGCGGGTCCAGTCGATATCCAGCTTGACGTTGCTGATTTAGAAAAGGAAGAAAAGCTATTACTGGCGTTTATCATCCAGCAAGTGTCTATCCCCTTGGTTTTTTTGAGGCCGGGAACATATAACATTGTGGGCGGAAAACAAAAGACAGCGTTCGGGCAGGGCACGGTTTATTTTCGACATGGGGCGAAGAGCGAACCTGGAACGACTGACGACATCCGCTCAGTCGTCGAACGACAGCTAGAACAAGTTAGAAATAGCTGGATCAAAGGCGTTAGAAAAGTAGTCGAAGCACCGCCGGGTTCCCAGGTCGTTATCCAGTCAGCGCGTAATCGACACAATCCGATTCAGGCAAATGCAGTGCGCGTCGTCAATGATCCAAATGCAATGCAAGTGGCCCTCACAAGGGATCCGAAGATTGCCACCGGAACATTTATGCACGAGGAGATTTCCCAATATATCTTCGACGAAATCAACAATGTGGTAGATGCGAACATGGTATTGGCAAAGGGCCAACACCGCTTCTTCTTCGGTCAATCAGTCTACTACCGAGTGTATGCAGAACGGGGACATGTCAATGCCAGCCCGGATCAATTTGAGCTGCTTTTTCGCAGCGCAGTCTCGGACTTCTACGCCCCTGGATTTTTCTGGGCAATCGAACTGGATGCAGCACTTATCGCTCAAATATTTTCCGCACATTACTTGGCGCCGAAGACTCCACAGATTTATTGGCTAATGCGAATGGCCGTGCTTCTTGGGCCAAACTTTTGTCGATGGCTTACCGAAAGATGGGACGCAAAATGGGGCCACCACTCACAGCCGCCATCTTTTTACCACACATTCAAGGCAATGTCCGCTAGCCATAAGGGCCTCGATCTGAGGCTGCGCGCCGCTCGATCGATGCCTGCTACGCGGATTACCGTGCCGAACCAAACCGCTACTACCTGTGCAGAACTGTTGGCTGAACCTGAAAAAGCTATGAATCTCCTTTCATCTGCCTGCATGGCTATTTTCGAGGGAGATCAAACATTGCGAACGACGGCGCGGACTCTGGATTACCTCGCCTACGGAGCAGAGATTGTGCGACGTGCGTCAGAAATTGCTCCATCCGTAGTGGCAGCTATAGGAAATCAGCAAATCGAAGACTATAACGAGTCAACTTCAGCTGAGTGAGAAGTGACCGTCGGAGTGATAGTTGACCAACTCGCCTTTGTTGTGCCCGCAGCGATCCAGGGCCTTCGCACATCCTGATATGTGCCATTGGGCAACACTCCCTCGACAAAAGGTGTCCAATGGAGTACAAAGGTGAAATGCAGACCGTGGTGGAAACGCCCTCATACCTCAAGGCTGCTCAGGCAATTTTCACCGAAGCCGAATGCGAGGACATCGTAGCCATGGTCGCATCAGACCCGGAGTGCGGAGAACTCATGCCGGGGACGGGCGGATTTCGCAAAGTGCGGGTCGGTCGCGGCGGAATGGGAAAACGCGGAGGCGCACGCGTAATTTACATTCTCCGCAACGAGAATTCCCCGGTATTTTTAATCACCGCATATCCGAAGAACGAAAAAGAGAACCTGACGAAAAGCGAACGGAACGAACTCGCAAAGCGTGCCGACGAAATCTTTACCAGGTACAGGAGCAAACCATGACCGCCCTATTCAAAGACCTGATGACCGGACTCGATGAAGTCGACGCGTTTCTCGCGGGAGAAAAGAACGGCTATAAGGTGAACCTGCCTGCGGAAGTCGATGTCAAAGTCATCCGCAAAAAACTAAACATGACCCAATCCCGCTTCTCCAACACCTTCGGATTCAGTCTCGACGCCGTAAAGCACTGGGAGGGCGGCCGCCGCACGCCTGAGTCATCCGCACGGGCCTTTCTCACCGTCATCGCAAGAAATCCAACGGCGGTAATCGCAGCCCTGCATCCAACCAGCCCAAGCCGCTCCAAAAGCACCGCAACAAAGAGCCATCAAGGCTCACGGAAAGCAACCACAAAAGCGAACACCACAAGGAAAGGGCATTCCTGAACCCCATTTCCACACCTTCCACAACCCACCCGTCCTTTCGCACATTTTGCAAAAGGACGGGAAGCCTCCCCCCCTTAACCAGCCGCCCGCAACTTAGCACCATTGCAGATGCAAAAAAGGCCCGGCATAGCCGGGCCTTTCTCTTTTCGGAATCAAGCCGTTACGCCGGCTCCTTGTGCCCGTGGTGCTTCACATACTGCGTCAGCGACTCGAAACCGCTCGCCTTCAGCAGCTCTCCCAGCGTCTTCTCGCCGTCCCAGTCCGGCGCGAAATGCTTTCCGTAGTGCTCCCGCAGGTGTTTGATCTTCGTGGTTGGATGTTTGTGGTCGATCTGCCCGCTCTTATCGCGGTCGCGGCCGTCCAGGCCCTTCTTATGTTCGTCGCTCATCGTAGCTCCTTCCGGCGCGCCCTCCGGTGTGGATACTGATGGCCCGGTGTCACTGGAGAGAGACAGGAAAATTAAGGTTCATGCACGGACCGGGCATCGTGCCCGTCCAGAGGACTCCGAACAGCGCAACCAATCCTACAGAACGCCTCGCGCCAATGGCAAAAATTCCCGATGAATTGTTTTCGCCGCACTGCATGCATGTGAATCCCGGCAGGAAGTTCGAATAGAAATAGAAAGACAAACCAAAGGTCCGGCGCGCAGCCTGGCTTTTTTGCATCAGGCTCTGTGCAGTTCCGGTTGCATTTCCACACCTTCCACAAAAAGCGCATATTTCCACAGCAAAAAATGCTGCAGACCCCCTTGCATTCATGCCGGAACAGGCGCATCTTACAAAACAACGGAGGAGAAATCTTCCAGAAGAAGAGAGTAGACAAGGTCTAAGAGGACCGGCGACGGGCCTCCGAAAAGCAATCGGGCAACTGAACGCTAACGCAGCAAACGGGCAACCGGATGATGCGGATCGACCAAGAAAGCTCTTACATCGAAAAGCGCAGCGGAAGTGGTCAGGGAGGTGCGGGGTCAAACTCGCAGTTGCCGGACAAACCCGAGGTGACAAGTAAGTGTGATTTGGAAGCCGAACCAGATCTTCGACAAATCCGGACAGAAGGGGCGATCTTCCGCAAGGAAAGTCGCCCCTTCGCTTTTCCACCCATCCATCCAGCCACACAAAATACTTCAAGAAATAGCGCTACGCTGCAAAGAGACGCGCACAAGAAATCACGTCAAGTCGACCAAAGGGCGAATCCCTGTGTACAAAGGTGTTTCTGAGGACTGACCAGAATACGCAGTTTCAACCCGCAGACCTCATGAACCTCAACGCCGATGGTTGGCGGCCTATGAGTATGGCTGTACATGCGGAACTGCTGGTAGTCCATCGAACACAAAGGCAACACTGTAGCGGGCACGCGTGGTGCCAACATACATCTTCGCAGCCGACCTCTTGACGTGCGCCAGTTTACCAGTGCTTAACCATTTCGTTCCTCCGACGTGGGGGAAGATCAACACGCGATCGAAGGTGAGCCCTTTAGCTTCCCCGAAGTTCATCGCCGGGTACCCCTCACACTCCGTCTTTTTATCCAAGCGGAGAACCTGAGGCGCGAACTTTTCAATATATGAGGAGACCAGCCTGGGCGGGATGCTGAAGACACCGTCATGTCCGGTAATCATGTCTGAAAGTGACTTGGTCGCGGGCTCCTCTGGGAACAAACTGTCTCCGAGGCTGGCGATATGTTGGTGACAGCGATGCGTGTATTGCTGATAGGAGAGAGTGGCTAGGCCACATTTGTCC
>JBARHV010000179.1:0-1631 GCA_049799415.1 Silvibacterium sp.
GCATGTGGCTGGCCGAATTTCCGGTGATATCCCTCGCCAATGACTTGTCCCTCGCGGACAATCACGCAGCCGACCATCGGATTCGGCTCGACGCTGCCCCGCCCCCGCGTCGCCAGATCGAGCGCCCGCCGCATGAATTCCGCGTCGTCGGCCACGGTTGCTCACCCCTGTTTTTCCCGGTGTTCCGGCAGCATGTTGTACAGGATCATCAATGTGACCCCCACGCAGAGCATGCTGTCAGCCACGTTGAAAACCCACCTGAAGAGATTTGGCCACGCCGGGAAAATATGAATCATGTCGCGCACATATCCGAACCTCACGCGGTCGTACAGATTCCCCAGCACGCCCGCCAGCAGCATTCCCAGCAGAACCTGATAAAACCGCTTCTTTCCGCTCGCGGCGAAAAGATACATCAGGAATGCAATCGCCCCGACGGAGACGCAGATGAACAGGATTCGCTGTCCCTGGCCGAGTCCGAACACCGCTCCCTGGTTTTTTACCACTTCGAACTCCAGCCAGCCGGGAATGAGTCGATACGGCTGAAGCGCCAGCGACGGCGTGGAAAACGCCACGGATTTGGTCCAGAGATCCAGTCCAAGACCGATCGCCGCGGTCAGGAAAAACCGCGCCAGCGCGGCCGGCGAACAAAAAGCATATCGCATCAAGTGGGGATTCTAGCCAAAAATTCGAATTTCGGAATTCTATCCCAGCCGCCGTTCCAGCTTCCGCGCATACTCGATGGAGTATCTTGCCCACGGTTGCGCTTCCAGCCGCGCCCGGCCGATCGGCTTGCCCGTTCCCTCGCAAATCCCGAACGTTCCGTTTTGGATTTTGGCCAGTCCATCGTTGAGATCTCGCAGCAGCTTCCGGTCCTTTTCCATCAATCCCAGCGTGAATTCCTGCTCGTAGTTGTCCGTTCCCATGTCGGCCATGTGCAGCGGAAGGTTGGACAAATTGCTCCCGCTGCTGCTGCGCAGCGCCTCCCGTTCCATGGAACTCATGTCCCCGACGATTTCCCGCCGCTTGGCCAGCAGTTGATCGCGGAAAAGCTCCAGTTCTCTGGGAGTAAAGCCCGCGAGGTTCTTGCGCGGCCGGCCGTTGGTCGGAACCGCCGCCGCCTGCGGAATCTCCACCGGCGCTTCCACCACTGCCCGCCGCAGCTTTACCGGCTCGGAAAACCTCTTCGCTTTACCCTTGATCGCCGCCGGGGCTTTTGCCGCGATCCTCGGCGCAATTGCCTTCGGTTTCGGCGCAGTCGCCTTCTTCACCGCTTTGTGAGACGACCCCTTTTTGGTTGTTAGTTTTGCCACGAAAACCCTCTTAATTCTCTTTCACGCCGACGTTAAAACCAAAGAACGGCAAGTTTAGGCGAAGCCCACATTTCCTGTCAAGTTGACATGTGTGTCCCCGGCATTAAAAACAGGGCTGCATGAAGATCAGTTTGGCATGGCTCGGCGATTTTCTGTCCCGCCTCCCCAGTGCTCAGGCCGCCGCCGACGCTCTCACCAACGCCGGGCTGCCGGTCGAGTCCATCGAATCCCTGGGGGCCGATACCGTCATCGATGTGGAAGTTACCAGCAATCGCCCAGACTGCCTGAGCCATCTCGGCATTTCCCGGGAACTGTCGGCCA
>JBARHV010000180.1:0-6853 GCA_049799415.1 Silvibacterium sp.
TTCGCGGTAACTCCGCCGCTCTCATGAAATTCAAAGATGCTGCCATGAAACTGATTGGTTCCATTTTTGGTGACCATGACGACTTCGCCGCCGTTTACGTTTCCAAACTCGGCATCCGCATTTCCCGTGATCACATGGACTTCCTGTATGGAGTACGGAGAGGGATTGTAACCGAGCCCGTTCTGGAGAGTCTCATTGATATCGATGCCGTCCAGAATGTAGCTGTTCGACTGCTGGCGATTACCGTTGAACGACGGCTGAACATCGGAGGGTGAGCCTTCATGCACTGTGTAGGCATCGCGCTCCGTGCCCTGTGTTCCGCCCATCAGAGCCGAATTCGGATTGACCGATCCAGGCAGATACAGAGTTGCCGTCTGAACATTCAGCCCATCCAGGGGCATGTTTTCCAGGGTACTCGAACTGATCGACGTGCTGATGGTCGAATTCTCAGTATTCAGAAGCAACGACTGGTCGGTAACGCTCAGCGTGACAGACGTTTCCCCCAACTGCAACTTCACATTGGCCGTTACGATCTGATCGATCTGCACCGCGAACGGACCTACCGTGCCAGTGTCAAAGCCATGCGCTGTCGCGGAAACGGTGTAATTGCCGAGCACCAGGAACTCGAAATCATACAGACCGCTTTTGTTGGTAACGGTTTGTCCCGTGACGCCGGTGCCGGCGTTGGTGATGGTGACCTTTGCTCCAGGTACTACCGCACCGCTAGGATCGGATACTATTCCGCGCACCGACCCGGTAACGGTTTGAGCCAATGCTGCTGTTCCACTCAAGAACAGAACGAGAAAACAAAACGACATCCCTATCCATTTCCTGCTCATAGAACCCTCACTTGAAAATTGCGCCTGTGGTCTCTCAAAGTTGAACTGATCCTCGAAACGCCCTAAATATCCAATCCAAATTTCATCCGGTTAATTTGCAGTGCGCCTGTTATTTCTGCGCTTCCGGACTTCGTGAACAACGGCGGATAAATTTCGGAACGAGAGCCGCCGAAAAGTGCGAACGCCATCTTGTAAATGAATTAGAAGGGAAAAAGCAACGAAAATATCTTAAATTTTAGGAAATTTTCCCATACGGCAAAATTGATCACTGCGTAAAGGCTCTTCGGCCAAGCCCTGTCCGATAGCGGCAATCCATCTTTGAAGGTTCATGAGCATAGGCTGGAGTCAACCATCGATTCTTCTGCAAATCACTAATTCCTTGGAGGTTGCAAGCCGGCACTAAATCCTGGCACCCATTACGTGCTTTCAATGGTGGCTGGCAACAAGACTGACGCAGGCGCGTCTAAATCGCCGCCCGTCTGCTTCTATCCCAGCTCGTAATTTCACGTTGAGGGAGTCTCCGGGCGACCCTCTCAGTCTGTTACTCACGCTTGAACATGGGGTTTATGCGGAGAGTGTGTGGATTACACTAGCCCGCCCAGCTCGGCCGCGGACTCCTCGTCCAGGTAAAGAGTTACATCTGGGTGCGAACGGAGAATAGTGGCAGGGCACGCTGTCGAAATGGGATCCAGCAGGGTGCGCCGGACACTCCGGGCCTTGCGGCGACCTGGAATAGAAACAATCAGTTTACGTACTTTGAGTATGGTCGGAATTGTGAGCGTCATGGCCTGCTTAGGAACGTCCTCAAACTTCTCAAACCATCCTTCGGCGAGTTGCTGCTGCCGGCATTCCGAATCGAGCGTGACAATCTTCATTGCTTCAGAATCGCTGAAGTTCGCTTCTGCTGGATCATTAAAAGCTAGATGTCCGTTTTCCCCTATCCCAAGCAGGCAAAGTTGTGGGTCAGCCGCACCTAGCTTTTGAACGTAGTCATGCTGTACTCGATCCGGATCGGAAGAGCTTCCATCGATCTCAAAGAATTGTTCCAGCGGGACACGCTGGGTCAGGTTCTCACGCAGATATCGCCGGAATGAAGCGGGATGTCCCTCGTCGATCCCGACGTACTCGTCCAGATGGAAGCCGCTCACTCTTCCCCACGGCAGACCGGGAATCGAGGTCAAGGCGCGAAGCATTTCCAACTGTGAATCGCCGGTGGCGAAGATCACTCCTATCCCGCCTCCATTACGATCCAGTTGTTTGAGCGTCGCTGCCGCGTCCTGGGCTGCTGCTTCTCCAGCAGTCTTTCGGTCGGCGTAAATCAGCAACTTCAAACTCCCCACTTCAACGCGCGTTACTTCCATTCGTCCGTATCCTTCATAAATGCGGCATGAGTATCGAGAATAACCTGAATCGACCTTCGATCATGCAGTTGCAAGCCGTCGCATGGGCTAGTTGACTGTCTCGTCGCGAGCAATACCAGATACCAGAAGGTGCGCATGAATCTCTCTTGATGAATAAGGGCCACATTCCGGCTCCGGCAAGAATAGAGAATCCCCATACGCTTTGCAAGAAATATTTCTAACTATCAAGCAAAAATAAGCCGCTACTGAGCATAATCAATCACAGAGATTGAAAATCGATCCGGCTACCTGGCTGCATCTTGCTCTAAATAGGAGGCATAAATGAATGCTCGATTATCAACTTGACACGGGATAATTTCCCTAACTAGTATTCGTTTTCATCGTTCACAGGAAACCTACTCACCAATAATGCGTAACGAGATTCAATCGTAGACTCAACTGGAACAAACTCCAGTTTCGAACGATCTTGGCCAGTATCTGCCAACAATTGCATTTCGCGGCCTATCCCAAGCGTAAGGCATCGTCTACGTCGCGCATTGGGCGTCCACGCATCGCGGGCGGTTTGGAGAAGCAAGGGGGCATGGTTATATGAACCGCAGGAACTTCATTGGGATTGTGGCCGGAGGAATCGTCATGGGCAAGCTTGGAGTGGCTGGCTCGTATGGGCTGGATGCGATAACTGCTGCAGGGGAAGTGGGGCCGCAAAGATCGTGGATCGACAATGGCATGATCGACGCAGGCGGCTCGCATGAGCCGTATCTCTTTGTAACGCGCTGCGGCGGCCAAAGCCTCGACGCTCGTCGGATTTACGAGAACCAGCAGAGCGAGGATGTAATCCGTCAGCTCAAAAACCAGGGAGTCGAGGTCTTCCACACGCATTTATACAAGGGATTCGGCATGATTGCTGAGAAACCCGAAATGGAAGACACGGTACGAACCGCGGCAGTGGTTCATCGCCTAGGAATGAAAATAGACACGTACATCCAGTGGGGCTCAATGATGTACGAAACCTTTTTCGCCGAGGAAGCGCGTGCGCCGGAGTGGATACAACGCGATGCGTTCGGCCAGCCCATCATGCTTTGCTATGGGTACCAGCAGTCGTTCCGATACATCCCTTGTTTTTCCAATCAGGAATACCTTGATTACCTGAAGAAGGTTGTGCGCTTCGCGCTGGAAGAGGTCAAGACCGATTTTATTCATTTCGATAATTTCGCGATGAATTCGGAGCCTGACTCGTGCCATTGCGACAGCTGCAAAAATGGTTTTCGAGCCTATCTTCGAACCCGGTATTCACCACGGCAGCGTAAAGATCGATTTGGATTCGAGAACGTTGATTATGTTAATCCCCCCTTATGGAACCTATCCAACCCCCCGGAACAATTGGACATCATCTCAGATCCTGTCTTCCAGGAATGGATTGATTACAGGTGCCAGACAATGGCCGATGCCCTTGGCCAGATGGTCCATCTGATAGAGTCTTCCAACCGTGACGTTGTTGTAGAAGTGAACTGCGGCGGCATAACGGGCGATAACGCCCCTTGGACGCACGGCACTGACCCCGCAAGGATTCTCAAACTTACGCGATCATTTTGGGATGAGGCGGATCAGCAGCACGAGTATCTGCCAGATGGACGCCTGATTACAGCCATTCGCACCTATAAGGCCGCCCGTGCCTACCAGAACGTTGCCTTACTCAATACTTCGGGCAACGAAACGGCGATCGCGGAGTGCCTCGCATTCAATCAAACGATTGGATTTGCAGGTGTCGATCCGCTCTCCTCTGAAATGGTAAAGTATGTTTCTTTCTACCGCAGGCGGCGGGATATGTATGTCGGATCCAGGGACGTGGCATCCGTAGCAGTTTTTCGCTCTTATCCATCGATCACATACCATCACTCCAAGGCGGCCTTAAGCGCGATTCTCGTGGAACAGACCCTCATTCAAGCCAGGATTCCCTTCACCCTGATCTTTGATGAGGATCTTAGCCAGCTGTCACTATCCACATGCAAGGTATTTATCCTTCCGGATTCGGAATGCCTCTCTGACGAGCAAATTGCCGCGGTGCGTAAATATGTGGACGCGGGCGGCGGGCTGATTGCTACAGGTCGAGCAGGGCTTTACGACTCTTGGCGCCGGTCGAGAGTGACGCCGGGGCTACAGGACCTTGTGGGTTGGCAAGCCCCTGCGGCCGTTCGCGGGCAGCAGATGAGTATGGCGAACCTTACTCCGGATTCTCTTCTCCGGAAGGAATTCGGCCGGGGCCGAGTCGTCTATATTCCAGAAATTATTTTCGACGGCCCATTGCCAACGTTCGACCCTTATTTCACGATCAACACGAATTTTTGGAAGCGCCCGAAGAACTGGAAGGAGCTGGTGGATGCTGTTGACTGGGCGGCACAAAACGATCTTGCGATGCGGGTTGACGGCCCCGACTTTTTGGGCGCTAATCTGGTCGAGCAGCGGGAGAAGCGACGCAGACTCGTTCACCTTGTGAACTACAATACCGCCCAGGTTCCGTTCATCGAGAATATCGAAGTGAAGTGCGCAGTGCCTGAAGGGAACTCCGCCCGCACTGTAAGACTTTACTCGCCAGCGTCGGATGCCTATGACACGCTGAATTTTCGAATGCAAGGCGCGGATGCCCTGTTTACGGTTCCTAAGCTCAATACGTATTGCATGGTGACGGTCAGTTGGTAAGCCGGCATCCCTGATCTATGTGGAAGTGCCCTTGCTCGTGGCCCAACGCTGATCCGCGATTCGGGACGGATCAAAATCTAACTTCAAAACCGCTAAATAATTGATTTTGAAAGAATTGCCAGCAGAAAAATAATTCCACTTTTCTACGTAAAATCACTTTAAGTTATTTACTATAAACAGCTTTATGGTGGAGGCGGCGGGAGTCGAACCCGCGTCCGAAATCGTTGGCAACAAAGAGAGGCTCCATGCTCAGTCGTGTTCCGGTGGTTTCGCTTTGCGCACTCAGAACCGACAAGATGCGCGCATCGCTAGTCCGTGGATCTCGCCTCTATAACCCGTACCCAGCCATAGAAGCCAGCCTGCTGTGCGACGTCCCTTTGCGGCCCGCAGGCAAAGCCGCAGGAGACGGCAACTTAATTAATTAAGCTGCGTATGCCAGTTGATGATCGGCAATTATCATTTTGCGAGCGATTACGGGTGTCCGCACCCCGGCATGCCTCTTTGCCGCAATCAATCCCGTCGAAACCGTGACGCCCCCACTTGGGGATGGACCATTGTGACTTCTTTATTTTACTCCTCAGCTCCCCTTAGGGCACGGCGTTCCAGCAGATGGATCCACGATTCCCACAGGAAACCATTGTCTAGTAGCATTCCGGTGGAGGCACCGTGCATAACTCAGACAATGTTTCGAAACGGCTGTCGCCATTGTCCATGGACTCCCGGCAGTTTCGGGCATTGGCTTCTCAACTCGTCGACCGCATCGCCGGCTTTCTGGACTCGCTTCCAGACAGGCCGGTAACTCCCGGCCAGCCGCCTTCGGATGTCCGCCAGGCCCTCGACGCTGACCGCCCATTGCCCCAGCAGGGTGCGGACCCGGCGCAGTTGCTCGATCATGCCGCCGACCTGTTGTTCGATCATTCGTTATTGAATGGACATCCCCGTTTTTGGGGCTATATCACCTCGTCTGCCGCGCCAATCGGCGCTTTGGGAGAGCTGCTCGCCGCCGCCGTGAATCCAAATGTCGGCGCCTGGCTGCTCTCGCCGATGGCCAGCGAAATCGAAGCCCAGACCATACGCTGGATCGCTGAAATGTTGGGCTACCCCTTGGATTGCGGAGGTCTGTTTGTCAGCGGCGGCAACATGGCCAACTTCGTCTGCTTTCTCGCCGCTCGGCAAGCCAAAGCGGGTTGGGATGTGCGGACAAAGGGAATGGGCGGCAACCGCCTGCGCATCTATTGCTCAAAAGAAACGCATACGTGGATTCAAAAAGCCGCCGACATTTCAGGGCTCGGTACCGACGCCATCCGTTGGATTTCTACAGATGATGCACTGCGGATAAACGTCGCGGCTCTCCGGGAACAAATCGCCAGCGATATCGAAGCTGGCGACAGGCCGTTCCTGATCATCGGAACGGCTGGTTCAGTCAGTACGGGTGCAATCGATCCTTTATTTGACTTGGCTGCAATCTGCCGTGAATATGATCTCTGGTTCCATGTGGACGGAGCATACGGAGGCGTGGCTGCGGTTCTGCCCGACGCTCCCCCCGCGCTCGCTGGACTACGCGAAGCAGACTCGGTAGCGGTGGATCCCCACAAGTGGCTCTACGCGCCGCTTGAAGCAGGCTGCGCGCTGGTACGCAACCCGCAAAAGTTGCGCGATGCCTTCGCCTACCATCCTCCCTACTATCATTTCGGGGTGGAGGCCATCAATTACTTCGATCTTGGGCCCCAGAATTCGCGCGGGTTTCGAGCGCTCAAAGTCTGGCTCGCACTCCAGCAGGTTGGACGTGACGGCTATGTTCAAATGCTCTCTGACGATATCCACCTGGCCCAGGCACTTTATCGGCAGATATCGCAATACCCTGCCCTCCGGGCCTTTACCCAGTCATTGAGCATCACCACATTCCGTTACGCGCCGCCCGACCTCGATTCCAGCAGCGAAGAAGTGGAGCAATAT
>JBARHV010000181.1:0-28292 GCA_049799415.1 Silvibacterium sp.
CATCTGCCGGCGGCGCTCGATCTGTATCGGAGGAGCTTCCGTGCATCGGAAGCGCTGGAGCGGCCGTATGCGATGGCGGGGATTCCGGTGATTGCGGCAGAGACGGATGAAGAGGCGCGATGGCTGGCGACGACTCCGCAGCAGATGTTCCTGAATTTGATTCGGAACCAGCCGGGGCCGCTGGTGGCTCCGGTGAAAGACCTGGACTGGAATGAGTTTGAGCGGGCCACTGTAGAGGCGAAGATGGGCGCGGCGATTATTGGCAGCCGCGAGCGCGTGCGCCAGGGGCTGGAGCTGTTTCTGGACGAGACACAGGTGGACGAACTGATGGTCGTAACGACGACCTTCGACCATGCGGCCCGGTTGCGGTCGTATGAGATGGTGGCGGAGATGGCGTTCTGCACGGCGTGATTTTGCCCAACTGACCCTGCGGGACTTCCCTGCTGGGATTTTGCGGCTTTTGAGGGGGTTTTTCCATTCGGAACCTTTCATCAGAAATCCATCTTTCCGCTGTGGTCAAGCTTCCATTGAGGGGTATATGGTAATGAGTCGCCGTGCGTTTGAGAGCAAAAATAACTCGACGCTGACGATGCGCGTCCAATCTACTGGAGTCTTGAATTATGGCGACATTGCTGCATCCTGAAGTTGCTTCCGAGAAAGATTTTCTTCCGCTGAACGGCACCGACTACGTTGAGTTTTACGTGGGCAATGCGCGACAGGCGGCCTACTTCTACCGGCTGGCTTTCGGCATGAGCCTGGTGGCTTATGCAGGCCCGGAGACGGGCGTGCGCGACCGGGCGTCGTATGTGCTGCAGCAAGGGAAGATACGATTTGTGTTGACGACGCCGCTGCGTCCGGATGGGGAGATTGCCCACCATGTGCATCGGCACGGAGACGGCGTGCGCGACGTTGCTTTGTGGGTAGACGACGCGACACAGGCATGGAAAGAAACAACGAAGCGCGGGGCGCGCAGCGTCCATGAGCCGCATGAACTGAAGGATGAGCATGGGGTGGTGAAGCTGGCATCGATTGCCGCATACGGCGATACGATCCACACCTTTGTGGAGCGGACGAACTACCTGGGACCGTTTTTGCCGGGGTATCGCGCAGAGCCTGAGGACAAGCTGGCGCGGCCCACAGGCCTGAAGTACGTGGACCACATGGTAGGGAATGTGGGCTGGAACGAGATGAATCGCTGGGTGGATTTTTACGCGCATGTGATGGGCTTTTCGCTCTACCAGCACTTTGACGATAAGGACATTTCGACGGAGTACTCGGCGCTGATGTCGAAGGTAATGGCGAACGGGAACGGGCGCGTGAAGTTTCCGATCAACGAGCCAGCCGAGGGCCGGCGGAAGTCGCAGATCGAGGAGTATCTGGAGTTTTACCACGGGCCGGGCGTACAGCATATTGCGCTGGCTACAGACGATATTCTCTCCAGCGTCGCAAAACTGCAGGAGCAAGGCATTACATTTCTGAAGGTCCCGCACACGTACTACACGGAGCTTGAGGGGCGCGTGGGCAAGATCGATGAGCCGATTGAGGAGCTGGAAAAGTTGGGCATTCTGGTGGATCGCGACGATGAGGGCTACATGCTGCAGATCTTTACGCGGCCCGTAGAAGACCGACCTACGCTTTTCTACGAGATTATCCAGCGCAAGGGCAGCCGGAGCTTCGGCAAAGGAAACTTCAAGGCTCTGTTTGAGGCGATTGAACGCGAGCAGGCGGAGCGAGGGAATCTTTAACGGCAGGGTTCAGGGCTCAGAGATCAGTGATCAGCGTTCAGTTTCCTAAAATGGTTTAGGGACTGCTATGGGCGCGGCTGCGGGGTTGAGATGCGGTAAGGGCAGCGGTTCGATGGCCCATACATAGACGACCAGCTCGCGGCTGTAATGGAGCAGCGGCGCGGTGTCCGGTAGGGTGATGCCGTGCGCAGCGGGCAACTCGTTGATCTCGAACACAGCCTCAGCGCGCTCCAGCGGCCAAGGCAAATGATGGATAGTTCCCCGGAATAAGGCTCCGTCGCGTGCGGCGCTGTAAAGGGCATAGCGTTCGGTTAAAAACTGCTCCAGTCCCTGCTTGTCCGCGGCCTGCCCGAGGCTGCGATAGCGGGCGCGGAAACGAGTAGGGCGCTTTGCGAAGTGGCGCTCGCTGGTGTAGAGAAATTCGCGATCTCCGGTATGCTCGATACGCATTTTTGCCCAGTAATACGGCAGTTTGTAGAGAGTGCGCGCCGCGATTACGGCCAGCGGATTGCCGGCATCCAGCGAAAAAAAGTAAACACCCGAGCGATTGGTGTGCGGCTCGCGGACATAGGTGCGGAGATTCAACTCAGGGAAGCGGCTGGCACCGGGGATAGCGGGAAGTCCACGGGTGCGAACCTGATCCATCCAGAATGGGACGACGCCGATCCAGGCGGAGCCGTCGAAGGTGTCAACGCAGAGGCCGGGCGGCACGAGCGGAGCGATTTGCGCAGCGGGAACAGGCCAATGCGCGAAGAGAAGGTCGTTCCACCGCTGGGTCATGGTCCAGTGGGCGGAGGGCAAAGGCCAGGAACGGTGTTCCGTGGTGGAAAGAATGTCATTCATGAGAATGGGTTTTTGACATAAAAGACGCTCGGCAGCCGCACCAGGTTGCAGTTCGCGAGCGAAATTGAAATCGTCGTCCAAATTTCCAGAAGCCCGAATACCGTATGCTGTTGTCCATGCCCGAAAGAGAAGCCGCCTCTCCCACTGAACCAGCTGAGACGCCTCAGAACCAGACCGAAGTGTTTGCCGTCCACGGCGCCGACCCGGAGGTGCTGGCCTATGCCATGGCGAAGTATTCGCGCTCTGCGCTGTCGATGAAGGACTCGCTGAAGGAGATCAGCAGCCAGCGCGCGGAACAGTTTCTGAACACATTCTATTTCCAGTATGGGCATCGCTCCATTGCCGACCTGGCCCACCTGGCGTTTGCTATCGAACGGCTTTCACTGCTCGCAGCGATTGTACTCGTAGACGAACAGAGATGGGATGGGCAGGAGCGGTCGACACGTTACCAGAATTTCCGCAAGAGCGGCTGGTATCTGCCTGAGTTCTGCGGAGATCGGAGCGCGGAGGGGGTTTTCCGGGAGAGCGTGGAGGCGTCGTTTGCGGCGTACCGCGAGACTGCCGAAGGGGTGCTGGAGTCGCTGAAGGGGCGGGTTCCACGACCGGAGGAGATGAAGCCGGAGACGTGGGAGCGGACGCTGAAGGCTCGGGCGTTCGACGTGGCGCGGTATCTGCTTCCGCTGGCGACGAATACCTCTCTGGGACAGATTGTGAATGCGCGGACGCTGGAGACACAGGTTTCGCGGCTGCTGTCGAGCGAATTTGGTGAGATTCGGCAGCTGGGCGAGACGCTGCGCGGGGCGGCGAGCGGGGCGGCGTGGAATGTCCACGGCGAGGAGCTGGCGAAGTTGCAGCGGGAGATTGCCGAGGTAGACCCGGCATTGGGCGAACGCGCAGCGGCGTTGCTGCTGCGTGAGGTCAAGACGGCTCCGACGCTGGTGAAGTATTCCGCTCCGAACGAATATGCGATGGCCACGCGGCGCGAGTTGCGCGAGGCGGCGACGGAGCTGCTGGGCAAGGAGCCGATTGAGGACGCTCCGGTGGTGGATTTGATTGGGGGCGACGAGACGCTGGAGGTGGAGCTGGCGACGACGTTGCTGTATGGGGCGAGCCACCATCCTTACCGGCAGATTCGACGGATTGTGGACGATTTGAGCGAGGCGCGGCGAAACGAGATTATCGCGCTGGGGGTTCGGCATCGCGGCAAGCATGACGAGCTGTTGCGCGAGTTTTCGGCGGGGCAGGCGCTGCGGTTCGATATTTTGATGGATATTGGCGGGTTCCGCGATATGCACCGGCACCGGCGTTGCGTGCAGGTGCTGCAGGGGTTCACGAACCAGCATGGGTTCGAGGTTCCGGAGGGGTTGGAAGAGGCGGGACTGGTGCCGCGCTACCGGCAGGCGATGGAGTCGGCGCAGGGTGTGTATGCGAAGCTGGCGGCGGACCATCCTGAATCGGCGCAGTATGCGCTGCCGCTGGGGACGCGCAAGCGGGCGCTGTTCAAGATGGATTTTGCCGAGGCGCTGTATATTTCGGAGCTGCGGTCGGCTCCGCAGGGGCATTTCTCTTACCGCAGGATTGCGTGGGAGATGTATTGCGCGGTGAAGCAGCAGCATCCGGCTCTGGCTGAGTATTTTCGGGTTGCGGATGTGCGGGAGCCGGTGGATTTGCTGACGCGATAAAGCTTACTTTGAAGTGGCTGCTGTACTTAGCTTTTCTTCTAATATACGAATCTTATAGCGAGCCCATTCCTCAAATGTCATGCTCTCTTCATTTACCAAATCCAATTCTCGCCCCCATGTTGTCACCATGCAGCCAACAATAAGAAGCAGGAACAATTTCCACCATGGGCCGAAAAACCAAGTAAGGAAAATCAGCCAGTGCTCCCCGGAATAGCTCTTGTGTTGGATCGAGGTTATGAACCATACAACAAAGACGACTGGAGTCAGCCAAAAGCAAAGCATAAAAGGGCCTATCCATATACCCCTTCTCGCCTCCCAGAGTCTCTCCCTCAACGGCCACGGTTTATCAGGATCTCCGCGATGGTAACGCATAGGCTTACCTTGAATTGTTTCGATTTTCCAAACGCTTTACCAGAGCGTAGCTCGAAATCCTAAGAGATGACAATCTGAATCTCGTTCGTGATTGCGCTTTCCAGTGGGACAATAGCCTTGTCGCAAGGTCTCACTGAATGAGAGCATTGCGTGCATGGCTGATTATTTGCGCCGCTTTGGTCTAGCCCTCTGGCAAGATGCGGTTCCGTGGGCTAGAGATAACATTCTTTGGGCTGCCTTGATGGCCGTCCTCCCAGCTATAACTGTGTACTTTCGAAGCCCCCAGCACTCGATTGATTGGACAATGATTAGGGCTGCTTTATGGCTGTATTTGGCAGTCTTGACGATTTATTTGCTGATTCACGGTCTCAGAGCCGCGCGGAAGTTAGATTCAGAACTTCTCAAACAGATTGCATTTCTCCAAACGCAATTGGCGGGCCAAGTGGTCATCACAGGGCTAGATAAATCTGATCCCAAGATTGAAGCAGAATTTGTGGACGAGAGGGTTTTCGGCGATAAGTCTAGCTCTTTGCGGCTGACCAATCGTGGCGATGGGGCGGCTTACATGGTGCGGGTGTTTCCTTTAAAGCTGACGAAACGAACGCTTACTTTTCCCTACTTTGCCGAATCTCTAGAGGGTTCCAACTCAGCCCGGTTTACGCCATTTGTGGGCGAACAGTGGGGATACGATAGCCATCACGATTTCGTGCGCGCGCTGAGCGAAGAATGGGTAAAACGCGACAATTATCAAAATGTGCGCGAGGTTGTTGTGCCAGCGCGAATCGATTACGAGGATGCGGAGGGCAATCGTTTTGAAGCTGATTTTGAATTGCTATATCACGGTGGTCAAGGCTACAACCATCCAGAAAGACACAAGTGTATTGAATGCCGTAACTTTACGTATCGGCGGATTCCATTAGGCATTACTCTGCAGTCGGTGCCCTCCAATTCTGTCTCTGGCACGATCGTCCCCGCGCCGTCAATCCCCCCCGAACCTACTTAGCGGCTTTGGATTTCGTAGTGGCCTGGCTGGGTTAGTTTGATGATGGCTCGTTTGCCGTCTTCGTCTGGTGTGCTGGATTGTGCTTTGCCGTTTACCAGCACTTGCGCGGTTGGGGTGGGTACTGGAACGGAGACGCGGGCGTTGGTGTCTGGCGGCAGGTCGATGGTGATGACGTCTCCGTTGTCCTTGCGGATTGCGACTCCCAACATGCCGTTTGGCGTGGGTTCTGCGCCTTTGGCCCACTGGAGATCGATGAGGTCCGGGCGGATGTTTACTGTGGAGAAGCCGGGGCCGGTGGGATGGATTCCCAGAATCTGTTCCATGAGCCATGGGGTGACGCCGCTGGACCATCCGTGCGCGAGGCTGACGCGATAGCCGGACATGGCGTCGGCCTGGAGTGAGTCGTGGAAGTCGGAGCCCTTGTACCAGGAGGGATCGTAGCCCTCCCAGAAGCTGGTTGCACCTTCGTTCACCATGCCGCCCCAATATTGACGAATCCAGTTGAGGGCGTCGGCGCGGTGACTCATTTTCGCCATGGCGCTGATGACGTAGTAGTTGTAGTAGGGCGTGATGATGAGCGCGTTGTACTTGACGTGTCCGACGCTGGAGAGCGCGTTCTGCCAGATGGCCGGATACTGCGATGGGTCGGCTACTCCGGACAATACGGCGTAGGCGTTGGTTTGCCAGCGGGTTCCGAAGGAGCCGGAGGGGTCGAGAAGGTACTTTTGCGCTGCGACCTTCATCGCGTCGGCCCGCTTTTGAAACAGATCGGCGTTTGTTGTGTCGTGGAGTTGCCGCAGGAGCCATGCGCCGTCGCTGAAGGCGGCGTAGAACTCGAACTGCGTGGCGCGGCGCGCTTCCGGCGTGTCTCCGTACAGTTCAGGCGACCAATCGACGAAGGGCCAGGTGTGGTGTTGGTTGGCAAACAGGTCGCGCTGGTCCAGTTCTGTTTCCATGTAATGCAATAACTGGACGAGGCGCGTGTGCGTGGACTCAAGCTGTTTGACGGAGCCGGTGTGCCGGAAATACTCGGCTTCCCCGATCACCCAGAATGCAGAATAGCCGGGGATTCCATTTACATCCTGCTGAATGGGCGCGACGCCGAGAAGCCGATCCAGCGTTTCGTTCATCAGGAAATGGTCGTCGAAGGCGTCCTCGATGGTGCTCCCGCTGACGTCGAGGTCTCCCATCCAGCGCCCGCGGTCGCGCTTGGGCGCGTCCCAGATATCGTCCTGCATGCAGAGGTGGGCGGTGTAAGCTCCGATGGCCCACATCTGATTCAGTTCCGGATCGGATGAGGAGAAATAGCCTTTGTAGGTGACGGGATATTCGATGCCATTGAGCCGGATGGTTTTGTAGCGGATGTTTTTGCCGCCTGTGAAGCGAACCAGCGCGTAGCGGAAGGCGCTCTTTGGGCCGTAGGCGATTGCATGCGGCGCGATATGGATAGGGTCAATTCCCAGATAAGGCTGGTTGGACGCTTCCCCTTCCGATTCGCCGTATTGCACGGTCACATCGGCGGGTTCGTCGGAGTCGGATTGTAGCTCCAGGCGGCCGACAACTTCGCGTCCGAAATCGAGCTGGATTTGAGGGGCATTGTGTTCGGTGACGGAGTCAGTGGGGAGCTCAACAGTGAGTTCGGGACTGCCAGAACTGCAGTACTGGAAAAATTCGGCCTTTCTAAACGGTCCGGAATAGGTGCAGAAGCATGGGCGCCAGAGACATTCGGTGTTGGTGAGCTTTCCGGCGCCGGAGTAGATGTTGCTGATCTTTACGGCAGCAAGATGGTACTGCGCGAGGAAGGGTGAAATGCCGTCGTAGCCGGGCCAGGCGTACATGCCTGCATCGGCATTCCATTGGAAGAATTCGATCGAGCTTTCGATTCCGCCAAGACTGTCGGCACTTTGCCAGCTTTGATCGTCAAAGGCTGCATTCTGCCAGTCCGGGGCGGCGTGCATCGAGGCCTTCCACTGCGTATCGCTGATCAGCAAGGGCGGTGCGTCCATTCCCTGGACGGCGGGGGTGATTTTTACGGCGAGCACCTCGCCGTGCGTCTGCTGGATGCCGACGCGGCTGTCGGCTCCGTTGCCGACCTCGGGGCCGCGCACGGCTTCTATGGCGAGCACGTTCTGTCCGGCGTGGAGAGCATTCGTAACATCGTAGGCGTAGACGCAAATGCTCATCGCGAAATCGAGGTTGAGCTGATAGCTGCCGATGTTCTGGCCGTTGAGATAAATCGTCGCAGAACGAGGCCCAGCGAGATACAGGGTTGCGTGCGCCGGAACGGAGCTCAGGTTGAAGGTCCGCCGGAAGTAGTGCGGCGTGAGGTCCTGATACGTGCCAGAATTCCATGGGCCGCGGTCGGCTGGATTTTCGGGAACGGCATCATCCTTGGTCCAGATGTACTGCTCGGGCAGCGGGCGGTGGATGGTCGATTCCAACACCGGAGCCTGGATGCTTCGCGTCGGGTCCAAATCCTGATTAGGAATTTTCGTTGGGCCTACGGAGGGATCTCCCATTTGTGCCGCCGCGGAGATTGAAAAATGGAAAGACAGGACCGGGATGATGAGTGTGTTTAGCCGCATTGCGCTCCTTCTGCTTCCGAACAACGAGTGTCGTGCGGGGTTTGGAGAGTATTTTTCGTCGGCTACCACTTTAACAACGAATCGAGTCTGGAGTTTACCCGTCGGCGAGTGTTGCTGAGTACGGAATTTCCACAGTACTATAGTTTTGTTTTTTCTTCGCCTACCATGAATTTAATGCTAAGATTCATTCAATCCGCACGCCCAACCTGCAAATGTGATTGGTTGCGGCCTGAAGTGCGTCCGCAGACTGGAGAAACTACGTGGCAGATGACCGTTCCCGCGCCATAGAACTGGCGCTTTCGCAGATAGAAAAACAGTTCGGCAAGGGTTCCATTATGCGCCTGGGCAGCAAAGAGGCAGTGGTGCCGATTGCGACCATTTCGACCGGCTCGATCTCATTTGACGCCGCGCTGGGTGTGGGTGGCGTGCCGCGAGGCCGTGTGGTGGAGATTTTCGGGCCGGAGTCGTCGGGCAAGACGACGATTACGCTGCAGATTATTGCCGAGGCGCAGAAGGCGGGCGGCATGGCGGCGTTTGTGGACGCAGAGCATGCGCTGGATCCGGGCTATGCGAAGAAGCTGGGCGTGGACATCGACAACCTGCTGATATCGCAGCCGGATTACGGCGAGCAGGCGATGGAAATTACCGAGGCTCTGGTGCGCTCGGGGGCGATTGACGTGCTGGTGGTGGATTCGGTGGCGGCGCTGGTGCCGAAGGCTGAACTTGACGGCGAAATGGGCGACTCGCATATGGGCTTGCAGGCGCGGCTGATGTCTCAGGCGCTGCGGAAGCTGACGGGGACGGTCTCAAAGTCGCGGACGTGCCTGATCTTTATCAATCAAATCCGCGAGAAGATCGGCGTGATGTTCGGTAATCCGGAGACGACGACGGGCGGGCGGGCGCTGAAGTTCTACTCGTCGGTGCGCATCGACATTCGCCGCATTGCCGCGGTGAAAGAGGGCGATGTAGTGGTTGGTTCGCGCACGCGCACCAAGATTGTGAAGAACAAAGTAGCGGCTCCGTTCCGCGAGGCCGAGTTCGACATTCTTTATGGCGAAGGGATTTCGCGCGAAGGCGATGTGCTGGACATGGCGGTCACGCACAACATCGTAGAGAAGAGCGGCGCATGGTACAGCTACAGCGGCGAGCGCATTGGGCAGGGGCGCGAGAATGTCCGGAGTTTTCTCAAAGAGAACAAGGACGTTTTTGCGCGGATCGATACACAGCTCAGGAAGAAACTTGGCATTGGCGCGACCGGCGGGGCGGCTGAGGTTCCTGCTGTGCCGGTGAACGGCGCAGTCGCGGCCCAGGAAGCAGTGAAACCGGCGGCTCGACGGCAGTAGCTTTCACATTTTCTTGTAGGCCCATCCCTCTAGTGATGGGCCTTTTTCATTCGAGAAATTGTGCGGGCTCCTTATCGCGGCTACAATTCCCTTGGCGTGAATACTGTAAAAGCTATCTACCCTGGAAGCTTCGACCCTGTGACGAACGGCCACCTCGACCTGATTGCTCGGGGGGCGAAGATCTTCGACCATCTGGTGGTTGCCATCCTGCGCAACTCCGGGAAGAACCCTCTTTTTACTGTGGAAGAACGCGCGGAGATGCTGGCTGAGGGGGTCGCGGGGCTGGGGAATGTCTCGGTTGCCACCTTCGATGGGTTGCTGGTGGACTATGCGCGTGAAGAGCAGGCCCAGGCAGTGCTGCGCGGGATTCGGGCCATCAGCGATTACGAATACGAACTGCAGATGGCGTTGATGAATCGGCGGCTGGCTCCGGAGCTGGAGACGATTTTCCTGATGCCCGATGGGAAGTATTCTTTCGTCAGCTCGCGGCTGGTGAAGGAAGTGTTTGAGCTGGGCGGGTCGGTTGAGGGGCTGGTGCCCAAGTTTGTGATCGAGCGGTTGCGGCAGCATCGGCATTAAGGATGTGAAGCCATGTTCGAGCGATATACCAAAAAGGCCCGGCGCGTAGTCTACTTTGCGCGATACGAGGCGAGCGAGTTCGGCACCGATACCTTAGGGACAGACCTCCTCCTGCTTGGTTTGCTACAGGAAGACCCCGATCTTGGTAAGTGGCTGGGGATACAGCATGCTGATTTACGCGAGACTCTGATCCGGCAGGTTGCGACAGATAAGAAAATACCAACAAGCGTGGATATGCCCATGTCCGCTGCGGCAAAGCAAGTTTTTGCGGATGCGAAAGAAGAGGCTGAACGGATGGCGTCTTCCGTTATCCGCACGGAACATCTGCTGCTTGGGTTACTCCGTGAACAGGAGGGCCGTGCAGCCAGATTGCTTGAAGAACACGGCGGAAATTTAGGCGGTACGCGAGTAACTTTTGGACAACGGCAAAAGAATCCTCAGGACTAATCTGAATTTCTCCACACCGCCGGTCAAAAATCTGAAAAAATAGAAGCATCATGACAGCTACCACTGCCACCAAAGTTTTCTCTGACCGGATTGGACGTATTGAATTGTCGGCAACCATGGCCGTAACCGCCGAGGCTGCGAAGCTGCGCGCGCAGGGCGCAAAGCTGGTCGATTTCGGCGCGGGCGAACCGCACTTTGCCACACCGCGACACATTAAGGACGCAGCGATTGAGGCCATCAACTCGAACTTCACGCGCTACACGATGGTTCCGGGCATTCCCGAGCTGCGGAAGGCGATTGTGGAGCGGCACGCGTGCGATTTCGGATCGGACTTTGCGCCGGACGAGGCCGTGTTCACGACGGGCGGGAAGCTGGCGCTGTTCAACGCCATCCAGGTGCTGGTGGACCATGGCGATGAGGTGATTCTGCCGGTTCCCTACTGGGTTTCGTTCAAGGACATCATTCAGTACGCGGGCGGCAAGGTTGTCTATCTGGAGACGAGCGAGGCGGCGAACTTCCGTATTACCGCCGATGCCATCGAGCAGGCGATTACGCCGCGCACGAAAGCCATCATTCTGAATTCGCCGTCGAATCCGGCGGGAGCGGTGGTTTCTCCGGCGGACCTGGAGCGGATTGTGCGGCTGGCGCATGAGCGCGGCATCTATCTGCTGCTGGACGAGTGCTACGTGTACCTGCAATACACGGGCGCGCTGGTGAGCGGCGGATCGTTTACCGAGGCGAAGGAGCATGTGGTGGTGCTTGGTTCGCTCTCGAAGACCTATGCGATGACCGGCTGGCGCGCGGGCTACGCGCTGGGACCGAAGCCGATTATTGCGGCGATGAGCAAGCTGCAGAGCCAGTCCACTTCATCGACCGCCGCGTTTGTGCAGAAGGCCGCTGTGGCCGCGCTGAACGGATCGCAGGAGTGCGTGGCGGAGATGCGCGCGGACTACCTGAAGCTGCGGGACAGGATTCTGGGACGGCTGACGGAGATTCCGGGCGTAACGTGCACGAAGCCGGAAGGCGCGTTCTATGTGTATCCCAATGTCTCGGCTTATCTCGGCAAGCCGGGCGCTCAGACCACGATCGAACTGGCTTCGCGGCTGCTGAACGAGGCGCATGTGGTCACGGTTCCGGGCGAGGCGTTTGGGACGAAGGAGCATATCCGGCTATCGTATGCAGTTTCGCATGCCGACGTTGACGAGGGTCTGGATCGGATGAAGGCGTTCTTCGCGAAACTGTAATTTTTTCTATGCATAGAAACACGGGGCAGCTTTTCAGCTTGCCCCATTTTCTTTCTGATCGCACCTTTATCCCCACACAAACTGCGGCATTTTCCGCTGATATTCTGGAGAAGATGAAGATTTCTGTTCGCGGCATTCTTTTTGATATGGACGGCGTGCTGATCAGCTCGATCGGATCGGTGGAGCGTACCTGGACGAAGTGGGCTGAAGCTCATGGGGTCGATCCGGCGCTGGCGATCCGGATCGCGCATGGACGGCGCGCGATTGAATCGGTTCGCTTTCTGCGGCCCGACCTGAATGACGAAGAAGAGCTGCTCTGGCTTGAGGACATGGAAGTGAAGGACACCGAGGGCCTGGAAATCCTGGAAGGCGTTCTGCCAATTCTCCAGGCGCTGCCTGCAAATCGCTGGACGGTGGTGACTTCCGCCACGGAGCGGCTGGCTCTCAGCCGACTGCGGCATGGCGGGATTCCGGTGCCGGAACAGATCGTGACGGCGGACCAGGTCGGCAAGGGAAAGCCCGATCCTGAGCCATACCTGATGGGCGCGAAGCTGCTGGGGTTGCGGCCGGAGGATTGCCTGGTGATCGAGGATGCGGCGTCGGGCGCGAAGGCGGGACATGCGGCGGGGTGCAAGGTTCTGGCGACGCTGTTCTCGCATTCGCTAGAGAGCCTGAGCACGGCCGACTGGGTGGTGCCTTCGCTCCGGGATGTGCAGGTGGCGATTGCCGGGGATTGGATCGAGGTTGCATTTGAGCCGGTGGCTCGTCCGGTTCTGGCTGGATAGTCTTCAAAAAAAATCTCCGGCTTTTTGTGCATATCATTCATTTCACTTGGTTTTCAGACTTCTGCTTACGGTCCTTTTGCTCCTAACCTATTGATCTCATGTGACTTTTGCCTCTCTTTTTGGATCTTAATGGTTTGTACATTTCTCTAGCGTATCTTCCTGATAAGCCGAGGCTTATCTCTATAGTCTTCATGGTAAGGGGTTTATCTTATGGACTTCGCCCCCTAAAACAGAACGGCCCGGCTGCTTTAGCTGGCCGGGCGTAGTTTTTCTTCCTATTTTTAGTATAGCAAGTTCAGCGTAATTGAAATGCAACGGGCGCTGGTGGCTATGCTATTTAGATTGAAATAGATACGGATCGCATATTTTAAAAAGGCTTGACAATGCTTCGAGGCAGTCTCGACCATCGAGTGCTCTTTGTTTCAGAAATCAGATTGCTGTAGACGTGCTCTGAAACGCCCATGAGCCTGCGCTCAACAGATGACTGCGAACGCACAAATTCATCAAAGAATGCATCGGCGATTTGGCGCTCGTTGAAGATTCCGAGGCACCTCAAACGCGGATCGCTGGACTGAATCTCGTTTGCCGGTACTGAACCAGAAAGTGTTTACTTCTATAACTGGCGAGTGGATGAAAACACATCCAGAACCCTCGTTATGACGTGGTCCTCTCTGACCGCGGATCAGAGGATCGGTGCAACACCAAGGGAGCCGGCTTGATAAACATCTTGCATTAATCTATATCATACGATATATTGTTAGATATGTTTTACGATGATTCAACATCCCGCTCAGAAGACCGTCGCGGGCGACGCCGTTCACGTCATGGGCGGCACGGCATATTGGGCAGCGGGGATGAATTTACGAGCGGGCGAAAGTTTGAAGCCGTGGATCTCCAGCTTGTCATCCTGGCGTTCCTCGCAGAGCGTCCCGCTCACGGGTACGAGCTGATCAAGACCATCGAGGAGCGGTCAGGCGGCTTCTATACCCCAAGTCCCGGTGTAATCTATCCGGCGCTTACTTATCTCAGTGAAATCGGCCACGCGAGCGTCGAGCAGGCCGGAACAAGAAAGCTGTACAGCATCACCGCCGAGGGGAAGTCCCATCTCGCTTCCCATCGCGCTTCCGCCGACGCAATTCTTGATACCCTTTCACGGATCGGAAGCCGGATGGATGATGTGCGCGAGGCGTTCGCTGGAGTCGGCGATTCTGATTCCGGTCCTTCGGATGAAATTCGCCGCGCGCGCCTCGCTCTTAGAGACGCGATCCGCCGCAAGCGAGGCTGCGACCCTGACGAAGCCCGGCGCATTGCGGGAATTCTGATCCGGGCAACGGCCGACATCCTCTCAAAATAACCATGATTCATTCACCCAAAGCGAGGTTTTCTTATGCAAAACAATACTCTTCTAAGCCCCATCAAAGATGCCCGTGTCCTTGCCGTTATCGAGCGGCTCATAGAATCGCCCCGCCTCCCATCGGGCGGGAGTCCGAGCGATAACCCGGAGATGAGCCGCGATCCTTATGACTATGCCGAATACGGTTTTTCCCTTGTCCCCGACCAGGGCGATCTCATCTATCTGCTATGCCGCGGCATGCGTGCGACGCGCGTCGTCGATTTTGCGACTTCGATAGGCATGTCAGCTATCTATTTTGCGGCGGCCATGCGCGACAATGGCGGCGGTACCGTCATTGGTTCGGAACTCGTTCCGGAGAAAGTCGCGACGGCCAGGCGCAATCTGGCCGATGCCGGCCTTGCCGACTATGCCGACATCAGGGAAGGAGACGCACGGCAGACGCTGCGCGATCTGGGCGGTGCTGTGGATTTTGCCCTCATCGATGGCTGGCCTACCGGCCAGGATCCGTCGCTCGCTCGCGAGGTGATCGAAATCCTGGCTCCCCAGATCAGAACGGGAGGTTACGTTGTGAACGACAACGCTGAGCCCGACTTTCTGGAATTCGTGCGCGACCCGGCCAATGGCTTTATCTCTGTGAGACTGCCGCTTAAGGGCGGCACCGAACTTTGTGTGAAAGTCTCTTGAATGCTCGATGAAGCTGCCGGTCAAGGTTCGGGTTGGTTGCCCGCCGCCCGGCAATTACCACTTGATCCATAGCTTACGGGCGGAAATGCAAGATTGCTCCCCTTAAGTCGGCCAGTGCTCCGGGATTTTCCGCAGCGCGAACCGTCAACTGTCGCCAACAGGCCGATGCACTCATTAGCTAAAAGCCGCGCTCTGGATAAGTCGGAACCTTTCGCATAAGTCTAAATTTGAGACTTCAGAAATATCCCTCAGGGGCTGAAGCCCTCGATCCTTGCGACCTTTTACGGCACGGCTAAAGTCGTGCCCTGATACAAATCCATTCATGCGGCCAGGTCGTGCGTTTGGAGCACCGTGACCATCAAGCAAGAACAGGCTTTGCTTCGAGAATCCCTACGTTCCGGACCATGAGCGTATCGCCTCCGACCGGGTATACCCGGGTCAGGTTGAATCCCGCTGCTTCAAGAAGCACTTTCCATTCACGCTCGCTCCGCTCTCTTCCGCCGGTGACGGCAAGCATGTTGAGATCGCTCATCAGACGGCCTTCCAGTTGCGGGTCTGCCCGGCTCACGAGCGGAGGCAGGATGAATTCAATGATGAGCAGACTGCCATTCTGCGGCATGACGGCGCGGCAGTTCCTGAGAACAGTAATTGCGTCCGCATCCTGATGCCCGTGCAGGAAATGCTTCAGCATGTACACATCAGCCCCCGTTGGCACGGATTGGTCGAGGTCGGCCACGACCAGTTCGCATCGGGAGGAGAGCGTTTCGTCCGCGAATCGCGATCTCGCTCGATCAATGCTGGCTTCAAGATCGACCAGCATGCCTTGCAGATGGGGGTTGAGTTCGAGCACAGCAAGAATGAGCGACCCGCCGCCTCCGCCCAGATCGGCGACCACCTTCGCCTTGGAAAAATCCCACGCGCGCGCGATGGGCGCGTAATCTTCCGCCGGAGCGGTGCCCATGACGGCGCGAAAAATGTCGCCGGCTTCGGGAACCTGCGACCAGCGTGAAGGCACGTTCGGGTCGCGTACCTCGGAGGCCGGCTTGCCCGTTCGAACGCAACCAGTAAGCAGGGACCAGCTATCGGCGAGCAGGTCCGCCCAGAAGATGACGGCTGCCCAGACTGACTTGGGGTCATCCTTTCGCAGCGGTCTGCCAAACGGAGTCAGCCGAAAGTGTTCGGGTGTTGTCTCCTCTGTAACGCCTATGCTGGCGAGGGCGCGTAGCAGGCGGTACAGAGCATCGGGATCGGCTTGACACTTTTCGGCCAGGAAACCAACGTTGCGCACCTCATCTCCAAACGCGTCGGCAATCCCCAGGCGCGCGGCTGCGCAAAGCACACAGCTACGTGAATATGCCATTGCCATTTCCACGAGCTCTACATTCGACGTCACATTCCCGATGCCGCTATTGGGTTGAGTCATGAGACACCTCAATTCCAGGGAGAAGGATATCAAAAAGCCGCGCCCTGGATGGACCTGGTTCCATGTGTGGTGATGGTGCCGCAGAGTGCGTTGCTTATGACTTGACGAGGCGGCGGATGTATCGCTGGCAGGGGCGTTCGACGGTGTACATGATGACCATGGCGAAGGCAATCAACAGGAAATAGCTCAGCCAGGGATCGTACTTCGCCACGTGCAGATGCGTGAGAATGTGCGACTGATGGATCAGGTTCCACAGGTTGAAGTGCAGGATATAGAGGCAGTAGCTGGCGTTGCCGACAATCGCAAACGGATAAAAGCCGAAGAAGCGGGCGATGAGGTTGTGTCCGGCGAGGCCCAGGATGGCGAGGCCGAACAGGGGCATAAGCAGGCCGTCGTGCATTAAGGGGAACGGCATCTTGTCACCGTAGTAGAGGATGGCATAGAGGCCGCACATGCCGAGGAGTCCGAAGAGAAAACGCTTGCGGGCGGCGCGCGGGATCATGGCGTCGAGATCGGCGAGGGCGATTCCAAAGAGGAACGAGGGGATGTGCGGCGGGGGCGTGAACTTGAGGGCGCGAATCCAGAAGCCGTCGGTGTATCGGTCGATGTGCAGGGCGCCGTCGGGATGCAGCCACACGTAGAGGCTGGGCAGAACCATGCCCAGCAGCCACAAGCCGAGCATCAGTCCGACCAGAGGCAGGATTCGCCGGGGACGCTTCCAGAGCACGACGAAGGGGAAGATGAGGTAGAAGAAAGCCTCGGTACACATAGTCCAGGCGGGCGTGTTCCAGAAGGTCGAGAGCCAGGGATGCCAGCCCTGGAGAAGGAGCGGCGTCAGCACGACTCCCCAGGCGAATTGGGCGTGGCTGCGGGCGTGCCACTCGTCCATCAACATGCCAAGCGAGAGAAGCAGCCCGAGCAAATACACGGGATAGAGACGCGAGAAACGGGCGATCCAGAAATTGCGCGACTTGAGCTGGCCTTTATGGGCGCGGTCAGAGTAGTTGTAGGCCAGGATGTAGCCGGACATAAGCAAGAAGAAGCTGACAGAGGTATAGCCGTTATTGATGATGGGCGCAAAAGGGCCGAACCATTTGGGATTGGAAAAATGGAAAAAAACGATGTTGAGGGCAGCGAAACATCGCAGGCCGGTGAGCGCAGGAAGAATCTCTTTCTTCTTATGCGGCGGCGCGTGGCTTGGCGCGGGCACGACCTCGGGCTGAGGAGCTAGTTCGAGTTGGGGGCTGGCGCTCAGGATATGTTTCCTTGGACAAGTATTAGACGCCAATTTCCAGTCGAGTTTTTCAGGCCGTGACCAGCGAGCCGACCTTCTCGCCGGAGATGACGCGGCGAATGTTGCCTGGCTGGTTCAAATTGAAGATGATCATGGGGAGATTATTGTCCTTGCAAAGGCTCACGGCGGTTGTGTCCATTACCTTTAACCCCAGCCGCAGAATTTCCATGTAGGTAATCTGCTCGAATTTCACCGCATTCTTTTCGATGACAGGATCAGCGTCGTAGATGCCTTCGACTTTGGTTGCCTTGAGAAGCACGTCGGCATTGATTTCCATGGCGCGGAGCGAGGCGGCGGTGTCGGTGGAAAAATACGGATTGCCGATGCCGGCGGCGAAGATAACAACGCGGCCTTTCTCAAGATGGCGGATGGCGCGGCGGCGGATATAAGGCTCGGCGACCTGGTTCATGGTAATGGCGGACATGACGCGGCAGTGGAGGCCGCGTTTTTCGACGGCGTCTTGCATAGCAAGCGCGTTAATTACAGTGGCGAGCATGCCCATGTTGTCGGCGGAGACACGATCCATGGCGCTGGCCTGTTCGGCGACGCCGCGGAAGAAATTGCCTCCGCCGACGACGATGGCGACCTCTACACCCAGCTCGGTGACTTCCGCGATTTCGCCCGCGATTTCGTGCACACGAGCTACGTCGACGCCGAAGCCTTTTCCTGCAGCAAGGGCTTCTCCTGACAACTTTAAGACAACGCGTTTATACATGCTCCTAGAAGTATCGCACGGTGCTCACCGCACGGGTACACGCGCTTCGCGCCATCCTGGAACCTTACTTTTGTGGCGCTCCCTTTGGTCGGTGCTGGCCGCACGGGCGGGCACGGCTTCGCCGTCATCCGGGAACCTTCTTTCGCAGCGCTCGCTTTGGTCGCGGACTCGCATTCGAGCGAGAGGTGTTTTGACTCTGGACAAAGGACGGCTCTGCTATAAACTAGGCGTATGGGAAGCAAAGATAAGGGAAAAAAGGAAGTCAAGAAGCAGCCCAAACCCAAGCCCAAAGTCGAGCCTGGACGCAAGCGCGATAGCTGGAGCCCGTCTGCGATCTCGCCTGCGAAATAGGCGTGAAACTTTGAGCCGATTTTAGATGGAATGCTTCTTTGTCAGCGCAATCCTTCGTACTCAACAAAAAAGCCCGGCTTGTCGCCGGGCTTTCATTCGTTTTGGAAATCAGGCCTGGGCTTCTTCCGCAGCGGCCTTCACCTGGGCTACTGTCCAGTTGGGATCGCCTACCTTGAAACGGGCGAAGCGGCGAACAGAGATGTTCTCGCCGAGCTTGCCTACCTTGGTGGCGATGAGATCCTTGATGGTGACGGTCTGTTCCTTGATAAAGGGCTGCTCCAGAAGGCAGACCTCTTCGTAGAACTTGCTCATTTTGCCCTCGACGATCTTTTCTATCACCGGAGCGGGTTTGCCGGTCTGCGCAGCCTGGGCGCGATAGATGTCCTTCTCGCGATCAAGGTCTTCGGCGGTGACGTCTTCCTTGCGGATGTAGCGCGGATCGGTGGCGGCGATGTGCATGGCCACGTCCTTGAGCAGCTCCTGGAAGTCGGCGGTACGGGCGACAAAATCGCTCTCGCAGTTAACTTCGAGCAGCACGCCGATCTTGCCTCCGGCGTGGATGTAGGTTCCGACAGCACCCTCGTTGGTGGTGCGCAAGGCCTTCTTGGCCGCAGATGCCATGCCGCGCTTGCGCAGGATGACGAAGGCCTGCTCCATATCGCCCTTCGACTCCTGCAAGGCCTTGAGGCAGTCGCCCATGGGGGCGCCGGAACTGTCGCGGAGCTGCTTTACCAGCTTTGCATCGATCTTTTCAGTTACAGCAGACATTTGCTTCTCCAATTCTTTGTTGATCCTAAACACACAGAAAGCGTGGCTGTTTGCGAAACGCAGCCACGCTTTCGTTCACTTCTGTCGGCGTGTATGCCGCCCAAAGCTCTATAGGCTGGTCCTTATATGCTGCTCTCGGCCGCCTCGGCTTCTTCCAGCGCGGCTACGATTGCGGGAGCCTTGCGGATTCCGCCGCCGAGCGCCGCTTCGAGATCGACCACTTCGCCGTCACCGGTCGCATCGTCTGTTGCAACTGCTTCCGTACCGCTCTCTTCCGCACCCGCCTGAATGTCGGCGGTCACACCGGCGATCTCAGCCGACTGCTTGTCGCCGGCCATCTGCACGCCCTCGATCACCGAATCGGAGATCTTGGAGGTGAAGAGGCGGATGGCGCGCAGTGCGTCGTCGTTGCCGGGGATCACGTGGTCGACAACCGTGGGATCGCAGTTGGTATCGACGACGGCGACGACGGGGATGCCGAGCTTGCGGGCTTCCTTGACGGCGATGGCCTCGTTGTTTGAATCGACGATGAAAAGCGCGTCGGGCAGGCGGCGCATGTTCTTGATGCCGGCCAGATTGGCCTGCAGATGTTTGCGCTCACGCTCGAGCTTGATGACTTCCTTCTTGGTGAGAAGGTCGTAGCGGCCGTCCGTGGCCATGTCATCCAGTTCCTGAAGGCGCTTCACCGACTTCTGCACCGTGACCCAGTTGGTCAACAGTCCGCCGAGCCAGCGCTGGTTGATGTAGAACATGCCGCAGCGAGTGGCTTCTTCCGCAATCGCATCCTGCGCCTGGCGCTTGGTGCCGACGAACAGGATGACCTTCCCCGTAGCCGTCAGGTCGGTAACGAACTTGCTGGCTTCCTTGAACATCTTGAGGGTTTTTTGCAGGTCGATGATGTAAATGCCATTGCGCTCGCCGAAGATGTATTCCTTCATCCGCGGATCCCAGCGCTTGGTTTGATGCCCGAAGTGGACTCCAGCTTCGAGCAGCTCCTTCATTGTGATTGTGGCCAAACAGCCTCCTTTATGGACTGCATTCCGGCGTTTTGAGTGCCGGAATTGATTCCCCCTGAGGGGAAGATTGAACTCCGTTTAGTAGCCAGTTCTCAGTTGCCAGTCCCCAGTAAAAAACCGGAGACCGACGACTGAAGACTGGCAACTGATGACTGACAACTCTTCTCCAGCGCTTGCTGAACTGGAACCGCTTAATCACCCCAGCGAGCAAAGACCGCTCGCCGAGGACCCCGATCCAGTTGATCAGCTTCTCCAGCAGGCGATTAACGCTTGCTGAATTGAAATCTCTTGCGGGCGCCCTTCTGCCCGTATTTCTTGCGCTCCTTGCCGCGTGCGTCGCGGGTGAGCAAGCCTTCGGTCTTGAGCGTCTTGCGCAGCTCGGCGTTGAACTCGAGCAGAGCGCGGGCGATACCCATCTTGACCGCGTCGGCCTGGGCGCTTACGCCGCCGCCCTGGACGGTGGTGACCACGTCAAAGGAACCGGTCATTTCGGTAAGCACCAGAGAGCGCTTTGCCGAGACGCGCTGCTGCTCGGTGACGAAATAGATCTCCAAACCTTTACCGTTGACCTGAAAGTTGCCGCTGCCGGGGCGCAGGAACACACGGGCAATTGCTGACTTGCGCCGCCCTGTTCCGTAATACTGGACTAAATCTGCCATCGTTATCCTGGTCCTTACTTACAACTTTAAAATTCTGCTTATTTTTCTTTATGCGTTAATTTCCAGAGCCACTGGCTTCTGGGCAGCGTGCGGATGCTTGTCTCCGCGGTAAACATTGAGCTTGGAGGCCATCTTGCGGCCCATTTTGGTCTTGGGAAGCATGCCCTTGATCGCCTCTTCGACGATCTTTTCCGGCTTGCGTTCGAGCAGGCGAGTGAAAGACTCCTCGCGCAGACCGCCGGGGAAGCCGGTGTAGCGGCGATAGACCTTCTGCTGGCTCTTAAGCCCGGTCAGACGCACCTTTTCGGCGTTGATGACCACAACATGGTCGCCCATGTCGATATAAGGCACGTACTTCGGATTTCTCTTGCCGGAGAGCACGCTGGCGGCTTCGGTAGCGAGACGGCCCAGGGTCTTACCACTGGCGTCCACGACGAACCACTTGCGGTCAATCTCATGCGCGCTCGGAATATATGTCGACATCGCTCTTTCCTTCTCCTAAACCACTCGCGTAAAAATGCGCGAGTACAAAACGCAATTGCCCACGCGCAACATTTGCGCGGATTTCAGAATTCCCCGCTGCTTACAAACTGCTGTTCGCGTGAGGCTGACGCAGACTTGAACCCAAAGGGATTTCCACGGTCACATCCCGATTAGACACACGGGCAGACGTGGACTGCGCAAGGACTTTAGAATACGGGAATTTGGGGCCGGAAGTCAATCAAAGCTTTTGCGCCGGGAGTGTGAATTTCTGAACACCAGAAGGTGGCTAAACCGCGTTGCTTGCGCCGATAAACTCTATGCTTCCCGGCACATTCAAAGTTCTAAATTGAGCCATGAGATCGCTTCCTCTGCATCTGTTAAGCCACCTTGTAGAGAGTTGCGACAAGGGTTTCTTTTCTGGCCTGGACCATGGCTGCAGAATTTGACAGGATGCGCAGCCAGAACAGGATGGACCCAGCGGCGAGCACGAGCAGGACGGGCATTGCGAGACCGGCGTGACCGGCGTTCTTGAGCGGGAGGTATACGGCGGCTCCTACTGCAAAAGCCAGAAGCTCGACAAGCAGGCTCAGGAGGCTATTGGCGGCGGCCCCCTGTTCGCGGCTCATGCGGGTCATGTTGAGGCGATAGGCCATGGTAATGGAGAGTATGTTGCCGATGGCCAGCTGCACGGGCACGGCGAAAAGCAGCCAGCAAAAGGTTACGGCGAGCATTTGGGGGCCGGGCATACCGACGCGGAATCCGACGATGATGCAGACCACGGCCAGTTCGACGAGAAAGATGATGCTATGCACGATGTTTTTGGCCAGCATGACCTTGCGGAAGGGTGTTGGCGAGAGGAAATAAAGCTGGATGCCGGCGCCTTCCGCGCCAAGGTTGTTGTAAACGAAGCGGGTGAGACCCAGGAAGCTGTAGGCCACGCCGAGCGGCAAAGCGTAGTTCCCTGCAAAACCCGGGGCGCGACTGAAATGCGATCTGCCGCTGAAGAGGAAAACGATGATGAGCGGAGCGAGGAAGCCGTAAAGCATGACTCCGCTGCGCATGAGGTAATGGATTTCCTTCTCCATGACAGCAGCGATGGGGCCTGAGCCTTCGAACAGGCCTCTGCGGTGACGCTTGGGCGCGGACTTTACCTTGCTGGAAGGAGATTCGCTGAGACCTTCGCCTCGGTACTCGGCGCGGAGCCTGGCTCCAAGTCCGGCTGCAACGACGGCGGTGAAGAGCGAGAGCAGGAGCAGATTGGCGGCAACGGCGGACGGTCTGGCTTTTTGGACGCTGTAGATTGCATTCACGGCGAGACCGGGGGGCAGCCAGTCCTGCACGCGCTCGGCGGTGTGGAGCGAGCGCATCAGGGTGGCCTGGCTGATCTCCTGGTTGTGCCCGTGATGCTGATAAAACACAGGGTTGAGCATCTGCGCGGCGAGGATCAGAAAGAGGAAGACAACTCCCAAGACTTCGCGGGTCTTGCGCTGGGCGAGCCAGCGGTCAATCCAGGCGAAGATCATGCGCGTAAGCAGGATGTTGAAGGCGGCGAAGAGACCGAGCGCCAGAGCGATCCAGAAAATGAGTCCGGGCTGAGCGATGGAGGCGCCGATGAAGACGCCGAGCAGGGCGATTCCGCCGATCAAGGAGCTTACATCGAAGAGTCCGAACAGAATATAAAACAGGGCATACGAGGCGAAGTTGAGCGGGAAGCGCAGGAAGATGCTGAGATCAGCATTCTCCTGAAACGACGCCACGGTGATGGGAACGACCTGCCAGATGGCAAGAATCGGCCAGAGCAGGGCGGCCAGAAGGCGCAATGAATCGTGCTTTGCGATATGCCATGACAAGAACCCCAGACCGAGGCCGATGGCAAGGCCGATGAGCGAGAAGAAGGCCTGCATGAAAATGCGGGCACCAATTTCGAAGCCTCCATGGCGGGTCCGCAGCGAATTGATGAGCATTCGCCAGCGCATTTGAGCTACGGCGCTGTATTGTGATCTGACGCTTACGACAGCCATGACAGCTCCGGCGGCGGCTCCGCGCTCTCGGCGCCTACGGTGTTGAGAAAGATTTCTTCGAGGGTGAGCTTTTGTTCGCGCTCCATACCGGGGATGGTGGAGGCGACGCCGGCGCGCAACTGTTCGAGGGAGCCGTTGGCTACGAGCTTTCCTTTATGAATGATCGCGACGTGGCTGCAGAGGCGCTCCACGATTTCGAGCACGTGCGAGGTGAGGAAGATGGTGGCTCCGCGATTGATCATGCCCTGGAGCATGGCCTTGAGGGTTCCGGCGGCGATTGCGTCGACACCCTCGAATGGTTCGTCGAGGAAGAGCACTCTGGGTCCGTGAATGACGGCAGCGGCGAGCGCGAGCTTCTTCTGCATGCCGTGCGAGAAGTCGGCGATAAGCTTTTTCGGTTCATTGGCCAACTGCATGAAGTCGAGAAGTTCCTGGGTGCGGCGATCGGTTGTATCGCGATCCAGGCCATACATACGGCCCACGAAACGCAGATATTCCGACGCGGTGAGGCGGCTGAGCAAGGCCATGCCTTCAGGGACGACTCCGATCTGCCGCTTGAGGTCGAGGGCGTCGGCGGTGAAGGTCTGACCGAGGATTTCGATGCTTCCGGCGGTGGGTTCGAGCAGGCCGGTGAGCATTTTGATGGTGGTCGACTTGCCTGCTCCGTTAGGGCCAAGAAAGCCGAAGAACTGGCCCGGCGCGACCTGAAACGAGACGTCGTCAACGGCGACGAAGTTGCCGAAGCGGCGGGTGAGGCCCTGAGTGGCGATGGCCGGTGTGGTCATTGCTGGCCAGCATACCGGGAAACCGGGCCGTTGCAAAATGCTTTCTTACGATGCGGCCGCCGGAAGTTCAACCGTTGACCGCGGGGCTTGTGATGTGAACGGCAGCATAGACGGCAACGATGAGGACTGGCACAGCAGAAAGTGCACCTACGGCGAGCAAATCGTGATGGAACAGCCACCCTGTGAACACGGCAGAGAGGAAATATATAACGAGAATTCCGGCCTGCATCAGGAGGCGCTCTTCGAAGTTGAGCTTCTGCGCCTTCGATTCATGCTCTTTGCGAGAGGCGAAGCGAATCAGGCCACTCATGAGGCTGGTCCAGGTGCCAGTGATGTAGGTGGTGACGACCCCGGGAACCTTGAGCTGAAGCATGGCTCCGCTTTGCAGGCCAATGGCGAATGCTACGCAACCCAAAAGAAGAGTGAACCATGGAAGCGGAGCAGCTTTTGACGGCGCGTACAGGTGAATTGCGGCCCACGCGGTTGCGGCTCCGGTCATGATGAGGGCCTCAAGAAGCAGCGTAAATGTGATGGACCGTGCCCACACAACTCCCTGGCGAACTTTGCGCGTGAAAAAGGACGCGGCGGCGGCTCCTGCGGCGTAGCAGCCGATCGAGAGCAGCGTGTGAGATGCGTTTCCTCCTTTCTGAAATACAGCCATCCCAGCGAGCACGGTGTTGCCGGTCATGTTGGCAACGAACGCATGGCCGAGGCCGAAGTAGCTCCACCCGTCTGCTGAGCCTGCTGAGATAGCGAGAAGAAAGAGCATCACATCCCGTTCTATTGTGCGCACTGGTTTGCCTCCACGTTTGCTGAGATGCGGGTGGAACTATTTTTCTGGCAAAAATTCTATCCAGCATGCGACATTAGCATGCATGATTTCTCTTCGCGGAATTATCTGCTGCTTTTTGATTTGTCTGCCACTTGCGGCCCAGGATGTTCCCTCTCCGCAGGACATGGTCAATAACCTTAAGGGCAAGGTTGTTTTGCTGCGCGGGATGGAAGCGGGCGACAAACTCGACTTCGATGCGCAGGGTATCGAGATCGGAACTGTTCCGCCGGGATCGTTCCCCTACAGCGCGGTGAAGATCGAAAAGGTCCGCCGTTCGGATGCGGAGCTGAAGATCACGGGTGAACGAGTCGCATTGGTCCTTGTGACCGCTTCAAATCCACCCTCAATGAAAGACCTCCACCTGATTCTGCTTGGAGAACCGGTCAGCGTCACGATTGCCCTCGACGCAGCGCATCCAGAAAGTCTGGATGCCGCGATCCATACGGTGTTTGCGTTTAGCTTGCGCGATGCTCTTTTGGGCAAGTCCAACGAGGAGGTCAATGCGGCTCTCGAATCGATCGCGTCGAGCGGACCGGAGAACGGAGATGTAAAATCCAGCCCGCCAACTTCCGGCGCGGCGCCGCCCAAAATTTACAAACCTGGTACAGGGGTTTCTCGACCTGTACTTATTCACTCTGTGGACCCAGCTTTTCCGCCGGACCTAGTGAAAGATCGTCCTTTCAAGGGTGTCAGCGTTTTGAGTTTGATTGTAGATACGAGTGGCCGTCCGACCCATGTTCGAGTTGTGCATGCTCTAAGCCATGACGCGGACCTTAGCGCGATCGAAGCTGTAAGCCAGTACCGCTTTACACCTGCCTTGTACCAAGGGAAACCTGTGCCAGTCATGATCCACGTCGAGGTTAATTTTAGTGTCTATTAAGGGCGCTTTCGCGGCGCGTGCATCCACTTTCCGTGCGAGTGATTCCCTGCCCATATTGCGGGAAGGATCGATATAATCGAGGCGTTTTCCATTTTGCTTTGGAGATGCGCTCTTGTGTAAGTTTCGGTTTGGTCTGCTCGCGCTTAGTTCCCTATTTGTTTTAGGTTCTTTACCGTGCGTGGCACAGTCAGCGTCGGGCGGACTTGGGCAGTTTGAGGCTCAACAGGATATTGGAACGATTCTTCATGCTGGATCGGCGCGTTTTGATGCTGCGGATGGCACGTACACGATTACCGGCAGCGGGGACAATACGTGGTTCACGTCGGATGATCTGCATTATGTGTGGAAGAAGATGGATGGCGACGTTACGTTGAGTGCGCAGATTGCGTTTGCCAACAGCGGCGGTATTGCGCATAAGAAGGCGATGTTGATGATCCGGCAGAGCCTGGCTCCTGACTCTGCTTATGTGGATGTGGCGCGGCATGGGAATGGGCTGACGTCGCTGCAGTACCGGAGTGCAACGGGCGATGTGACGCGGGAGATTGAATTGAATGTGTCCGGACCTCCGAAGGTGCGGATTGCGAAGTGGAGAGATTTTTTCTACGTGTGGTATGCGGGCGCGGACGGGAAATGGTTGTACTCAGGCGCGTCGATGAAGCTGCCGATGCAGGGCGGGTTCTACGTTGGGCTGGCGGTGTGCTCGCATGACAAGGATGTGGTTGAGACAGCGACGTTTTCCGATGTGCACCTCAACGCGCTTCCTATCAATTCAGGGGCAGTTGCTGGAGGGCCGATCCAGCCTGAGCAAAACACGCTGTACAGCACGCTGGAGGTGGTTCCGATTGGGTCGACGGACCGGAGGGTGGTGTATGTGGCCGCGGCGCATTTCGAAGCTCCGAACTGGTTGAAGGATGGCTCCGGATTTCTGGTGAACGAGGGCGGGCATATTGAACGGATCGGAGCAAAGGGCGAGACCCCGGTGGTGATTGATACGGGCAGCCTGGATCGCATCAATAATGACCATGTTCTTTCTCCAGACGGAACGCAGGTGACGATCTCCGACAACACGGAGCCGGGTGGATCGCGGATTTATGCGCTTCCGCTGACGGGCGGGCAGCCGCACAAATTGACGGAAAATGCTCCGTCTTATGCGCATGGATGGTCTCCGGATGGGAAGACGATTGCGTTCTGCGGAGAGCGTAATGGAGAGTTTGATGTTTATACGATTCCCGCATCGGGCGGCGCGGAGGTGCGGCTGACGACGGCGAAGGGACTAGATGACGGGCCGAATTATTCGCCGGATGGGAAGTACATTTATTTCAATTCCGAGCGCACTGGCCATATGCAGATATGGCGGATGCTGGCAGACGGATCGCAGCAGGAACAGGTAACGCATGAGGCGACGAATGACTGGTTCGGACACATTTCGCCGGATGGGAAGTGGATGGTGTTCGTGGCGTATGGGCCGGAGGTGACGGGACATCCTGCGGACAAGGATGTTACGCTGCAGCTGATGTCGCTGACAGATGGCAAAACGAGCCTGCTGGCCAAGCTGTTCGGCGGCCAGGGGACGATCAATGTTCCGTCGTGGTCTCCGGACAGCACGGAAGTTGCGTTTGTGAGCTATGCATATGTTCCTAATGTCGATGGGGGTGATTAGGTATGGCGAAGGTCACGGGATTTGGCGGGGCGTTTGTGCGAGCGGATGATCCCGCTATGCTTGCGGCCTGGTATGAGAAGCATTTGGGCATGGCTAGTGCAGGTGGATGCTTTACGTTTCCGGCAAACGCGCAGCGCACTGACATCGCTGTCTCATTTTTTGCGCGGGACTCAGATTACTTCCCTGCCGGGCAACCGGCGATGCTGAATTTTCAGGTGGATGATCTGGATGCGGTTCTGGATGGGCTTATTGCCGCGGGCGTTTCAGTGGATGCGAAGCGCGAAGCCTATGAGTACGGCAGATTTGGGTGGTTTACCGATCCGGCGGGAAACCGGGTGGAGCTTTGGCAGCCGGTTACCGGCTGAATCAAGACTGCTCGACTGCCAGAAGCGCTTCAAGACGGTCCGGGTCGAAGCCGATCATGACCTCGTCACCGACGACGATGGTCGGCGTGGAGCGGCTGTTCAGCTTGACCAGCTCGCGCAGGGCGGCGGGGTCGGCCTGCACATCTTTGTACTCGAAGGGGATGTTGTGCGCGGCGAAGAACTGCTTGGCGGCGTAGCACGGGGGGCATCCGGGCTGGCTGTAGAGGATGACTCGCTTCATTTCTTTAAGCGTATCAGTTTCGTGGATCCCACCCATGTTTGTGCCGCTCGATGCGAACCGCAGGTCCCCTTCGACAGGCTCAGGGCAGGCTTTCGGCTGCGCGCTTCGCTCAGGATGACATCGTAGTTGGTTG
>JBARHV010000182.1:0-2122 GCA_049799415.1 Silvibacterium sp.
GGAGCAGGGAGCGGATCAGCTTCTCCAGGCGAATGCGCCGTGACTGGGAGCGCGCCACTGGCGGGCAAACGCATCCTGGTGACAAGGACGCAGCATCAGGCAGGGCAACTCTCTGTGGAGTTAGCCAAGCTGGGCGCGGAGGCAATCGAGATTCCGGCGATCGAGATTGCGTCGCCTGCGTCCTATGAGGCGCTCGATGCGGCATTGCTGGGTTTGAGACGGTATGCGTGGTTGATCGTGACTAGCGCCAATGCTGTTCGCGTAATTCGAGAGCGCTGCTCGTTGCTGAACCTTACAGCTGAGGATTTTTCTCATTTGAAGATTGCCGCAGTTGGCGCGACGACTGCGCGCTTTCTCGAGAAAGCCGGATTATCGGCGTCGATCACGCCGAAGGCATACGTTGCGGAATCGTTGGTGGAGAGCCTGGCTGATCAGGCGAGAGACGCCCGCGTGTTGATTGTGCGGGCGGCGGTGGCGCGGGATGTGATTTCGAATGCGTTGGCAGAGCAGGGCGCGCAGGTTGATGTTGTTGAGGCGTACCGGACGGTTGTTCCGCAGAGTTCGGTTGAGAAGGTTGCCATGCTTTTTGCGGGGAAACGGCCGGACGCAGCTACCTTTACTAGTTCCAGTACGGTGACGAATTTCTTTCACATGCTGCATGCCGCTGGCCATGAGCGGCAGCCAGGTGAGATGCTGGCGGTTTCGATTGGGCCGATTACGAGTCAGACGCTTCGTGAGCATGGATGGGAGCCTGTGAGCGAGGCGGAGCCTCACGACATAGCGGGGCTGGTGGCGGCAACAGTTCGGGCGCTTCGCGGTTCTTCCTAATCGCTGAAAGCTTTCTTCAGTGACTGCTCCAGGTTTTATCGGGCGCATGGCATAGCGTTTCAAGCGAGCACTCGGCGCAGCGCGGCTTGCGGGCTATGCAGACTTTTCTTCCGTGATGGATAAGTTCGTGCGAAAACTGAATCCAGTGATTCTGCGGGATGATTCTCATCAATTCCTGCTCCACTTTTTTCGGATCTGCGGACTGAGTGAGACTGAGGCGGTTGGAGAGACGCAGTACATGGGTGTCGACAACCACGCCTTCGGCGAGGCCGAAGGCCACTCCTAGCACCACGTTGCCGGTTTTGCGAGCCACGCCGGGCAGTGTGAGCAGCTCAGCCATGGTCTTTGGGACTTTGCCGCCGAAATTTTCCGTGAGCTGTTTGGCCGCGCCTGAGATGGATTTGGCCTTGTTGTGATAAAAGCCGGTGGAGCGAATCTCCGCTTCAAGCGCGGGAATGGAGGCTTCGGCCATCGCTTTCGGTGTAGGGAATTTTCGGAACAACTCCGGCGTTACCAGGTTCACGCGTGCGTCGGTGCATTGGGCCGACAGGATGGTCGCTACCAGCAGCTCCCACGCGTTGCGGTGGCGCAGGGCGCATTCGGCATCGGGGTAGGCAGCCGCGAGCCGTTTGAGGATTTCGATGATTCGCGCGGGCGCGAGGGAGTTTTGTGGAACAGCAGATTTTTTCAAGGCTGTCTTCTTCGGTGCTGGAGCGGTTTTCGGTTTCATGCAGACATTTTACGAGTCGCGCTTCGGACCGGAGGCTTCAAGTTTTTCAAGACGCATGAATACTGCATTGACTGCGGCGCGAAGGGCGGCGAGTTCGCTTTCCAACCGCTCCACGTGATTCGGTGGGTGCGGGACAGCCGCGAGGAGGGGTTCGAGGGATGCGGCCGGAATCGCGGGTTCGCCGGAAAGAAGATGCGCGTAGCGGGATTCCTTCTCGCCCGGACGCCGGGGAAGCTGAGTAACCAGCGCGGCGCGCGGTTTTCCGGCAGTATCGAGGTCGGGATCGGTGCTGGAGCGTGCCATGCGTTCGAGAACGGGCTGCACGGCGGAGATGTCGTCGAATGCGTAAAGCCGCTCGGAGCGGTTGCGCAGCTCGCCGACAGTCTGCGGGCCGCGGAGGAGGAGCAGGCAGAGGACGGCTATCTCGGGACGGCGCAGGTCGAGGGCTTGACGGGCATGATGCTCAAACTTGATGACGCGAGTGTCATGCACGCGACCGGCGAGTGCGAGTTCTTCGAGCCGGGAGAGCGCCTGGCGGACAGTGATCTCATCCAACTGCATGAC
>JBARHV010000183.1:0-6675 GCA_049799415.1 Silvibacterium sp.
ACCGAAGGCAAAAAGATTCCTCACGTCGGCTGGAATGAGCTCGAAGTAAGCGAAAACTCTCGCCTCATGTCTGGAGTTCCCACCGGCAGCTTCGTCTACTTCACCCATTCCTATTGCGCCCCAATCATAAGTGCAACCGTGGCAGTTACAAATTACAGCGGCGAAGCCTTCACCGCCGCCATCGAAGAGAAGAACATCATGGGCGTCCAATTCCATCCGGAAAAATCCGGCGCAACTGGCCTGCGCATCCTGCGCAACTTCCTGGAAGTTTCCTCTATGGAAAGGCCGTCGCATGCTGACTAGACGCATCATCGCCTGTCTTGATGTAAAAGCCGGCCGCGTCGTCAAAGGCGTGCAGTTTGTCGATCTCATCGACGCGGGCGACCCTGCCGAGTTGGCCGCCCGCCATGCAGAAGCTGGCGCAGACGAAATCGTTCTGCTCGACATCACGGCCACGCACGAGGGCCGCGGTACGCTCCTTGAAACCGTGCAGCGCACTGCCCACCGCCTCTTCATCCCCTTCACCGTCGGCGGAGGCATCCGCACCCTCGACGACGCAACCGCCGTCTTCGACGCGGGCGCCGACAAGGTCAGCGTCAACTCCGCCGCCCTCCGCCGCCCTGAGCTGATCGACGAAATTGGCGCGCGCTTCGGATCTCAGGCCGTCATCGTCGCCATCGACGGCCGCCGCAACAACAACGGCGCGGAAGTCTTCGTTGAAGGCGGACGCAAGCCTACGGGACGCGGCGTAGTCGAGTGGGCGCGCGAAGCTGAGCAGCGCGGCGCAGGTGAAATCCTGCTCACCTCCATGGATGCTGACGGCACCCGCGCAGGCTTCGACTGCGAGTTGACCGCGCAGGTCAGCGAAGCCGTGCAGATTCCCGTTATCGCCTCCGGTGGGGCCGGCAACGCAGCGCATTTTTCTGACGTCTTTCTACGCGGCAAGGCCGACGCCGCACTTGCCGCCAGCATCTTTCACTTCGGAATCTCCGACGCCCGCGCACTCAAAGAAGAAATCGCGCAGAGCGGCGTCCCTATGAGGTTGCCATGCTGATTCCCTCTATCGATCTCATGGGCGGACGCATTGTCCAGCTCGTGCAGGGCGAAAAACTCAAGCTCGCCTTCGACGACTTCGAGTACTGGATTGATCGTTTCTCCGCCTACCCCATCGTCCAGCTCATCGATCTCGATGCGGCGATGCGCCAGGGCAGCAACGCAGCGCTCATCGCACAAATCGCGAAACGCCTTCCCTGCCAGGTAGGCGGAGGCATCCGCACCGCCGAACAGGCGCAGTCCTTGCTCGACTCCGGCGCGCGCCGCGTCATCTTCGGCTCCGTGCTCTTCAGCAGCGACAGTGTCGCCGCTGAAATCGCGGCCTCCATATCCCAATCCATCGGTCACGATCAATTCGTAGCCAGCATCGACACCAAAGGCGGCAAAGTGGCCGTGCGTGGATGGAAAGATAACGTCAACCTCACGCCTGAAGAAGCAGTGCGCGCGCTGGAGCCCTATGCCGGCGCATTCCTCTACACCCACGTCGACACCGAGGGTACCCTCCAGGGCTTTCCCTTTGAGCGAGCCCAGACGCTGCGCAACCTCACTTCGCGCCAGCTCATCGTTGCCGGAGGAATCCGCGAGCAGGCCGAGATTGACGCCCTCGACGCAATCCACGTCGACGCTGTAGCAGGGATGGCCGTGTATGCGGGGCTACTGGCTACCTGAGCTTGCGATTGGCGAAAGCCTTCGTTTCATGCCGCCGGTACAACGCGCCAATCACCAGAAATGCAGCCACGACAACACCCATCACCAGCGTATTTCTGTCGCGATGGTGCAGCATGTTCAGCGCCAGCAGCACGCACCAGGCAGCGGCAAGAAAGAACCAGAGTGTAGAGCGGCGTCGCATTCTTTCGGAGCATACCACGGAAGGTCGATCACCCTGCTTCACTAGACAAACAATCCGGGTGGTACTTACAGCAATCGGAGAAATGCCTTAAGCTAATGTGTCCGGAGCGAGGGGCGGTTGCATGGCGACTAAACAGAGCGGGCTGCGAGTAGCAAAACGTCTGGACGAGGTCGGATTCTCCGACATCGTCCGCATACGCAATAAAGTTCTGGAGCTGCGGGCTGCGGGGCAGACCGTGCATGCCTTCCACGGCGGAGAGCCGTTCTTCGACACACCCGAGACCATCAAATACGCGCTGATCAAGGCGCTGGTCGAAAATAAAACGCGCTATGCGCCGTCCTCTGGCATTGAACCGCTACGCGTGGCGCTCGCAAAAAAACTCCAGCAGAAGAACCACATCCACGCACAGGCAGACGACGTTATCGTAACCGCCGGCGGTGCGCACGCGCTCTATATCGCCTTTCAGGCCGTGCTCAACCCGGGCGACGATGTTCTTCTTTTTTCTCCCTATTGGACCCCGATCCGCGACATGATCACCGGCACTGAGGCGCGTGCGCTGCTCGTGCCCACTGCTTCGGCGCGTCGTCACGGCATCACCAAAACGCTGGAGCAGTTCTCTACGCCGCACGCCCGCGCCATCTACTACAACACGCCGCAGAACCCGTCGGGCACGGTGTTTTCCCGTGCTGAAGCTGAAGAGGTCGCTGCCTTCGCCAAAAAGCATGACCTGATCGTGATCGCTGATGAAGCCTACGAAGACCTTGTCTACGAAGGCAGCCATTTTTCCATCGCCTCACTGCCAGGCATGGCCGAGCGTACTATCTCCTGCTACACGTTTTCAAAATCCTATGCCATGACTGGCTGGCGCGTCGGCTACGCGGTCGCAAAAGATCCATTCATGACGGCTCTCAAGAAGCTGGTCCTCTACTCCACCAACGGTGTCTCTACGCCCATGCAATGGGCCGCGCTCGAGGCGCTCGCTATTCCACAAAGCACCATAGACAGGCGCCTTGAAGACTATCGCGAGCGCCGTGATCTGCTGGTCGACGGCCTGCGCGAGGCGGGCCTCGATTGCACGACTCCCGAAGGCGCGTTCTATGCCTTTCCCGATGTCAGCAAGCTGAATAAGGACAGCCGCAAAGTCTCCTCCATGCTGCTTGAAAAAGCGCACGTCGCCACTATTCCCGGCGTAGTCTTCGGTGCACAGGGCGAAGGATACGTCCGCTTCGGCTATGCCGTCCCCAAAGAGGCGATCGCAGCCGGGCTGAAGGCGTTGAAGGTATGCCTGCATGCAGCGCCACATAAAGCAAGGTGACCTTCTCTTTATCTCTTCTATTGTCCTATCCAGTGATAGCGACAAGTATTTAATGCATTGAATCTGAAACCGATTGGGTGCCGTGCGCGTCTTATCAGATACGCATATGAAATCCCTCCAACAGTGTGTTACGCGGTCGCTTGTAACTGCATTCATATGCTTTGCGGCATTTGCGCCTTCGGCGGTTCGCGGACAGAATGCAATCGCGTCTGCGGATTTGCCCGATGCGCCTTCCCAGCAGCAGTCCTCCGCGCCGAGCGACACCACCCTCGAAGGCAAGCAGACAAAGCGCATCCTGGGCATCATCCCCAATTTTCGCGCCGTCTCTGTGAATGAGAAGCTCCCACCACAATCGCCGAAAGAAAAACTCATCGGAGCCACGCAGGACAGCTTCGATTACTCCTCATTTATTTTTGCCGGCATGCTCGCCGGCTCAGCGCAGGCGCAGGATTCGTACCCTGAATTTCATCAGGGCGCTGCCGGATACGCGCGTTACTACTGGCATACCTTCGCCGATCAAGCGGACGAGAATTATTGGGTTGAGTTCATTCTGCCCGCGCCACTTCATCAGGACTCGCGCTACTACACCCTGGGGCACGGCGGCCTCATCAAGCGCACCGCATACTCCTTCTCTCGCATCTTTATCACGCGAAACGATGCCGGCAATAACACCTTCAACACTTCGGAGATCGTCGGCGCAGGCGCAGCCGCGGGCATCTCTGACTTTTATTACCCATCGCCGGAGCGCGACTGGACAAAGACCGGTCAGCGCTGGCTCACCAACGTAAGTCTCGATGGTGCAACATTTATCTTTAAGGAATTCTGGCCCGACATCAACAGCGCCATCTTCCACCAGAAAAATTAATCACCTGCGCGTGCTCCTGCTCCAGAATCGGCTCCGCTCTGATAAAAAGAAAATGATGCGAACCGTGAATGTTGGAGTCCCTGCCTGGGTTGAGCCTAATTTGCTGGCTGCTTTCCCGCACCAGGCTGTGCTCGTACCATTGGGCTCCGAACCAGCGCACCCAATCGAGGTTGAGTTCTGGGTCGCGCCTGTTTACCGGCACGAAGCGACACAGGTATTCCCTCATCTTCGTGGCGTGCGCGTTGTGCAGTCTCTGCTGGCCGGTGTCGACTGGCTGCAGCCCCTGTTATCGCCCGGCACAATTCTGTGCGATGGCCAGGGCATGCATAATATTCCTACCGCTGAGTGGGTCGTGGCAGCCATCCTGAACGCACTCAAATATTTCCCGCTTTACGGCGCGCTGCAGCAATCCGGCAATTGGCGCGGACGCAAGCAAGCCGATGAACAATACCGCGTTCTTCACGCCTCTACAAAACCGAACTTCCCTCCCGTCCTCCAGGAAGAGCTTTACGGCAAGCGCGTCATGATCGTAGGCTACGGATCGATCGGGCACTCCATTGAAGAGAGGCTCCAACCCTTCGGTGTAAGCATCGTTCGCGTAGCCCGCAGCGCGCGCGAAGGCGTAGAGCCGGTCGAGCGCCTGCTCGATCTGCTTCCTGCCGCCGACATCATCGTTCTCATCGTCCCACAAACGCCTCAGACCGCTGGAATGATCGGTGCGCGTGAGTTCGCCAGGATGAAGCAGGGAGCGCTGCTGGTAAACGCAGCGCGAGGATCCGTCGTAGAAGCCGCCGCGCTCCTGGCTGCGCTTAAAAGCAGGCAGATTCGCGCCGCGCTCGACGTAACAGACCCTGAACCTCTTCCGCCGGAACACCCGCTATGGGCTGCGCCAAATGTTTTCATTACGCCGCACGTGGCCGCATCCAGTCCCATGTTCTTGCCCCGCGCCATCGCATTCGCGGCGGATCAGGTTGCGCGCTACTTAAAGGGCGAACCATTGCAGAACGTTGTAACCGGCAGTTATTAAAGGCCGCCTTGGATCGCTGACTCGGGCCGCTTGCAGTCCGCCATCGCCGCTGGGATGGCATCAAACAAGGATCGCCTTCAAGTCACCCGGAGCCCATGCATCTTCCCGCCCTTCACGCGTTCTTTATATGGCTCATCGTGCTCGCCAGCATAATGCTCATGCTGCTGCGTCCCTGGCATATTCGCGAGGCGGTATGGGTCAGCGCTGGAGCGATCCTTCTCATCGTCTCCCGCCTGCTTCCTCTTCGCTCCGCGCTCCAGGCCGTCAACAAGGGAACTGACGTCTATCTGTTTCTCACCGGCATGATGCTGCTCGCCGAGTTGGCCCGGCACGAAGGAGTCTTCGACTGGATCGCCGACCGCGCCGTCCGCCGCGCCGGAAGCTCCGCCGCCCGTCTTTTTCTCCTGATCTACATCACCGGAGTGGCGGTCACTGCGCTGCTCTCCAATGACGCGACCGCCGTCGTGCTCACTCCTGCCATTCTCGCCGCCGTGCGCCGCGCCCGGGTTGATCCCAAGCCGTATCTGCTCGCCTGCGCGCTCGTCGCCAACTCCGCCAGCTTCCTGCTTCCCATCTCGAACCCTGCCAATCTTGTCGTGTTCGGCAGTCATCTTCCCGCTCTCGCTTCGTGGCTCCGGTTTTTTCTTCTCCCCGCAGCCATCTCTGTCACAGTCACATATTTCTGCCTGCGCTTTTTGTCGCGCAGCGTGCTCGCATCCCGGGTGTACTGCCCGCGGGATAGAGTCCCATTAACTCCAGCCGGGCGTTTCGCGCTCGGCGGCCTCATCTTCGCGTCGGTTGTGTTGCTTGTCGCTTCAGGATTCGGAGTCGGCCTGGGCATACCCACCTGCGCCGCCGCCCTCGCTGCCCTCATTCTGGTCAGCCTGAAAGATCGCGCGATCTACAAAATCGCTGCTCTTGAAATTTCGTGGAGTATTCTGCCGCTGGTCGCCGGGCTTTTCATTCTCGTGGAGGCACTGAATGGCGCAGGAATACTGCGCCTCATTCAAGGTGCATTTCAATCACTTGCACATCAGCCCAGGCTCATCGCGTATCTCGCAGCCTCCGGCGGGGCTGCACTTCTGTCGAATGTGATGAACAATCTTCCCGTCGCGCTCGCAGGAAGCACAGCGCTTCAGAACGCACCGCAGCTTGCGCACGCTTTTTTAATCGGAGTCAATCTCGGCCCCACTCTGTCGGTTCCTGGCTCGCTGGCCACAATCCTCTGGCTCATGGCGCTGCGCCGTGAGAACATCGCCCTCACGCGCAAGCAGTTCTTCAAAACAGGATTGATTGTTATGCCCGCGACCTTGGTTCTAAGCGTACTCGCGCTCTGGCTCATCGCCTGACCAATCGCTAGGCTCACATCACCAGGGCCAGCTCTTCCAGCTCCGACTGCATGCACTCATGCGAGCAGCCTGCGCCCTCAAGCCGCACAACAGCGTCCCGTGCCTGCTCCGGAATCACCCCATATCCGCGCCCGGCGAGGAAAGCCGACAGCACTTCCGCGGCCTGCCACGAGTCGATTCCTGATTGCATCAGTTCATTCCGCAAGTTACTAAGCT
>JBARHV010000184.1:0-5903 GCA_049799415.1 Silvibacterium sp.
CTTCTGGTATTGCTCTGTCGTGACAAGAACGATCTTGCGCGTCCTCTTCGACGGTCCGTGCAGCTCGATCAGCGACATCGGATTGCGCTGGACTTCGAGATACCGCCAGCGCATCGCGCACTCGAACAGGCGATGGAATACGGCCTTGGTGTGCCCCTTGGATTTCGGAGCAAGAGGCCGGGGCTTCTCGTCCTTCCTCCGCGGAGTGGTCATCAGGCCTTTAATCCACTGCTCGACCGCCATCGGATTCTTAGCCATATCAGAAACACGTTCCTGAAACCAATAGGGCCTGATCCGATACTTGACCATCGAGCGCAACGCAGATGCCGTCGTATGCCTTTCGGGAACGCCTTCTTTCAGGTAACGGTCGCACAACTGGCCGAACGTCACCACCTCGACATTATTGTTGATGTCGGCCCGCACATCGGCCAGTGAACGCTGCGCCTCCGCCTTCGTTCTGAACTCAAGGACAGTGCCGATGGTGAGGGACTTCAACATGCCGTTTTCCCGATACCGCAGAATCCATACATCCGAGCCGCGCTCTCGCTTCTTCCGCTGGATACAGCCCTGTTGATAGGTTTGCCGTTGTTTGTTCATACCGCTTTCACCCTTCCTTTCTGTGGGAAAGCGGCGTAGATGACCTGTCCGAAGATACCTCTTTCTTCATCGAGATCGCCAGTTCAGAAATCAGAAATCGCCAGCGTTTACGGATGCCATTGTGAATCGAATGAGCGGGGATCTTGCCTTCGCGCGCAAGGCGCTTGACCGTGACCGGAGCGCAGCGCAGGAATGCGGCTGCTTCCATGGCGGTCACAAACGATTCAGGTTGATTAGGATGCTGCCTAGTTTGGTCAGATTGAAATGGAGCCGGATTCTGCACTCAGCCTCCTGTGGTGGGATTCTGACTATAAAGCTCGTAAGGAAGAGGAGCTGATCGTCTTCAGTGCAGTCGCATAGCCGCAAACTTTGAATACACAGGAAGTATTCGAGAGATAAAGAAACGGACGCTAAAAAGGAGCGCACGTCGAAATGTGTGGTGTTCACTTTACATCCCATGGTGCAGATTTGACACCACAGAAAGGCACAGTCTTTATCGAGGGCTTTAACGCCTGGTTCCTAAGAAGCCCTTGATCCCGCCGCTTTAGAATGACCGAACCATAGCCACATTTGTTATCCGATAGACGCGACCTTCTGTATTGAATCTGGGCTGTGTTCTGTCGAGCTGCAATTCAGCAATTTTCCTGCACCACCAGTGGTGCGAAACCTGCACCACCAGTGGTGCGAAACCCGCACCACGGTGCCGGGATTTGCACCACGATGTTCTCGATTTCGCGGTTACGTTCAACATGTGCTGACGGAGATCGAGCTGCGGCAGATGCGTTACTTCCTTGCAGTCGCCGAGGAGCGCAACTTCACGCGTGCAGCAAAGCGCTGCCATGTCGCCCAGCCGTCTCTCTCGAAGCAGATACACCAGATCGAGAACACTCTAGGAGCAAAGCTCTTCGAGCGTCTGCCCCGAGAGGTGAGGATCACCGAGGCAGGTGCGGTCTTCCAGAGAGAAGCTGCCCGCGCACTCGAACACAGCCACCGCGCCGTGTCGCTGGTTCGTGCTCTCGGACGGGAGAAGACACGGGCACTGCGCGTCGGCTTGTCCATACTCTGCGATCTGCCGCGTATTCAGGCTCTCGTCGCGACCGCACGGACGTCGGCGCAGCGATATGCCACGGAATTCATCAGCGGCTATTCGCAAGAACTTCGGCTGCGGCTCCTGCGTGGCGAACTTGATCTCGCGGTCGTGGATCTGCCGATTCGAGGACCTGAAATCAGTGTGGTTCTCATCTGCACGGAACCGTTGATCGCGTGGCTGCCGGAGAAACATGCTCTCGCTGCGAGACCCATGGTGCGCTTCTTCGATCTCAAGCCGGAGCAGTTCGTACTACTTCTAGAGAGCATTGATCCGGGGGCAGTTCTTGTCCGGAATACCATGCAGCAGGCAGGTATCGAAGCTTCGTCGATTCATTCGGTACCCAGCCTGATCGAGCTGTTGGATCATGTTACGCTGCGCAAATCTGTTGGCTTGACGCGTCGTTCCACAGGACGCGTGCACCGGGATGGCCTTATCTCTAGACCGCTCCATAGCCCTGTCCAGCTTGAGACCGCGATCGCCTGGCGGACAGACAATCGGAATCCTGCCATGTGCTCATTCCGCGATGCACTGATCGCCTTCAGCCGGAGAGTCGCGACTGTCCCTGCTGCGTAAAGGGATTGCTGAATTCTGATGGTTTCTTCTCTTTTGTTCCCACTGCCTCTGAAGCATGTGCTCCCCTTATGACTAAGGCACGCGCTCGGGGTCTTCCCGGCGTCCTCATCACCCCAGCGCACAAAGACCATGCGCCGGGGACCCCGACTCTGCGGCACGGCGGGCCTCTGCTTTTCCGGTTCCTCCCAAAACAAAGCATTTGCACCGAACGCAAAACTTTCTTTCGGTTGCCCTCCCGAAAAGCGGCCCTTGGCCTGGGAAGCCGGACCCACTTCACCCCATCGCGTGAAAAGCGCACGCGTTGGGGACCCCGAATCTCGCTTGAGCTTCGCTGTGTGTGCCCCGAGTCATCGGGAGATCCCATCAGGAGCAACATCATGCAAACGAATCGAATCAACCAGACATCCGTTCCAGCCAACACCGTCTTTCACGGCGACTGCATCGAGGCCATGCGCACTCTTCCGGAGAACAGCGTCGACTTCATCCTCACCGATCCGCCCTATCTCGTGAATTACAGGGACCGCGAAGGCCGCTCGATCCCGAACGACAGCCAGGCCGACTGGCTCAGGCCAGCATTTGCGGAAGCCTACCGCGTTCTGAAGCAGGACCGGTTCATGATCGCGTTCTACGGCTGGACACAGGTCGACAGGTTCTTCGACGCATGGCGCAGCGCGGGATTCCGTGTAGTTGGGCATCTGGTCTTCCGCAAGCAGTACACCTCAAAGGCACGCTTCCTGAAGTATCAGCACGAGCAGGCCTACCTGCTGGTCAAGGGTAATCCGAAGCTACCGGATCAGCCGATCTCCGATGTCATCGACATGCCGTATTCCGGCAACAAGCTGCACCCAACACAGAAGCCCGTTCCCGCGCTGAAGTCCCTGATCAAAGCCTTCACGAAGTCCAATGATCTGGTTTTTGATCCCTTCTGCGGTTCCGGCTCGACGCTGCTGGCGGCGAAGATTCTGAAACGCCGCTATCTCGGCGTAGAACTTGATGCTCAATATCACGCAGCCGCTATGAAGCGGCTGCAGCCTGCGGGCATTCGTGCGTCCCGCGAATTTTATCCGCCGCAGCTCACGCAGGCGTCAAGGCCATTGCCGCCGGTCGGCGGTGCACTTACGGATTCATGTTTTCCCTGCTAGCCGATGCGCAGCCTTGACTCCTCCGCAGCGGCGGAGTCTTTCGCTGGTCATCGGTCGAATGCCCCGGGTAGAAGTACCTGCAGACAGGACAGGAGGGATGCTTTTAGGGGACGCAGCGCCCGGATACCAATCGCCGGGAACCTCCCGCCGCACGCTATATTTACTGAATCACCAATGCAGATTCAGTGCCCGGTCGTGACGTGGTAGATAACGATGCATGTCAGCCGGGATGACAACTGATCGCGTTATACCCCGGGTATGCCGCCTACAAAGACGCTTTCGGTCGTACGGATCGACTTGCACGCGGTCATTGGGTCGTATGCGGAACTTCGAAAGGCGTTCATCCTGGCCGTTCTTTGCGCGCGGCTGGTCCCAGAAGCTCTAAATCTCGACGTGAAAGTGAGCGACGCTCTTATAGTGCCTCCCTTTTAGGCAGGCCGTGGTTGATGAAGGCACCCAAATCTGCTCCAGTGCAGATTTGGACCGGCAGTCGTTACTATTGGAATATACATCGGCTACCAGTCTTGTGATTCTCGCTGGGTACGAACCAGTCTCGGCGAATCGCTACACGTTCATGAGATTCGATCCGGGCGATTGACTTCTGAACCACGGCCCATTGAAGGTGGAAACGCTCGAAGCATTCCGCCGGCCCTGTGCTGCTTTTGCTAACATTCTCATCGAGACACGACGTGCAAATTGATGAACTTCCCGATTACGCAGCACTTAAGCAACTCGCCGCCGCCCTCTGGAAAGCTGGTAAGGCTCGCGGCGCCGCTGTCTTGATTGGAGCCGGATTTAGTCGGAACGCCGAGCGCCTTAACAGCAACACACTGGAGCCACCTCTATGGGACGATCTAACCCGTGCAATGATGGCACCACTCTATCCGGAAGGACTGGAGACCCCAAGAGACCCATTGCGTCTCGCTGAGGAGTATCGGGCGACTTTCGGCGGAGCAGCCCTGGAAGCATTGATTCGTGATCGGGTTCGGGACGAAGAGTGGCTACCTGGGGTGCTGCACAAGAGACTGACAAGACTACCGTGGACAGATATTCTGACAACGAACTGGGACACGTTGCTGGAACGCGCGGCGCTTGAGAATCTCGGGCAGACCTATGAGACAGTCCGTTCCATCGAGGACATCGCAGCGACTAGAGCTCCTCGCATCGTAAAACTTCACGGTAGTCTGCCGTCGAACCGTCCCTTCATCCTCACTGAGGAGGATTATCGGACCTATCCGAAAGTCTTCGCACCGTTCGTGAATCTTGTTCAGCAGGTCTTGCTGGAAAACGAACTCTGCTTGTTAGGGTTCTCAGGAGACGATCCGAATTTTCTTGAATGGTCTGGCTGGGTCCGAGATCAGCTCGGTGTCGCTGCGAGGCGAATGCATCTGATTGGCGCATTAAAACTGAGCTCCTCTGAACGTCGGCTATTGGAAGCGCGGAACATCTCTTCGATCGACTTCACGCCGTTACTCGACCACACAGATGACCCACACGCTGCTGCGGTTGAGATTTTTCTTGAGTTTCTCGACAAATCGAAACCTCCGGCCCCGTGGGACTGGCCCAAACAATCGAAGGTACCCAAGCCTATCACCCAGCTTAAACCGCAACTAACGGATGCCGTTGCTCATGCGGCGGAATTGGTTGAATTTTGGGATGAACAAAGACGCACCTATCCGGGTTGGGTTGTGTGTCCTGATCTTGTCAGGGTACGCCAAAAAACCCAAACGATTAGTGGAATCCATACAGTCCGGAAAGCATTTGACGTGCTGCAAAAGGAAAGCCTTGGTCGGCTGCTCTTCGAGGCTGTGTGGAGGCACGAGGTCTTTTTTGTACCCATGCTCCCGTGGCTTCGTGACTGCTGCCGTGATGCGGTACGTAGCGACGAGTACTGGGTTGACCGTGCCTCTAGGGATTGCGTTGCACTAGCCCTGCTGCGAACCGCTCGCGAGGAGCGAGATGTGGCTGCTTTTACGGAGTGGAAAGCCTATTTCGAGAAACAGCCGAACACCGAGTCGGATACTGCTGCTTCGTTGTGCTATCAGGAGTGCTTGTGGGCGCGCGATGAGCTTGACTTCCAGACTCTAAGGAAGCGACTACAGAAACTGTCTGGTTCGGATCCTCTTTGGAGAGTCCGACGAGGCGCGCTGCTATGCGAGTTGGGAGATTTCAGAGAGGCGCGAAGGGAATTAGTGAATTGTATACGCGAGATTAGAGAACACTACTACCGCGATAGAGGTACAGTATGGACGATTTCCAGGTTGGCGTGGGCTCAATTTGTCTCTCGGGGAATTCGATCTTGGGTCGAAGACCCTGAAGACGCCGATCCTCTGGAATCGGAGGTATTAAGGCTCCGCTATTTCGAAACCCGGTCCGACCCATGGGAGATACTCCGGGAGGTGGAGAGAGGTATCGATGAGAACCTCCGAAAGATTCGGGAAAAAGAGCGGATCAAAGAACCATTGTTTCAGCCGGGTGTCTATCGCGAGCACTCCAGGTTG
>JBARHV010000185.1:0-2091 GCA_049799415.1 Silvibacterium sp.
CTCCGCCGCCGGAACCACTTCATCCACCAGCCCAATGCGCAACGCCTCCGCCGCGGAGATGATTCCTCCCGTAAGCAGCATCTTGAACGCCGCGCCCTTGCCCACCAGCCGAGGCAAACGCTGGCTCCCGCCATAACCCGGAATCAGCCCCAGCTTCACCTCCGGCTGACCCATCTTCGCCGTCTCGCTGGCAATGCGAATCGTCGTCGCCATCGCCAGCTCGCATCCACCGCCCAGCGCAAAGCCATTGATTGCCGCAAGTACCGGCTTGCCGAGGGTCTCCATTTTGCCGAACACGCGCTGCCCGCGCTCCGCAAGTTGTTGACCCTCCGCCTGCGACACCGCCGCCAGCTCTTCAATGTCTGCGCCTGCCGCAAACGCCTTCTCGCCCGCGCCCGTAATAATCACCGCGCGCACCGAATCGTCTGCGCCCAGCGCATCCAAAGCCGCGTCCAGCTCGGCAAACAGAGCCACATTCAAAGCATTCAAAACCTTGGGCCGATTCAGCGTAAGAACCGCAACCGCATCCGAAATCTCAACCACAATGTGCTCGTAAGTCATGACCGATGAGTGTAGCAAATGCGGCGACCAGATTCTCGCCACAGGGCAGCGCCTTCGCATCGCACAGCTGCGGCGATCGCGCACCGCGCACAGCATTCTGTTTTGTCTTAAACTAACTCTTTGCGTCCACGGCGCGAAGTCGGACGTCCTTCCCCTATGCATTGGAATTATCCGCGCGCGGTGTTTTCCCCCTTGTCAGCACGGGCCAGCAAGCCGAGCCGGGCTGGGCGAGCAATTTTCACGCTCTGCCTGCCGCTTGTTCTTCTCGCCGGCTGCGGAGTCACTCCCGGTCCAGGCGCCGACCAGTCCCACGATCCGCCCGCGCAACCGCCGCCCGTCGCCACCCAGAGCGGCACCGTCACCATTAGTCCGCAGTACGCCGCGGTCCTTCCCGGTGGAACCATCCAATTCACCGCCAACGTCAACGCCAGCGGCTCGCAGCCCGTCCAGTGGCTGGTTAACGGAGTTGCCGGAGGCAGCGCCTCCACCGGCACCGTTACTGCCACCGGAAACTACACCGCACCAGCTTCCATCCCCCTCAGCGAAAACGTCACCGTCACCGCCGCCCTCAGTGCTTCGCCCATGCAGAACTACGCCACCGCCGTTGCCTCCATCATTAATCCCGGCATCGTGCTTCCTACACAGAATCCCCAGGTCGCCGAATACTCCATCTATCTGCCCGCTCCCGGCCATGTCGCCATCGACTTCGGCAAGAGCACCGCCTACGGCCTCAACACCTGGAACGTCGCCACGCCTTCGGCCAATGGAGGCCAGGTCAGCATCCTTGTCGCCGGCATGCTCGCAAAAACGCTCTACCACATGCAGGCCCAGGTGGCGCTCGATGACGGGGCCACTCTCTCCGATACCGACCACACCTTCACCACCGGCACGCCGCCCGGCACCTCGCCGATCACCGTCACCGCGTCCGGAACCCCCCAGCCCGGCATCGAGATGTGGGACACCCTGCTCCCCGCCGAGCCTGCCGAGGTCTTTGCCACCGACCTCAATGGAAACGTGATCTGGACCTACCCCTCGCAGGGCTCCGTGCTCGACTCCATTCAGGGCATCCAGCTTCTCCCCAACGGGCACTTCCTCGTGCTCATCTCCTATCTGTCCTCGCTCACCGCGGCCGCCGCCAGCGCCGACAAGGGCACCATCGACGTCATCCGCGAAATCGATCTCGCCGGCAACACCATCCGCGAAATCTCCATGGCCCAGCTCAACCAGAGCCTCGCCGCCCAGGGCTACTCGCTCACCCTCAAGAGCTTCCATCACAATGTCCTCGCGCTGCCCAACGGACACTGGGTGCTCATGGCCGCCTACCCGAAAAACTTCACCAACCTTCCCGGATACCCCGGCACCACAGCCGTCCTCGGCGACGTGCTCGTTGACGTCGATCAAAACTCCAACCCCGACTGGGTCTGGGACGCCTTCGACCACCTCGACATCAATCGCCATCCCATGAACTTCCCCGACTGGACGCACTCCAACGCCATGCTCTATTCGAGCGACGACGGCAACATCCTGCTC
>JBARHV010000186.1:0-3814 GCA_049799415.1 Silvibacterium sp.
GGGAGTGACAGCACGTTGTAAAGTGCTCTAGAATCAAAGAGCAGTTCAGTCGGGGCGTAGCGCAGCCTGGTAGCGCGCCTGCCTTGGGCGCAGGAGGTCTGGAGTTCAAATCTCCACGCCCCGACCAAATCTTTATCACGCAGCAAGTTACAGAAGCCACATTTCTGCACTGGTGCGTCGCGGTGCAACTTGTGAACAATAAGAAAAATTCGTGCGGCAAATCAGCACGCAAGCATCGGGCAAACTAATGGAAACATTGAGAGCCTGAGCGGGCCGCCACCGCGTCAAGTAGGCGGCCCCGAGTTCGAGCGCACCTGCCTCGTGAACAGGCGCGTCTCTCTGATCCGTCACGAAAAGGCGGCATCAAAAGCGAGACAGAAATGTCGCAAGTCCACATGCAAAATCGATAGGGCAAAGCTGGTCCTGCTGAAGCGCCTGCTCCCCTGGGGTGAACCCTAGAGTGAGACAGTTTTCAATTGCTTCCGGTTCGCCGACAACCCGGGAGTTGATCGGTTCGTTCAGCGCGAACCCTGGAATCCTGCACTTTCCCCAACGAGCCTTCTGGAGGACCAGTCGACGCAGAAAGCCACCGGCGCGCAGTCCGCGCCTCCCACTGCGACAGCTGCATCGCAATCGAAGACTGTCACCTCTACAGATTCTCTCGTCCTCGAATTGCCGAACAATCAATGGTGGGAGGGGCCGCTGGAGTACGTCAGGATATCGCCTGACGGTAATTGGGCGCTCGTCAACCGCACCGGCTCCCAGAGCGGGGTTCAGCTCTATTCGTTGAAGACCGGGCAGGAAGACCACTTCACGCTGATGGCAGACCTGAACCGCGTGGACAACGCCGCGTTCTGTGGTCCGCACGGGACGTCACCGGCGGCCAGTTGCCGATGTGGGGTCCTGACAGCAGCCGAATCAGCTATTTTTTCGGAGGCATGCGTTTAGCGGACTGGGCGGTGAATTGGGATGATACGATGGTCGGAATCGATGACCGCAAGCTTCCGATGGTAGTAATCGGATAAGTAGAAATCTCACTGACCCCAGAAGTCTGGTTCTGGGAAGCGTGCGACTGATTCTTCCCGAGTAACGGGCAATTCGGAAATAATCCCAGGAGACCGGATCGCGCGATTACTTCTGGTTTGCCGACCATCTGCCCGCAATGCGGCTGTCGAGCATGGCCCTTTCTGCGCACACTTCTCCTTGACAGGAATCGCCGAGAAGCGCCGGAGCGACGGCGAATCAGGAAAGGGAATCCTGATCATTCGTTAACCATCCAGCGGCCCGTAGAATTTCCAACTCGGTTGGTGGTTGCGTTCTAGAGGTGTCTTGGTAATCGCGGCACGAACCATCTCAATGGGCATGCTGCTCTCCATGAAAATGGCGTCGTGGAAGGCGCGATTTGTCATCTTACCTGAGCCCACGAGCTCCTTGTGCAAAGCGTGGAACTGAAGCGCTCCCAGCATGTAAGCGCACTGATAAATGGGTTCATAAGAACCATTGAAGGACCTGCGCACCTCTGCTTCGGCATTGGCACGCTCGTGGCCGACGCGGTCTATCAAGAACTCCACGCACTGCTGCGCGGTCCACTTTCCCAGGTGGAAATTTAGCGAAAAAATGATTCGGGCGCAGCGATGCATGCGCCAGAAGAGCACGCCGATGCGCTCTTCGGGCGTACGATCGTAGCCCAGATCCCACATCAACATCTCCCAGTAAAAAGCCATACCTTCGATCCAGAACGCGGTGTCAAACGGCCTCCGATAAGGGCGATATCGCTCCAACATATAAAACTGCATGTGGTGTCCTGGAACGAGTTCGTGAAAGACGGTGCCCCGAGAGAAATAAATATTGTTGCCGCGCATGCTTTCGAGGCGGTCCTCGTCGGTCATGCTGCTCGCTGGCGAAGAAACATGGATCGTTTCACCGCCGGTGAAGAAAGGATTCACCAATTGCATCCGCGGCGTCATGGCTTCTTCCCACCAGTCTTGCCTCACCAGCGGCGGGATTGTTACTAAGTTATGCGCATCGATGAATGCGAGGGCTTCCTTTTCCTGATCCCGCACAAGGTAAATCATCTTGCCCGGTGCGACATAATCATTCTTCACTTTCTCAAGCGCCTTTTTCCACTCGTTGCCGAACCCGAGCTCGTTGGAGGCGCGCAGCATTTCCCGGTCGCACCACGCAAATTCCTTGTTGGCAATGACGACCAGATCTTCAGGGGTGTAGGCAACCATGTTGTAGCGCAATGCTTCGATCAACGCGTCGCGGCCAGCAGGCCCAACGCCGGAGAGATCGCCATTTTCAGCCGGAGGCGTAAACACGCGGGAACGACCACGCTCCCACTGCGGTGGGCTGTTTCCTTCGGGTTCGCTGTTTTCGACCGGAGGCTTGATGCCCGCAGCTGTGAGGAGCGCCCGGAGATGCTGATCTAACGCGGTGTCTACTGGCTTGTAGATGCCGTCCATCCACCACGCGAAATCGGGATCGTACAGATCATAGAAGTTGTACCACCAACGCAGCGTGTCTCTCAGTTCGTTGACGCGTGTGGCTGCTCGCGCCAACACAATGGCAGTTGGTTTAGGCGTTGGAATTGCGGATTGTGGCTTCGGGATTTCGCCAAGCATCTGGGTTAGCACACCAGCGGCTTTCTCCGCATCCATCGTTTCCATGCGGCGACGTGCGTCCTCCAACTCAATAATGTCCGCTTGATAGGAAATCAGAGGCGCGATTTCGGCGTTTTGCTTGTCCTCCACAGCCATCTGCTTTTGCTGGTGTTCGAGGTGATTGCGAAAAAGTGTGAAGTCCACCTTGCCGCTTTGGCTTAATACGTCGAAGTCGGTAGCTTCGAGCGACTGTATCTGACGGGCATAAAATTCGTCCAGTTTGGCCTTGCGAATCGCCGAACCATGCTGGGAATACACACGATTCAAATCGTCCAGATCGGCTCCATACCACTCGATCATGGGACGGAGCTCGCTCGAACCAACATCGAGCAACGATCCATCAGGGGCATGCTCGCAAGCACAGGCCCCGTCGTTTGGACGGTTTGCCGTTATGGATCGTCTGCCCTTCCACGTGGTCCTTGCCAAATGCAACTGCGTCTGGAAAAACGCTCGCACCAAGTAAAGCGAGCCCTCCCTTCAGTACGTTCCTTCTGCCGGATTCCGTCGTCATAATTTCGCTCCCCCGTTTCACCCTTAGCATCGCAAGATTGGGGCATCACTTCAGTGCACAGGTGCGTCCACATAAAGATGCCGCAAGTGAATTCCCATTCGTGCAATTGTTCCAACAAACCGGCTAACGTTTCACAGGCTACGAACTACTACCAGAACGTGTAGAAGAAATCTCCCAGATCAGAGGGAAATTTCGTGCCGTTTGGGCATGTGGTTGAGTCCGATGATCCTGTCCCGAACTTTCGAGCTCGCATAACGAACTAAATCGCCTTGACATATCGATATTCAGCATATTAAACCGTCACGCTGAGGGCTATAAGGTTTGTCTGATTTTTTTGGCGGCATTTTGGCCGCCAGGAGACGTTAGCCGTGATTCTCTGCGAGTACCGATTTGAAGCCCTCTATGCGCGCGGAGACGACAGGTACCTCAATCTGTTTGCCAATTATCTGGATGTGTTATTTCGAGATGGCTGGATCGCGCATCAAGTGAAAAGAGACCCGGCGCTCAAAGGCTGGTGGCAACTCTGCCTTGCAAAAGATGGGGATTCGTAGTCCGGGAAAGCTCCGCCACGACATTGAATTGTATTATGGATCAGGCCGCAGCTTCAGTTCTGCACCTGTAAATCGAGGGGGGATTATAA
>JBARHV010000187.1:0-17703 GCA_049799415.1 Silvibacterium sp.
CGTATGAGTCGATGGCCTAGTGTCCTGTCCCGAAAGTTCCCATCATAATTTCCCTGAGATTAGAGGGAGTGTCAACGAAAGAAACTACAGGTCCCTCCACTTCGCTTCGCTCCGGTCGGGATGACAAATGTGTGCCGGGCATTTCAGGGACGGGACACTAGCTCTGCGAGTCGGTGGCGGGTTCAGGTGCGGTGAGGGCGTCGGTGCCTTCCTTTGCGTCTTCGCTCTCTTCGGAGATTTTGCGGAGCGAGACATGCTCTAAGCGCGCCCAGATTAGTCCTGTGGGGACGACGATCAGGAAGGTGACGATCAGGAGCACGGCGGCACAGCCCAGCGCCGGTTCCCAGGCCGCGTTAAAGAGCTGCTGCATGGCGGCGGCGAGGACGGCGATCTGCGTGAACCAGCCCACGACGGGCAGTTGCACGACGCTGGAGGCCATTCCGGCGGCCATGAGGACCAGGCAACGGGCGAGGGTGATGTGGTGAAGCTGGGGCGAGTCGACAAAGGCGCGGATGGTCTCTAAATAGGCGACGGTGATGAGTCCCCACATGAAGAGAGAGAGCAGCAGGGCGGAGGCTACGCCGCGGAGCGAGGCGAGCATTTCAAGGCCTTCGCGAAAGGCGAGGATTTTTGCGCCGACGGAGCTGCCGAGCGATTCGGAGAGCTTGCCGATAATTTTTTCTGACCAGATGGCGATGGTTTTGCCGCTGATGCGGACGGCCGTGGCGAGAATGGCCAGCGCGGCGGTTCCGGCGAGACCGACGAGCGCGATGTGGCGGAGCAGCTCGGGATGGGGCAGAGTGGCGCGGTCGGCAGCAAAGAACAGAGCAGTGGAGAAGATGAGGGCCGTCGCGCCGAGATCGAACATGCGCTCGACAACATAGACGGCGATCTGCGAGCTGAGTGGGAGCTTGATGCGGCGGGCGACCAGATAGGGACGGACGAGGTCGGCGGGACGGCCGAGCAGGGCGACTCCGGTAAAGCCGATGATCTGCGCTCCCAGGACATCGAACCAGGCACGACTGGGGAAGGAGATCTTTTGCACGGGCTTGAGAAAGAGCGCCCAGCGAATGGCGCGGACCACATAGCCGAGGAGGATGAGGGCGGCGGCGAGTCCGATCATGGACCAGTTGGCGAGCTTTAACTGCTGGAGGAAGACGCTCCAATTGAAGTGGATCTTGTGGCGCGCATAGAGCAGGAGCGCGACGAGCGCAAGAACCACGACCAGATAGAGAATCCAGGTTTTCTTCTTCAAACTTTCTTTCCTTGTGTTCTCTATTGTGCCTGTTTGCGCGGCTTAGCGCAGCACAGTTGCGACCTGGGTGGGATTGTGCGCTTTTCGCGCGGCGATGCGCCGGTTGAACTCGTGGATGACGCGGGCGACGTAGAGCTGCGTTTCACGATAGGGCGGGATGCCGTGCCAGCGATCGACGGCGGCGGGGCCGGCGTTGTAGGCGGCGAGCGCGAGGGCGAGATTGTCGTGATAGCGCCTGAGCAGAGTGTCGAGATAGGTGGTTCCGCCGCGGATGTTTTCGCCGGGAGCAAAGGCGTCGGCTACGCCAAGCTGTGCCGCGGTACCGGGCATGAGCTGCATGAGGCCTTGTGCTCCGGCACGGCTGATCGCATGGGTGTGGCCGCCGCTCTCGGCGCGGACGACGCTGGCCAGAAGGTCGGCGTTGAGGTCGTGCGCGGCTCCCGCGCGGACGAGCAACTGGCCGAGCTCGGCCTGGGTTAGATTTGTCTCGGGCCTGGCTGGAATTGGATCTGGCTGCGCCGGCGGCAGGGTTATGGGCTGGCTGGAGACGATCTGGCTGGCGTCTACCTCGATGAAGTTGGCGCTGCCGGCATCCATATAGAGCCGGACCTTGCTTCCATTGGGGCTGTTTACGGGGGCGCGGTGGTCGCAGGTGAGGTCGAATCCGTTGGTGAGCGTGATGCGCTCGGCGGCGTGCGCGGCAGAAGACACGACGGCAAAGGCAGCGGCGAGGGCGAGCGCGGCTCCTGCGCTTTTGCGAAAAGCTCCGGTAAATTTGCGAAAAGCTCCCGGCATCAGGCCAACTTTACCATTCTTTCTTCTCTTTCTTACTAATACGCATTGCCTATGCTGACTGGACGCCCATGCCAGCGACTACGCTCTCGATGATTTGGGCGACGCCGTCTTCGTCATTGCTGGCGGTGATCCGCCAGCCGCGATTGCGTGCAATTTGCACCAAATCTGGTGCAGCGTTGGCCATGACTACGGGCTGGCCTGAGAACTCTAACATATCTAGATCGTTGAAGTTGTCGCCGATGGCCATAATTTCCGCAGGCGCGATGCCCTGGGACGCGGCAAAGCGACGGAGAGCAACGCCCTTGGAGCAGCCGGGTGGCAGAATGTCGAGGACTGAGAGGTCGCGCGCCAGATATTCGGTGCGGTGAAGCTCGATTTTTCGCGAAAGCTCGCTGGCTTCGAGCCAGGTTTCGGCCTCGCGCATGGCGGCTACGGTTCCGCAGACCATGCCTTGCACGGGAGCCTCGCCGGAGTCGAAGGCGCGCTCGAGAGGGCGGATTTCGGCGATCCAGGGACGGTTGGCCTCGACCCAGGCGGCGATGCGGGCGTGGAGTTCGCCGAGCGATTCAAGAACCAGTTCACCATGCTCTTCGCGGTCGAAGGTGAAGACCGTGGTTCCACCGAACTGACGGAGAACAGGGCAGAGCTCGCGGGCGGTTTCAACGGGAAGGAAGAAGCGGTCAATGCGGTCACCGCCGAGGGTACGGGTGACGGTTCCGTTAGAGGTGATCATGACGGTCGCGGGCTTGAGTCCAACGGGGAGGATGAGCGGAGCGGCGTAGGCCTGGCGGCGTCCGGTGGCAATGACGATGTGGATTCCGGCGGCTTCGGCGTCGAGCAGAGCGCGGCAGTTGCGGGCGCTGACAGGGGGTCCGGTAGCCGGGATGGTGGAAGGGACCAGGGTTCCGTCGATGTCGATGGCGATGAGCTTGGGCGGGAGAGGCATTGGGTATTAGTCTATCTGGCTCTAGTTGGTAGCGTTGGAGAAGATGTGTACATTATGTACTTATTAAACGTACATTGTTGTACAATCGTTACATGGAAGTCTCGATCACAAAATTCCGGCGGGAGATGTTTGCGCTGGTGAACCGGGCGATGGAGGGTAGCGAGGTGTGGGTTGTCCATAAGGGACGACGGCTGAAGATCGTTCCGGATAAACCGACCGGCAGCAAGCTGAGTCGCATTACGCCATTGCAGGTCATCCGCCCCGGAGTGACGACGCTGGATGATCCGGATTTGAAGGAAGAAATGGAGCGGGCGCTCGAACAGGACTGGAAGACGCTTTGATCGGGTATCTCGATACACATGTGGTGGTATGGCTGGCGGACGGAAGCCTGAAGCGGATTACGGAGGCTGCCCGCAGCGCAATTGAGCAGAGTGACCTGCTGATTTCGCCGATGGTCATGCTGGAGCTTGAATACCTGTACGAGCGAAACCGCATCACGCTGCCAGCGCGCGATGTGTTCCTGAAACTGGAACAAGAGATCGGACTGCGCGTGTGCGATCTCCCGTTTCCGCGCATCGCGAATGTGGCGCTGGACGAGAAGTGGACACGGGATTCGTTTGACCGAATGATTGTGGCGCAGGCTAAGGCGAACGGGTTTGCTCTGCTGGTGTCCGCCGATGAGGAGATTCGGCAGCACTACCCCAGAGCGATCTGGTGAGTGCTGGCCGCACGGGCACACGCGCTTCGCGCCATCCTGGTGCGGACCTTTGCGGCCCTTCCTTTGGTCGGGATTTGCTGTCTGGAAAGTGGCTGATTTTGTGCATCGCGGCTGGTGGTGCGCTCTCTAAAACTGGAGATAGGAGAATTCGCTTGGCTGAGGATATATTTGCCAATCCGGTGTGGACTGCGCTGGAGACACGGCAGCGGGGGTTGGGGGAGTTTGCGGGGCAGGCGTGCAAGTATGCGTCGGATGTGGCTCCGTTTGGAGCGGTTGGGGATTGGAACGAGGATGCGGCTGAACAACTTCACTCGCTGCTGAAGCCGAAGGAGACTCTTTACCTGATGGGCGAGATGCCGGTGGCGGCTCCACTGTCGGTCCCAAGACAACTTGCTCCTGGGTTGATGTTGCAGGGGACGCTGGCGGGACTGCAAATGATGTTTCCTGCGGATGCCGAGGTAGCGGCGACGGGGCGCGGAGCAGTCGAGGTTGTGAAGCTCTCCTGCGCTGATGCGGTGGACATGGTGGAGCTTACGACGCTGGCGTTTCCGGGCTACTTCCGCATGCGGACGTGCGAGATGGGATCGTATTACGGCGTGCGGGTGGATGGGCGGCTGGTTTCGATGGCCGGGGAGCGGATGAAGTTTGACCGCTATGTGGAGATCAGCGGGGTGTGCACGCATCCGGAGCACACAGGCAAAGGATATGCAGCGACGCTGATTACTCAGCTGCTACTCGATCATCGACGGGATGGATGGCTTTCGTGCCTGCATTTGAGCGCGTCGAATACACGCGCCCTGAGTCTCTACGAACGGCTGGGGTTTGTGGTTAGCCGCGAGGTGCAATTTCATCGGGTGGTACGGGACTAGGTGCTGGCCGCACGGGCGGACGCGCTTCGCGCCATCCTTGTGCCAACTTGATGGCCTTCTCTTTGGTCGGTGGACTGTCCCCGTCCAGGCGACTGTTTCGCGTGGGGAGCCGAGTCTTTTACAATCGGGGGTTCGAGGAAACCCTCTTATGCATCGATTCCACTTAAAGGTGAAGACTCCCTTGTCTCAAATTTCCACTTTAGTTGCGGCCGGCGCGATAGCGCTTGGCTCGGGAACGAGCCATGCGGCTGCACAGACGTTTGGCCCTGAGAATCCATTTTATGCGCCAAGCACGCTGCCGTTTCAGGCTCCGCCGTTCGACAAGATCAAGGACAGCGACTACCAGCCGGCGATTGAAGCGGGCATGGCGGAGCAGATCAAGGAGGTAGAGGCGATTGCGAACAATTCCGCTGCGCCCACCTTTGAGAACACCTTCGTGGCGCTTGAGAAATCGGGCCAGCTGTTCAACCGGGTGACGGCGGTGTTCAACGGCGTGACGGGCGCAAACACTGATCCTGAATTGCAGAGGGTGCAGACGATTGAGGCTCCGAAGCTGGCCGCGCAGCAGGACGCGATTTATCTGAACACGAAGCTGTTTGCGCGCGTCAAGGCGGTGTATGACGAGCGGGCGACGCTGAAGCTCGACCCGGAGTCGCTGCGGCTGGTGGAGTACGACTACAAGGAGTTTGTACTGGCGGGCGCGGCGCTGTCGGATGCCGAGAAGGCGAAGCTGAAGAAGCTGAATCAGGAAGAGGCGACGCTGTCGAATGACTTCATCATCAAGCTGCTGGCCGCGACCAAGGCGGCGGCTTACTCGACGATGAATGAGGCGGCACTGAAGGGGCTGAGTCCAGCACAGATGGCGGCGGCGGCCGAGGCCGCGCAGGGTCGCAAGCAGCAGGGATGGGTTTTGCCGCTGCAGAACACGACGCAGCAGCCGGACCTTGCACTGCTGGCAGACCGGGCGACGCGCAAGTCTCTGTTTGAGAACTCGTGGGACCGCGCGGAAGGGGGCGACGCGAACGACACGCGCAGCACGATTGCACGGCTGGCGCAGGTGCGAGCCGAGAAAGCGAAGCTGCTGGGGTACGAGAACTATGCGGCGTGGAAGCTGCAGGACCAGATGGCGAAGACTCCGGAGGCCGCGATCGGCTTTATGAATGCGCTGGTGCCTGCGGCGACGGCCAAGGCAGCGAGCGAGGCGAAGGAGATTCAGGCGGTCATCGATTCCGATCATGGCGGCTTCACGCTGGAGCCATGGGACTGGGAGATCTACGCGCAGCAGGTGCGGAAGGCGCAGTATGACCTGGATGAGTCAGAGGTGAAGCCGTACTTTGAACTGAACAACGTGCTGGAGAACGGCGTGTTCTATGCGGCCAACAAACTGTATGGGATTACGTTCAAGGAGCGGCACGATATTCCGGTGTACAACCCGGACGTGCGCGTGTTTGAGGTGTTCGACGCGGATGGCAAGCCGCTGGCGCTGTGGTATTGCGACTACTTCAAGCGCGATAACAAGAACGGCGGCGCGTGGATGGACAGCTTTGTGCCGCAGTCGAAGCTGCTGGGCACACTGCCGGTGATCTACAACGTGGCGAACTTTGCCAAGCCGGCTCCGGGCGAGCCGGCGCTGATCAGCTTTACGGATGTGACGGCGATGTTCCACGAGTTCGGGCATGCGCTGCATGGGATGTTTGCGGATACGGAGTATCCGGGCCTGTCGGGGACGTCGGTGCCTCGGGACTTTGTGGAGTTTCCGTCACAGTTCAATGAGCACTGGGCGAGCTATCCAGCAGTGTTCGACCATTACGCGACCCATTACAAGACTGGCGCACCGATGCCCGCGGCGTTGGCGGAGAAGTTGCGGAAGGCTGCGAAGTTCAACGAAGGCTATTCGCTTACTGAGATCCTGGCGGCGGCGGAGCTGGATATGCAGTGGCATACGCTTCCGGCGAACGCTCCGCTGCAGGACCCGGATGCGTTTGAGAAAGAGGCTCTGACGAAGACGCACATGCTGATTCCTGATGTGCCTCCTCGCTACCGGTCGAGCTACTTCATGCACATCTGGGGCAATGGGTATGCGGCGGGGTACTACGCGTATCTGTGGAGCGAGATGCTGGACGACAATGCCTTCCAGTGGTTTGAAGACCACGGCGGGCTGACGCGTGCGAATGGAGACCGCTTCCGGCGGATGGTGCTGTCGCGCGGGAATACGGAAGACCTGAACAGAATGTACGACCAGTGGCTGGGGAAGAAACCGACGATCGAGCCCATGCTGAAGTTCAGAGGCCTGGCCGAAGGGTCTAATTGAGCTTTTGTGAATCCCACCCTTAGATTTGTGCAATAAGAGAAAGCCGCTTGAAGATCACTTCAGGCGGCTTTTGCTTGCTCAGCGAGTTGCTTCCGTCGGCTCGCGATGCTGCTAGAAGCGGTCGGCGAGCAGGTGATCGGCTACGCGGATGGCGTTGGCGATGATGGTAAGCGATGGATTGACGGCGCTGGCGGATACGAAGCAGGAGGCATCGACTACATAGAGGTTGTCGAGGTCGTGGGCCTTGCAGTGCGGGTCGAGGACACTCTGCGCGGGATCGGTGCCCATGCGGCAGGTTCCGTTCTGATGGCCGACACCTTCGAGCGGGATTCGTTTTTTGAAGTAGGCGTGGAGCGGGATCGAGGTTGTCGCGTGGCCGGCTTTCTTGAGTATGCCGACCCAGCGGTCTTTCAGGCGCTCGAAGCTCTCGACATTATTCGGCGTGTAGGAGAGCTGGATGCGCATGGGCGCGGCGTCGGTGACGGATGCGGATTCGCAGGTGCGTCCGGTATCTCCGGCGGGGTGCGCTCCGGCGAGGCCGGGCTGATGGTTTTCGACCCATGCAGGCGTGGCGTTGTGGAGGGTGACGCGATTTTCGGGGTCGGGCAGATCTTCAGTGGTGAGCCACCAGGGCACGGCGTGGTGCTTCATTCCTTCAAGGACGAAGCCGGGCGTGAGCGGCGGCGCGTCGCCCTTCATCATTTCAAAATGAAAGCTGCCGACGGGCTGGACCTGGCCGAGCGGGAAGGGGTAGGAGGGATCGGTGTCCTTGAAGTAGAAGTCGTTTGTGCCCCAGGTCTTGGTGTAGGCGTCTTCGTTGCGCTCCGTGGTGATAGCGAGAAGAGCATCGGCCTGGTGGTACATAAAGTTGCGGCCCACCTGGTCGGAGCGGTTGGCGAGGCCGCGGGGGTGCTTGTCATTCGCGGAGGCGAGGAGAACGACGGCGGAATTGATGGCTCCGGCGCAGAGACAGAAGATGTCGGCGGAGTAGGTGACGGTGCTGCCGTCGGTGTTGGGGGCGTCGGAGTTTGATGATGATCCGGTATGGATGACTTCGACGGCGATGACGGCGGTTCCCGTGGCGTTGGTGAGCAGGCGCGTGACGTGGGAGCTGGTCATGAGAGTGACATTGGGGAGATGCATGATCTGGCGGATGCAGTTGATGTCCGCGTCAGACTTGGCATGCACGAGGCAGGGGTAGCCGTCGCAGGTGTCGCAGCGGACACACTTCGATGCGAGGGGGTCGGCTTCGTTCAACTTTAAGCCGAGTGGAATGGGAAAGGTGTGGATGCCGAGCTTGCGCACATCGTCTTCGAGCGACTGCATGTGCGGCTCGTTGGTGAAGGCGGGGTATGGATATTTTTTTGAGTGGAAGGGCTCGGTTGGGTCGTAGGAGCTGCCGTATCCTCCGGGGACGGTGGGCGCGGCGCCGAGATCGCCGTGCACGTCGAACAATTCTTCGGCGCGGGTGTAAAAAGGCTCCATATCCGCGTAGGTGATAGGCCAGGCGGGCGAGATGCCTCCCTTGTGCTGGATGACGCCGAAGTCTTCGGCGCGCATGCGGAACATGGCGGCTCCGAAGACTTTGGTCTGGCCGCCGACGAAGTAGGCCTGCTGCGGGTGCAGCGGATTGCCATCCTTGTCCACCCAGGTTTCTTTGGTGTGGTAACGGTTGTCGAGGAAGACGGCGGAGGTGTCCCAGTTGAGTTTTTCCTGCGGCATGAAGGGGCCGCGTTCAAGGATGAGGATGTTTTTGCCGGCCTGGGCCAGCTGCATGGCGAGCGTACCGCCGCCTGCTCCGGTGCCGATCACAATCGTGTCGTAATGAGTGGACATGGTGAGTGAGATGCAAGTGTACTGCGGTTTGCAATCTGGCAGGGGATCGAACGCTCTTGATGAAAAGAGTATTACTGGCGCGGTTGAGGACTCTGCTTAGTTTTATACCTCGGCCCAGCGGCGGAGGAGGTTGTGGTAGATGCCGATCAACTTGATCGCGTTGGGCGAGTTTGGATCGGCTGCGCCGACGCTCTGGGCGGCGTTGTCGAGGTCGAAGAGGAGCGTGCGCTCGCCGTCGTCGCGGACCATGCTTTGGATCCAGAAGAACGAGGAGACGCGCGCGCCGCGGGTGACGGGGCGGACGTTGTGAAGGCTGGAGGATGGGTAGAGGACCATGTGTCCGGCGGGAAGTTTTACGGAGTGGATGCCGTAGGTGTCCTCGATAATGAGTTCGCCGCCGTCGTATTCATCGGGATTGCTGAAGAAGAGCGTGGCGGAGAGATCGCTGCGGACGCGATGCGAGGTTCCTTTGAGGTGGCGGATGGCATTGTCCACATGGGTGCCAAAGGACTGGCCTCCGGCGTAACGGTTGAAGAGCGGCGGGAAGACCTTGGCGGGCAGCGCGGCAGAGACGAAGAGCGGATTCTGGCTGAGCGTCTGGAGGATCAGCTCTCCTATTTCTTTCGCAATCGGGTGGCCTTCAGGAATCTGAACATTATTTTTGGCAAGCGAGGACTGATGGCCGGCGGTTACGCGGCCATCGACCCACTCGGCGGAGTCGAGCTTCTGGCGAATCTGCGCGACCTGCTCGTTGGAGAAGAGATCAGGGATGGTTAAGAGCATGTCAGTTTCCAGTTTCCAGTTGTTAGTTGTTGGTTCTCTTATTCGTCAGAACTTGAATTTGAGGCCGAAGAGCGCAGAGGTTCCGGCGCCGGGGATGACGTGGCCCGGGTGCAGTTCGTCGAGGTAATTGCGGTCCAGAAGGTTGTTTACGTTGGCCTGCAGGGTTATGCGCTCGGTAAGGTCATATTTCGCCATGGCGTTGAAGGTCCAGTATTCCGGTGCGGTTTCGAGCGAGGCGAGCGAGGTCAGGGTGGTGCTGTTGGCGTCGCGCGCACCGACGAAGTTGCCGCCGCCGCCAACTTCGAGCCGGTGCGTCATGTGGTACTCGGTCCAGAGATTGAAGAGATTCTGCGGTACGTTCTGGAGCGGCAGCCCGATGGAGGCCGGATAGTTCTCACGGGTTACGGCGGAGTCCACCACTTCGCTGTGCAGGAAGGTATAGCTCGACAGGAGCTCCCAGCGGTCGGTCAGATGGCCCTGAATGACGCCTTCGGCTCCGTCCACGCGCTGATTACCGGCGAGCACGTCGACGGATGAGTCGGTCGGGTCGGGCTCGAGCACATTGTCGCGGTTGGTGCGGAAGAGCGCTCCGCGCACGGTGAGCTTTCCTTGATTCACGTCCCATTTGCTGCCCAGCTCGTAGGTTTCGTTGGTCTCAGGGGGCGTGGCGCTATTGGCCGCGGAGAGCGAAAGCTGTTCGGCTGAAGGGTCGAACGAGGTTCCGTAGTCGAAGTAGATGCTGCCGTTCTGCTTCGGTTTGTAGACGAGCGCGGCGCGCCAGGTTCCCTTGTTGATGTCCTGCTCGAAGCCTGTAGATACCGGGGTGCCGATGGGCGGCCCGCTTTTAGGATAGCTCCAGGTGACGGAGTTTTCGTTCGCGTCGAAGTGATCGATGCGGATGCCGCCGCTCAGTGCCCATTGCCGGCCCAGGTCGAAGGTGTCGAGCAGGTAGGCGCCCGCGCTGTAGGCGTCGGTGTGCACCTTGGTGTTGGGGAAGACGGTTCCGGAAAAGGGCTGATACGGTTCGGGATGGAGCAGGCTGGTGAGCGGAACCGTGTTCAGGCCAGTAACAGGATTCGCGAAGCGGATGCGCACCGGGTCGGAACTTTCCTTGCCTCCCTCAGCGCCGATCACCGCCGTCTGCTGGACGCCCAGCAGCTTTCCGATGTAGGTGAAGTCGGCCTGGTCCCAGAGCTGGGCCTCGTCACTGTGGCCGGCAAGCTGGTTGCGATTCACCATGACCTGGTCGAGCGGGGTCTGAGGCGTGATGATGCCGGAGCTAGCATTGTTGACCTGGGGTTCGGTGATCTGCCATTTGCGCTCGTAGTGAGCGTAGCGGATCGCATTGCGCAGCAGACCATAGCTGCTCATATCGTGCTCAACGCGGACTGTGCCTATGTCGGCGTTGGTGCGCAGGAAGTTCTGATCGGCAAAGCCGTAATAGTTGTGGCGCGGCACCGGCGCTCCGTGGCCGAAGTACCAGGGGATGCCGTAGTCAGGGATGTCGTCTTCCTGAAGGTGAAGGTCGCTGGCGATGAGACGCGTCGGCGTATTCAGACCAACAGAAAACGCAGGCGCAACGCCGAAGCGGCGATTGGTGGTCACGTCGCGCTGGGCTACACCGGAGTCGTTCACCATGAAGTTGAGCCGGAAGGCCGAGCCGTCGGCAACGTGAGGCAGTGGCTGGTTGATGTCTCCAGTAAAACGGCGGGTACGGTCAGTGCCGAGGTCGCCGTCGAACACCATAAGAGGATGGAGCTCCGGCACCTTGCTCTCCTGATTGATGACGCCGCCGGTCGAGCCGCGCCCGAACTGGACCCCGGCGGGGCCTTCGAGCACGTCGATCTGCTGGTAGTTAAAAGGATCGCGATAATAGCTGCCGAAGTCGCGCATGCCGTCGAGGAAGATATCGTCTTCGATGGGAAAGCCGCGGATGGTCAGGTTGTCTCCCTGCAGCGCGCCTTCGCCCGCTGAAAGGCTGATGCCTGGGGAGTTGCGCAGCGCATCGTGAAAAGTGGAGACGCCTTGATCGGAGAGAAGCCCATGAGGAAGCGTGGTGACGGACTGTGGCGTATCGACCAGCGCAGTGGGAATCTTTGACAGGGCAACGCTGTCGCTTACACTTCCTACGACCTCGATTGACTGCGCGTTTTTTACGCCAACAGAGACGGTGTCCGGTCCGGAAACGGTGAAGTCGAGGCCGGTTCCGGCGAGGATTTGGCTGAGGGCCTGCTGCTCTGAGTAAAGTCCGGAGACGCCACGGGACTTGAAGCCGGGAATGGTATTTTGCGGGACGGTGTATTGGATGGTGAGGCTGCACTCTTTGGCAAATTGCTCCAGAGCGATGTCGAGCGGCCCGGCGGGAATGTCGAAGCGGCGGACGGTAAGCTGAGCCTGTCCGTTGCCGTGGCCTTTGCCAGGGTGCGCAAAGAGCATGGCTGCTTTGCTGGTGCTTCCGGCGGCGGCATAGGCAGCTATGGTGCCCATAGCCAGCCAGGCACGATGCCCAGTGAAGGTCCGGCGCTTCCCATTTTCGTGCTTGCTGCTCAACGTAGTCTCTCCGAAATTTGGCCCGGGAATGCCAGCAAAATGCACCGACATTCGTTGCGGCGATTGAAGGGATAAACCGGGGAGTCCTATAGTGTAGGAATCCGCAGTCGATCCGGCTGTGGGTCTTCAGGCCTCGCGCTGCTCCGCCAAGAGTTTTCGCGCGGGGCCTGAACGAATGGTTAGGGGTATATCCGACTTCTTCAGTCCGAGTTCAATATACGACAAGATCGGTCGCAGTTGCAAATCAATCTTCAAAAAACTGCAAAAATCCAACGACACAACCCCACGCCACGGTTCCAGCCTCTATGCCACTGGAGGATTGACCATGATTACTCTGCATCAAGGGCAGTGCGGACTCTGTACCCACTTTGGCGAAACCCACATGCCAATGGACAAGAAGCTGATCCAGATCCATTCGAGCAAGCGCGCTCCTGAAGATTTTCTGGATGATTGCGGCCATCCGAAACATGCCGCGCTGCACCTGAAGGTGACGGCGATGAGCGGCTGCGATGGATTTGTTCCGACAGCTGAAGCCTGAGCGACGCGATGCGGCAGCACGGATGCTGGCCGCAATTTTTTATTTACTGGAAAACTTTCCTGACCTTGTTGTGTCTGAAGGAGCAACGAGGTTCAGGGAAGAGCTCACCTGAACTCGCAATTTCATCAGGAAGTTTCCGCCCACGCCTTGCCTGATGCCTGTCTATAATTCAGGCCCTCTTTTGCTATGGCGCTGGAGCGGAGACTTTAGAAAAGCGAGTCCAGTTATGCTCTCCTCTCAAAACGAGGGAAAGCGATTTTTGCTTTCTCTGCTCTGTCTCTCTTTCATCGCGGTTATGGGCACCGGGTGCGGCATGACTGCTGGTTCTTCCTCCGGCAGCTCCGCGAACAGTGGCTCGGCTTTCGTGATTGGCACGGATGCGCCTGTGGCCAGCGTCGTATCGTTCCAGGTACAGGTTGAAAGCGTTGACGCCATTGATGCGAACGGCAATACGACGCCGCTGTTGAGCGGCACTCCTACGGTAGATTTTGCGCGCTATAACGGCCTGCAAACGCTGCTGGATATGAATAACGTGCCGGTGGGAACCTATCCCTCCATCTCCGTCACCTTCGGTACGGCAACCATCGGCTATCTTCAGATGCAGGCAGGCGCGGCCCCAACAATTGAGACCGAGAATGCCGTGCTTACGACATCTACGGTTCAAACCACGCTGGCGAACCCGCTCGTAGTAACCCAATCAGAGCCGGTCGGGATTCGGCTGGATTTTGACCTTCACAAATCCATTCAGGTGGACAGCACTGGCCAGATCACCGGGCAGGTAACGCCGACGCTGAATATCAAGGCGGTTTCGCCGAGCGACCCTGGAGCATACATCGATGAGTTTGATGTTGCGGTGGTGAGCGTGAACGCCGAGGGGCAATCCTTTGTAGTGCAGGGCCCGCATGGCCACCAGTTCACCATCAACGTAAACGGTCAGACGGATTGGGATAACAACGAAGGCCTGGGAGACCTGACGACCAGCAGCATTGTTCAGATTTCCGGAACGATTGATCGCGCAGACTCTACGATTGACGCCGACGAAGTCGCGATCCTTTCGCAGGACGGCTTCTATGCCGGTGGACTGGTGACGTATGTGCAGCCTGCGTCGGGCGCCGCGAGCAGCTTCGATCTATATGTGCGAGGGTTGTTGCCGACGACCACTGGGTTGATGCAAGGCCAGACGGCCCAGGTAAATCTGACAGGCAACGAGAAATTTTTCATCTACTGGATGCGCAATCCGCTGACGGAATTTCTGTTCAATTCCGCAGCATTGGTGCCAGGCCAGCATGTGGCGATTGGCGGTCCGGCAAGCGGAGCGACCAATGCACAGGCTGTGACCTGCAAACGCGTTGTGCTGCGTCACTGGGGCTACAACGGAACGATTGTGCCGGGCAGTATTAACGGCAACGGAAGCTTCCAGATGAATGTGACCGGGTTTGCAGGGCTGCTGGTTCCGGGAACGGTAACGGTCTACACATCTCCGCTTACCAACTTCCGCGATGGCCTGACTGCTGTTGGGGACATTACTTCGAGCGATTCCATCCGCGTGGTTGGATTACTGCTGAGGGACCCAACGTCCGGACAGCTGGTGCTGCTGGCGCACTACGTCGATCTGTTGCAATAGCGTTGTTCACACTGCCGGAGCGGGGCGCTCGGTTTCCTGTCCCGTTCCGGCAGCTTTTTCTTCAGGGAAATTTCGGAAGGGTGTGGCCGCTATACTGGCATCAGGAGTTGTCCTGAGGAGCAGTACAGGTGCACCTGGAACGCATTTTGAATACAACCCGCGCGACGGTTGCGGAGCGTAAGCGACAGGTTTCGCTTGCGGAGCTTGAGCGGCAGGCGGCACTGCACGTTCCGCGCGGATTTGCGCGTGCGCTGCGGACGCGAGCGGCGATGGCTCCGGCGATGATTGCTGAGCTGAAGAAGGCTTCGCCGTCAAAGGGGCTGATTCGGCCTGATTTTGATGTGGCGGAACTGGCTGTTTCGCTCGATGCGGGCGGCGCGACCGCTTTGTCTGTACTGACGGACGAGCCTTATTTTCAGGGCAGCCTGCGGAACCTGGAGATTGCTTCTTCGCGAACGGGACTTCCCTGCCTGCGCAAAGACTTCATAGTGGACGAGTACCAGATTGTAGAGGCGCGGGCGCATGGCGCGGATGCGATTCTGCTGATTGTGGCTGCTCTCGCGGATGCGGAGCTGGCGCGGTTTACGGCGTTTGCGCATGGGCTTGAACTGGATGTGCTGTGCGAAGTGCATACGGATGACGAACTGGCTCGCGTGATGGAATTGGGCTGCGATGCCTACGGTGTGAACAATCGCAACCTGAGCACCTTCGATGTGAGTCTGGAGACATCGCTGCGGCTAGTGGACCGGCTGCCTGCGGGCGCGGTGCGCGTGGCGGAGAGCGGCATTCATACGGCGGAACATTTGGAACTGTTGCGCACGGCAGGCTTCGATGCGTTTCTGGTGGGCGAGTCGCTAATGCGGCATGCCGATCCGGGCGCGGCGTTGCGGGCGCTGGTGGCTCCTCTGCTCCCATCTAGAACGGAAAAGGTTGCGCCATGTGGGTGAAGGTGTGCGCAAATACTTCGCTGGAAGATGCGCTGCTGGCTGCAGAAGCCGGCGCAGATGCGGTGGGATTTGTGTTTGCCGAGAGCGTGCGGCGCGTGACGGTCGGGCAGGTTGCCGCGATTACTCCGCACTTGCCTGCGAACGTGGAGAAAATCGGCGTCTTTGTTGACGCGGATTTTGATGCGCTGGCTGCGGCGATTGAGGCGTGCGGGCTTACAGGCGTGCAGCTGCACAGCGGCGGCGAGGCGGATATTACGGCACGGCTTCGCGAGCATTATTCACGCGAACGGCTGCGGATTCTTAAGGTGATCCACTTTCAGCAAGGTTTGGAGGCGGAACTGCGAGCGGCGGGGGCGGACGGCTCGATTGACGGCGTGCTGGTCGACTCGCGCACCGCGACTTTGCTGGGTGGAACCGGAACTCAGTTTGACTGGCAGACGGCGCGCGGGAGTTTTGCCGGGGCGCGGCTGCGGCTGGTTGCAGCGGGCGGGCTGAATCCGGCGAATGTGGGTGAGGCGATTGCGACATTGCAGCCGTGGGGCGTGGATGTGGCCAGCGGCGTTGAGGCGAGCCCGGGCAAGAAGGATGCGGCGAAGGTACGCGCGTTTGTGGAGAATGCAAGACTTGCTGCGCACAAATTAAAGCGGATTGCTGCTATCAAGGTTTAGAGCAGCTTGATCCGAATCCAGCCCTTGCGCGCAATTGAGCAGCCATGCTGGCCGGGACTGCGCTGCTCCCATTTCTCTTTGAAATATAGGGCATTTTGCTCTTCGGATATTTCTGGTACTTTCTTACTGGCTGAAAAAGAGGTCCAGATGCCCAACTATATTGATGTTCGCACGTTTGCACTGGTACTTGTCATTAGCTTTGCCGGAGTTTTCACGGGTTGCAAGAACAATACGCCCCCAGCACCTCAATCGTCTCCGGCACCCCAATCTTTGTCTCAGCCACCTGTACAAGCTACTCCTCACACACCACCACCGTACAAGATCTATCGACAGAGCAGCAGATATCCTACATCTGTCGTTGTTGATCAAAAGACTACAGATGCCCAGCTACGCGACTTGCTTTGGTTCTTCCGCCAGAAGGTCCGCACTCAAGACTACAAGGCGATCGGGCTGACAATTCCCACTTCTATTAACTATGGAGTTAAAAATTGGAACAGCGGAGTTTTGGTGATCTTCAGAGGAGCAAAGTGCGCTACTGAAAACTTCCCGGATGCTGGTCTTGGACCATGCGGCTACGGAGATCATTCCGCAGCCGGATATCAATGGGGCATTAATGGTGACACTAGCAAAGACAGCGGCGAAATAACGGAACCAAATGGAGATGCGGTAACTGTTTTTGATTACAAAGACGGATGGATCCCTCAGCCCAGCCACTAGAATCATCTATCTGATACGGCTGAACAGTCGGCATCAATGAAAAATAATTTGCGGTTTCTCTTCTTTTCCATGTATCTTTGAAACCAAGATGACCAACGCACCTCGCCAGTTTTTCGCTTTTACGTACCGCTATTGGCGCTCAATAGCGGCTCTGGCGGACGGTCCCGTGCACATCTGAAGGATTCAAAGCAATAAGACTTTCAGGTTTCTACGAACTTCCACAAGAGCCGCGACGATGAGGTCGCGGTTTTTCGTTGCGCGAAATAACGCTGTGCCAGAAAGGAAGCATTGTGAGCAGCACTGAAGTCAGAAATGCGGCGACTCTCTCTCAAACCGCAACGCCCGGGCCGACTCCGGGGCGCTTTGGCGCGTATGGCGGGCGCTATGTACCGGAGACGCTGGTGGCGGCGCTGGACGAGCTGGAGCACGCTTATGCCGAGGCGCAGGCCGATCCGGCGTTTCATGCGCGGTTGGACTCGCTGCTGCGCGACTATGCGGGACGGCCTACTCCGCTGTACTTTGCAGAACGGCTGACCGAGGAGCTGGGCGGCGCGAAGATTTACCTGAAGCGCGAAGACCTGCTGCATACGGGCGCACACAAGATCAACAACTGCCTGGGACAGGGGCTGCTGGCGCAGCGAATGGGCAAGCATCGCATTATTGCCGAGACGGGCGCGGGGCAGCATGGCGTGGCCACGGCGACTGTTTGCGCGCTGCTGGGCATGGAGTGCGTGGTCTACATGGGCGAAGAGGACATGCGGCGGCAGGAGCTGAATGTCTATCGCATGCGGCTGCTGGGCGCGGAGGTGCGCGGCGTCAATTCAGGATCGAAGACGCTGAAGGACGCGATCAACGAGGCGATGCGGGACTGGGTTACGAACGTCAGAACCACACATTATTTATTGGGGAGCGTGCTGGGCGCGCATCCTTATCCTGCGATGGTGCGGGATTTCCATCGCGTGATCGGCAAAGAGGCACGGCAGCAGATTCAAGAAAAGGAAGGACGGCTGCCAACGGCAATCATCGCGTGCGTAGGCGGCGGGTCGAATGCGATTGGGGCATTCTATGAATTTATTCCAGACGCAAATGTGCGGCTGATTGGCGTGGAGGCCGGGGGACGCGGCAAGAAGCTGGGCGAGCATGCGG
>JBARHV010000188.1:0-1831 GCA_049799415.1 Silvibacterium sp.
AAGTAAAGCTCCGCGCTCGTTGTGTTGAACGCGAGCACGTTGCTGCTCGGCTTGACGAGGTACAAGAAATTGCCATTCACCGAAGGAAGATTGATCGCGCCGAGCAACGCATAGCTGTACATGTCGAAAACCAGAATGTGGTTGTTCACTCCATCATTGAACAGGAAATACACTCGACCGGTATCCACGTCGGGATACACGGCCGCATGGGAGTAAGAGTCACCGCCGGGAGGTTGATTGAAATTCGGATATTGGAACTGACCAATATCGCGCGATCGCTCCGGGTCAATCACGTCTCCGTTGGACGAATAAAGAAGCCCATTGGCGAAACGAATCTGTGTAGTGAACGAAGTGGTAAGCCCTGGCGACAACGATAACGGCGTGACACCAGTTTTTTGTACCGACCAGCGTTTCAAGTCAAAAGTGGATGCAACCTGGTCATAACCGTAGAGCCTCGTTCCAGACGCATCGAAGGCGAGCTGATAGGCTGCGTCAAACTCCGCGAAATTGTCGCCGTTATAGTCGATTTGCGGCCGCGGAACGGTCTGATCGAAGATCGCGATCGTGCCGCCTGCGTAGCTGACGGCAAGACCTCCGTCCGGGCCCACGCAGAGATCGTTCACCGCAACCTGCTGGCCTTGGCCCGCGGGGTCTGCCGAGAAAATGAGATCGCGAGTAGAGGTAACTAGGTTAATTCGGGACAGCATGCCAGTGCCAGAAAGGTACGTGTATGCGTAGGTCCCGTCACTGGAGAGCGCCAAGTTAGAGGGTTCGCTTCCGGCAAAAGTCGAGGCGCCCACATTCCCTGTGCCGGGGTCCATGATGAGGACGCTGTTTCCGAGGTTAAGTGCGGTGCTCGGTGTGGTGATCACAAGCTTTGATGTTCCGGGAGGCACGGCGATGGCATTGGCCGGAACTGTACTCTTCAGTACGCCAGACGCGACCGTCGTAAGGCTTGGCACCAGTGCTGGCACAGGTTGTAGCGCGGCCAAAGGCACCACCATGATTTCGGAACCGAAGATGAGCGCCAACCGGTCCGTACCCGCGCGAATGGCCGTCGAAATGGACACGGCCGAATCGCCAGCCAACGTCGGTACGCTTAGCGTCGCAATCGGACGGAACGTGTTCAGGTCAAATGACGCGAGCCCAATGCTGGTAGACGATTCGATCCCAACGTATACAACTTCATTCTGGTCGGGGAGCGGCAACGGAACCCCACCGGCAGCAAACACGCCTACGAGTTGCGATGTATCGGGGGCCCACATTGAACCCCCACCCTCGAAGAGATAGCCGTTCGCATAAGCCACCGGATCGCCGAATCCCGTAGCGATCGAATCGAGCTGCTTGTCGAGTGCGATGCCATTTGCGTTTACTACCAAACGGTAGAGACCAAAATCTGACGTCGAATCGTTCTGGGCGAAGAATGCGTTTGCGGAGTCGCCATTAATGATCACATCTACCGTCTTCGTGAACGTCTGGGGGCGGGGCCCGGTTCGATCATACACGGCCACCAATCGAGTGTTGCCTGGTGTGCCGGGAGGCTCGCTGATTGCGACGACGCTCTGGGGCTCTCCGGGAATCGCGGCGATCGACTCCGGGACTAGGAAGCCGCCACCCTGCGTCCCGGGCGCGTTGACAGGATGCGGAGTTTCGGAAGTCTGCGAAGTGAGATTGATAGATGCTATGGCGGGTATTCCCGCTAGTGCCGCGAAAACGCGCTGTTGATCGTCTGAAATCGCCAGGGTGCCGGGGTCGCTGCCGGCATAAATCTGAGTGCCGATATTTCCGGCGGACGGATCTACCGCAATCAAGTGGTTCCCTAGGCTCCCAC
>JBARHV010000189.1:0-2595 GCA_049799415.1 Silvibacterium sp.
AACCGGAAGCTGGTGATGATGCCGAAATTGCCTCCGCCAGCACCGCAGCACGCCCGGAATAGATCGGGGTCGTGATTTTTATCGACGCGCCGCTCTACCACGGTGCCATTTGCATCGACGGTAAGAATGTCGACAGCGGTCAGCCAGTCCGAAGTAAGTCCATGCAGGCGGGAGAGAAAGCCATACCCGCCGCCGGAGATATGTCCGCCCGCACCCACCATATAACAACTACCGGCAGGTAACGTTACATCGTACAGCTTGTAAAGCGCTCGATAGACGTCCCCAAGCATCGCGCCGGGAGCGATGCGATATGGCCCTGTCTCGCCGTCGCGATCCACGGCATTGTGCAGCGAAAGATCCAGGATCGCACCATGAGGATTATTGCTGACAAAGTCTTCGTAGCAATGGCCGCCCGACCGTATTGTGGGTCGCAATCCTGCTGCTGTTACCGATCTAAGCGCGTGGGCCGCCTCTTGAGCAGAGGAACAGAGCAGGATTCGATCTGCCGCATCCGCATCCGATGCGGGGAATCGCGAATTGTGGCTCGTCTTAAGCGTATCGAAACGAGGATCTTTGCGAGTTACAGTTACAGTCATCGTGCCTCCGAATGCAATCAGGCTGCCGCCTTTCCACTCGCAATGCTCAAGCGGCGCTCCGAGCGGAAGAAAGAATTTCGAAGAGCCGGTTCGCAATTATTTTCTCTTCCTCCGGCTGTAGCATCCATGCAGTTAATTCCACACTTGGATTTGCGGAGGTACTTTCATTGTCGCCGCCCCCCATACGAATTGAACGCGGCTTGCTTGCAGCTAGCTGCTGGAGGACCTGTTGGCTGGTCAGCGCAATTTTCTTCGGATCCCAATTAATGTTCAGACTCACAGTATGGTTCGCAATCTGCTGAGAATTGAAATCGTATGACGTGGCGACTCCGGGAATTTTTGCAACTCTATCTGAGACGTGCCCAAGCTGCGCATAATACTGCTTCAGGATCGCATCCTGATCGGAGGCGACAAACATCTCGAGCGCCTTCAACATTCCGCATATCTCCTCTTTGCCAACTTTGCATGGACGGCCAATCGTATCTTCCTGTGGGCTCATGTTGAGCAGCGCACATCGAATCAGCTCCTGCTTGCCCATCAGAAGTCCTGCCGCCTGAGGGCCACGGATGTCCTTCCCGCCGCTGAAGGTAACGAGGTCATAGCCCATGTTGGTGTACTTCCACAAGCGTGAAACCGGAGGCGTGTCGGCAGCAGCGTCGTTGAATGCCGGCAGGTTATGTTGATGGGCGATCTGTACGAACTCGTCGACCTTGATCTGGCCCTGATCATTAAACAGATTGGTGAAATGAAGCGCGGCGGTGCGCGGTCCGATGGCCGCAAGCAGTTGCTCGCGAGTCTCGACCTCAACCAGCTTCACTCCAGTCTGTCGAACCTGATGATCGAATGGATAACGATGACTCTTCTGGATGATGACCTCGTTCTTCGGCATCCCAGTGAGATCCGGAATCTGCTGAATGTACTGCTTATTGTCTCCAGTGAGGATCGCCGCGTACCCTACGAGCAGCGCCGCAGCGGCACCGGCGGTTACCAAGCCGGTATACCCTGCCGGCATCTGACACAGTTCCGCCATCTTTTTGCCGGCTGCGACTTCCAGCTCATTGATATCCACGAAGTGCTCGTTCCCCAGGCGCATCGCATCCATCACATCCGGATGCATCAACGAACCACCGAGAGCGGTATAGGTCCCCGCACCGTTGATCACCGGGCTAACACCCAATTCCGCATAGATATCACCGGTAGAGCCCAGCCCTGATGAGATCGACCGACGACGATCTTCAGACGATCGGTACAGGCCGTTGCCCACCAGTGCAGCGGCGCCCGCATTCCTCACGCCGCAGAGTCCCGCGACGGCGGCGCTGAATGTTGACAGAAAAGAACGGCGGCTCCAACCAGATTTCATGTTCATGTGTATCGATACTCCTCTCGGCGAAATGCCTGTCTCAGATTGATCCGTTGGTTTGATAGGTTGATCGATGGCCGGCTACGATTGCATACTTCCTGGGGTTCCACACCATGATGTTGTAACAAAGAGAATTGTCTTCATTGTCAGCTCACAAAAGCACCGACGCTCGTGCTACGGCGGAATAGATCGATGATAAGCGCTGACAACAACGGCTACCACGACAAAATGCCCCGCTTGCGTATAGGCCTTATGTCCTGTAATTGCTAACTCGCGATTACATTTCATGAATTCCTCACAAAATCGACCTCCCTGGCGGGTAGAACCGAAATGTTCAGCGGAAGTTCGGGGTGGACGGTCATCCAGCAGGCGGCGCTGAAGAGGGCAAGCACGGCGGCGATAGCAAACGACGTCGTCCAGCCGTAGCGCTGCGCGATCCATGGCGTCAGCGAGGCCGTGACCGCGCCCCCGATCTGCCCTCCCATATTCACGACGCTGGAGAAAACACCCGAATTGCGGCCCGCGATGTCCACCGAAACCGACCAGAAGCTGCTCTGCGAAATATACAGCGCTCCCGCTCCCCCAGCCAGTATCACTCCCGCCAGCTCCGGGTTGCTCACCTGCGATCCCAGCACCAGA
>JBARHV010000190.1:0-2723 GCA_049799415.1 Silvibacterium sp.
GACCCCAGCAAGGGAGAAGATTTCGGCGTCGAGAATCTGGGCCTTCTGCCGAACCAACAAAACGGTCCATTAGGGGTGCGCGACGTTATTGCCGGAGATCCCGCCGCGCGTGCCGGGTTGAAGACCGGCGACAAAATCATCTCCATTGATGGCCAGCCTGTCTTCTCCGTACAGGCAGTTACTGCCTGGCTCCAGCAAAGTCAGGGAAAACCCGTGGCCCTTGAGATCCAGCGCGGCAATCAGCAGCTCAACATTAGTGCAACCCCGATCTGGGGCGATAACGGGACTGGAAAAATGGGCTACCGTCTCGGCTTTTACCCCGCGCTTCCCCCGTATCACGTTGAACATCTCTCCCTGGCCAAAGCCGTTCGCGCCTCCGTCCGCGCCAACATTCAATACTCCGGGCTCATCCTCGGCATGCTGCATCGTATGGTGGCCCGCCCGTCGAACGTGCAGGAGATGAGTGGCCCCATCGGCATCGCCCAGGCAACCGGGGAAGCCGTTTCGATGCCCGGATGGAAGCCGATCATCAACCTGATGGCCGGAATCAGCCTCAACCTCGGCATTCTCAACCTGCTTCCCTTTCCTATTCTCGACGGCGGCACCATCCTCTTCCTTCTCATCGAAGGCACGCTGCGCCGCGATCTGAACCAGGACTTCAAGGAGCGCGTCTACCAGGTGGCCTTCGTCATGATCGTTCTCTTCTTTGTCTTCATCATGTTCAACGACGTGGCCAAGCTGAATATCCTGCCCAAGCTCAGGCTGTAATGACCGAACCTTCGCAAACCAGACTCCGCGTCCGTTACGCCGAAACCGACCAGATGGGCGTCGTCTACTACGCCAACTACTTCGTCTGGTGCGAAATCGGCCGCGTCGAATTCTTTCGCCAGCTCGGCTGGGACTACAAGCAGATGGAGATCGCCGATGACTGCCATCTCCCTGTGGTTGAAGCGAGCTGCCGCTACCGCGCGCCTGCACGGTATGACGACGAGGTCATCATTGAAACCACCGTCACCGCCGTGCGCTCCCATGTCATCAAGTTTGCATACCGCCTGCTGCGGGTCACTGCCGAAGGCAATCAGCTCCTCGCGGATGCTGAAACCGTGCATGTGAGCGTAGACAAACAGATGCAGAGAAAAACTCTGCCGGAAAAATATCTCACGGCCATCCGCGCATCTATGAAGTAAGGCGACGATTCATTCTGCAATCTCGCGGCTGCGGAACGGCCACTCCCCGCGCATCTTCGCCCGGACAAAATAAATCAAGCTCCCGCTCAACGCCACCCCCACTGCATCCAAAAGTTCGCGTGAAGCCTCGTGCCGCGAAAACACAATAAACAAAAATCCGGCCAGCGCCAGCAGCGGAGGCAGCGGATAGAGCCACATCCGAAATGGCCGCCGCATCTCCGGCCGCTTCACCCGCAGCACGATCACGCCAACCTGCTGCAGGATGTATTGCAGCAAAATCCGGATCGCCACCAGCGCGGCAATCACCGCAGCCAGGTTAAAAAAGCAGAAGATCGCCGCAACCACACCCAGCGACAGCAGCGACACATCCGGAAACTTGTGCCGGGGATGCAACCGCGCAAACGCCCGGAAGTAGTTTCCATCAAGCGCCGCCGCATACGGCACGCGCGAGTAGCCCAGCAGCAGCGAAAACACGGACGCGAACGCCGTCCACATTACCAGCAGCGCCAGCACCTTCGCCGCCGTCGCGCCAAAGGTGCGCTGCATCAACACCGCAACTACCGCAAACTGCGCCGCGCCCGCATGCGTCAGCTCGCGCACCGGAATCACACCCAGCACGCTCACCTGCATGCTGAGATACAGCCCCGCGACCAGCGCAATCGACCACAGCACGGCCCTCGGAATCGTCCGTCCTGGATCGCGCACCTCGCCGCCAAGAAAGCAGACCGTGTAGTAGCCCCAGTAGTCGTAGGTTGCTAGCAGAGTCGCCGCGCCCAGCCCCTCAAAAAAACCCGCATTCAAAGTAAACGCGCCGTGCGGAAGCGCCAGCATCGCGGGATGAAAGTGCGTCGCGCCCGCAACAATCACCGCGCCAATCGTCAGCAGCACACCACCCGTCATGATCCACGCCATGCGCGCAATCGCCGTCAGGTTGCGGTACAGCATCGCCACCGCCAGCACGCACGTCCCCGCCGCCGCCAGGCTGATCAGCGAAATATGCCCGCCCGCTACTCTGGCATTCAACACCGGCCACAGATATGCCGCGTAATCCGCCAGCCCAATGCACCCCGACGCAATCGAAAGCGGCGCGCTGAAACCAAGCTGCCAGATATACAGGAAGGAAAGCCACCGTCCCGCACCATCGCGCCCATACATCTCGCGCAGGAACGCATACGAGCCGCCCGCTTCCGGCATTGCTGCGCCCAGCTCCGCCCAAACCAGCCCGTCGCACAGCGCAATTGCCGCGCCCAGCACCCAGCCCAGGATCGCCTGCGACCCGCCCATCGCCGCTACCACCAGCGGCAACGTGATGAACGGCCCCACGCCGATCATGTTCATCATGTTCAGCGAAATGGCGCTGCCCAGGCCCAGTCTGCGCTCGAGAGCAGGCGTTCGTGTATCGGTGTTTTCCGCGCGCATCGCTTGCCGGATTGTACACTGGCAATAATGCGTGCTCTAGCTCTCGTCCTTACCCTCTTCTGCACATTGGCTGCGCCGCTATGCGCGCAGGTTACTCCCTGGCAGACACAATTCGTC
>JBARHV010000191.1:0-4949 GCA_049799415.1 Silvibacterium sp.
CCTGGAAAGGGATGACCAACCCGCAGCACAACCCTCTGGGTGTGGAGTGGTTTGGTCTGTCAATGGGCCTGGGGTTTGTGCTCTCCTTCGGCTACTGGTGTACGGACTTTCTTGTGATCCAGAGAGCGATGGCTTCAGATTCAGAGGAATCAGCCCGCAGGGTCCCTCTGATTGCGGCCCTGCCGAAGATGTTCTTCCCTTTTCTGGTGATTCTGCCTGGCTTGATCGCCATTGCCACGCCCGCACTCACGTCGCACGTCACGGCCCACGCCATGCACGCGTCCGCCGCGGCGGGCAGCGCGGAGAACACCACCGCGATGGGTGAGGGGCTCATTCCCGTCAAGGTGGACCCCATCAACGGCAAGATTATGCGCGATGAGAAAGGGCAGCCCATTCTCGACTACGATCTCGCCATTCCGAATATGCTGCTCTACTATCTGCCCACCGGCATTCTCGGTTTGGGACTCACGGCGCTGCTGGCCAGCTTTATGTCGGGCATGGCAGGCAATGTGACGGCGTTCAATACCGTCTGGACCTACGACCTCTACCAGTCCTATATCCACAAGAACGCCAGCGACACGCACTACCTCAAGATGGGGAGGTGGGCCACAGTCGGAGGCATCGTGCTTTCCATGGCCACGGCCTATGCCGTCGTGGGCTTCAACAACATCATGGACACACTGCAGCTGGTGTTCTCGTTCGTGAATGCGCCGCTGTTCGCGACGTTTTTATTGGGCATGTTCTGGAAGCGCACCACCGGCCACGCGGCTTTTACCGGCCTGGTTAGCGGTACCGCGGCCGCGATTGTGCACCACGGCCTTACGCTGCCGATGAACGCGCATACAGGCATTCACGGCGGCTGGATCGCCGTGGTCCATCATTATCCCAGCGATATGGCGCAGAACTTCTGGACGGCCATCTGGGCGTTTTCCGTTAACTTCATCGTCACAGTAGTCATAAGCCTGCTCACCAAGCCCAGGCCTGAACCGGAGCTGGTGGGGCTGGTCTATTCGCTCACGCCCAAGCCGGTCGAGCACGACATGGCCTGGTATGCGCGGCCCAAGGTAATTGCCGTCGGGCTGATTGCGCTGCTGATCACCATGAACCTGATCTTCCGTTAAAGGAGAGAAAGCATGAACCTCGACCTTCGCGTTCCTCTCGGAATGATGTTCGCCATCGTGGGCGCCATCCTGGCGGTTTTTGGATTGTTCACCCGCGACAGTGCGATTTATGCACGTTCTGCCGGGATGAACATCAATTTGATCTGGGGCGTGGTGATGCTGGTGTTTGGCGTGGCCATGTTCTTTCTGGGGCGCAGAACGAGTAAACGCCCTCCTTCAAAGCCGGTGCAGAAAACAATCCAGCCGCGCAGTCATTGATGGAAACCCGTGTCGAGACAAAGCTCCCCGCGCCTGGCTCAGCAGATGCGGGGTCTTTTATGCCTTCAGCTGCTCGCCGTGACAGCCCGGATGATCGCACTGGCAGGCCAGTTCTGTCATGCTTTTTGAGGATTCGCACTTGGTGCTGCAATACTTCTTCCCATCGGTGACCGGACAATTACAGGCCGGATGCGCGCACTTTTTTGCTCCACTCATAGTTACAGCTCCTTAACCGCTTTTTGACTTGGATGCGCGCTGGCGCGCTGCCGACGGCACTGTTTTTCTACGGGCGCGGACGGCGGAGTGCGGATGGAGTTGATCCTCGTCAGGAACTCGAGCACAGTCTTCAGATCGCGCTCCGGATAGGCCGCCAGGAACCGGCCCAGCTGTTCATGGGGATGGAAGCGTGGTTCGAGAAATAATTTTTATACGGCCTATGCGCTCTTGGCACAGCTTCATCGTTTGTTCTTCGGAAAACGTTAAACTATGGCTGCATGAAACATCGCACAATCAAGCACTATGAGCTTGTCCGGAAGCTGGGCGCGGGCGGCAGCGGAGTTGTGTACTTCGCGAATGACACGCTGCTGATGCGCCCCGTAGTGCTCAAGGTGCTCAAGCGCGGCGCGCTTACGGCAGAGCAAATGCGGACCACCGTTCTGCGCGAAGCGCGGATGGCATCGGCGATCGAACACCCCAACGTCTGCGCCATATATGAGGTCGGCGAAGAGGGTGAAGAGGCCTTCATCGTCATGCAGTATGTTCCCGGGCAGTCACTGGATAAGCTCATCGCAAGAGGCGCGTCGAACCTGCAACTGGTGCTCTCGGTGGGCATCCAGGTTGCGGACGGCCTGAGCGCGGCGCACTCGCTGGGAATTTTTCATCGCGACCTGAAGCCGGCGAACGTGATGCTGACCGACGGTGGCCTGGCAAAGATCCTCGACTTCGGCCTGGCGCGGCGGCTGAATCCCGCGGACGCTGAGTTCGATCCCGCGAAATCCGCGCCACGCAAAACCGATCCGGCCAAGGCAACTTACACAGCGCGCGGCGGCACCATCGCCTATATGGCTCCCGAGCAGTTCGTCACCGGGCAGAGCAGCGTGCAGAGCGATCTATGGGCGCTCGGAGTCATCCTGTATGAGCTGGTCAGCGGGCGGCATCCATTTGCACGCCCCGACGCCGACGAGTTCCAGAGCATTCGCGCCATTCAATTCATCGATCCCGCGCCGCTCGACACGCCTGCTGAGTTAAGCTCCGTAATCTTTCGCCTGCTCGAAAAGATTCCGGCAGAGCGGTATGCCAGCGCGGCGGACGTGCGCGAGGCGCTGAAGACCATCATGAAAGCGCTCCATATCGAGACGGGCATCGTGCCCGGCGATGCAGGCGCAATCCTGCCGCCCTCGACGGCGGAGATGGAAAAGCGCACAACCGGGCTGCTCTCCATGCTTGCTGAGCGTTTTCGCGAATCGGAGACGAAGGAAAAGCACAACACGATTCTTGTGCTGCCCTTTCAGAATCTCGGCCCGTCTGAAATTGCACCGCTTTACGGATTTGCGCTTGCCGACGCTGTGGCCGCCCGCATCGCGCGCATGTCGTCGCTGGTGGTGCGCCCTTCGAGTGCGCTCATGAACATGTCCACGGCGCAGATGGACCCCTTGGCCATTGGCCACAAACTGCTGGTGGAGTGGGTGCTCACGGGCAACTTTATCCGTTCAGAAAAAGGCTTCGATCTCAACTGGCAACTTCTCAATGTGCCGGGAGAAAGCCTGCGCGTGGGCGGTGCGATCAGTGTGCCGTCGTTCGACCTGATTGCTGTGCAGGCTGAGATTTGCAATGAGGTGTTTGCGTCGCTGCAGGGGCTGGGGCAGCTTCGCCAATGGCCGGAGCGCGGCATGGCGCGCAGCGAGCCGCTGGCCGAGGATCTATCGGAAGAGTACCTGCAGGCGCGTGCAGTCCTTTCCGCATTCATGCAGAGAACCGGCAGCCGCGTCGATCTTGATCACGCGCGCGAGTTGTTTGAAAACGTTGTGGACCGCGAGGGTGCATTCGCACCGGCGTGGACCGGGCTGGGCATTACGCATCTGCAATATGTGCGGCACGGCTTTGGCGGGCACATGCACGTCATGACCGCACGGCGGGCCTTCGACCGCGCTCTTGAGCTCGATCCCGGTTCGGTGGAGGCGAATTTGTATCGCGTCTACATGCTGCTCTCTCGCGGAGAGAAAGAGAGCGCACGCCATGGCATCGAAGGCCTTTTGCATACCGCTTCCAATGACTGGAATGTTCATATGGTTGCGGGCATGACTCTGCGGCTCGACGGCATGTACGATGAGGCGCTCGACCAGTTTAACCGTTCGCTAAGTCTGAACCCGTCGAACGCGCCGGTAATCTACAACCATCGCGCGCGCGTCTACCAATATCAGAACCAGATCGAGCTGGCAGACGATGAGCTGGCCAAAGGGCTTACCCTGGAGCCGAAGCATCCACTGCTGCGTACCTCGGTTGCATACCAGCGCATGCGGCAGGGGAATCTGCGCGAGGCTATTCGCATTCTGGAAGAGGTCATCCGCGACGACGACAGTATGAGGATCGCCTATCCCACGCTGGCCATGTGCTACGCGCAGGCCGGTGAACGCGAGCGCGCCGCTGCGCTCATTGAAGAAAACACAATGGCCGCGGCCGAAGCCGACAGCGAGATGGCTTACCGGCTGGCGACCTATTTCGCGGTCGATGGAGACGAAAGCGAAGCTCTGCACTGGCTGCGCCGCGCCATCTATCTCGGCAACGAAAACTATCCCTGGTTCTCGATCAATCCTGCATGGAGCCGGGTGCGCGGCCACGGCGACTTTGAACGCATCCTCGAAGACCTGAAGAAGAGCTTTCGCCGCAACCAGAAGAACTGGAAGCGGCTACTGGCTGCAAAAAATTAACCGTGCTGCTTCATCTCTTCTGCTGAAATATCCTTGATGTGCGTGCCGAGATACCACTTATATCCAAAGGGATCGAGCACGCCGGCCATGCGGTCGCCGTAGAATTGGTCCGCGGGTTCGCGATCGCTCTTTGCGCCGGCGGCCAGAGCCTTGGCGTAGACAGCATCGCAGTCTGTGACGTAAACCATCAGACTCACCGGCGATCCGCCGTAGTGCTCCGGGCTGTAGGCGCCGATCTCGGGATGCTCGTCGGCCAGCATCACGCAGGAATCGCCGATTTCAATCTCGGCATGGCCGATGCGGCCATCCTTTTCCATGCGCAGCCGCTCCTTGGCTCCGAAGGCTTTGATGTAGAACGCAATTGCGCCGGCAGCATTTTTCAAAATCAGATAGGGCTGTACGGAATGGTATCCATCGGGAATAGGTTTTACGTTTGACATGATTGCTTCTCCTCGCCTTTCAGCTTCGCGCGTCACAGGGCACGCCGTCATTGTAACGATCGCAGAGGCTTGTTGCGCGGACAAGAAAAGGGAGCGTCCAGAATGTTCCCTTTTAGACGCTCCCAGAATTGCTTTACGGGGGAAAAGTTTTAGTTTCTGGTCGGGGTCAGATCCATCGGCTCCGTCAGGCTGAAGACAATCTC
>JBARHV010000192.1:0-4605 GCA_049799415.1 Silvibacterium sp.
GAAGGCCCGCGATCGAGATATTCGTCCGGTCCAGAAACGCCACTCCGCTCAATACAAACAGCCAGAACGATAAAAAATATCGCACCCGCATCCCTTGCTCTCTCAACATCTCAACTCCTGCTCCTGACTTCAAAAGACCATAATCCGGAGGGCGGGTTAGGGACTAAAACAAATCTGATCTGAACTTTGCGCACGACACTGCCAGTTACTCCAGAAATTCGAAAGTATGACGGGGGTGCGCTCGCATTACCAGACAGGGATAAACGCGGTAGGTGTTCATGGAAGGCAGTTCTCATATTGAAGTGAGCAAACAACAGTCAGGATCGTTCTTCGAGAGCTTTATGAAAATACAGCTTGTAACGACACGTCCAGTGTTTCCTCCACCCTCACTCCTGTCATCGGTCGCATGCTGGAGGGAGAAATAGGCTAGATTACCTAATGCCTTTTCGGCCCACGGGTATCTCTCGCGGCACACAACTCCCTTTCTCCAGGAGCCCACTTCGCGATTTGCGAAGGAGATTACAGAGCCTAGACAAGTGAGCTGCATGACGAGATCTCACAAAAAGAGCCCGTCACGCTCACCAATTTATTTCTTGATCGACTTTTAGATATAAGCGATGACGTCGATCTCAACCAGCGAGTGACCCGGCACGCCGCCCGCTGGCGACACCGTGGTCCTTACCGGCGGAATGGCCCCCCACCCGGCATTTGCATAGACCTTGTTCATCGCATCGTAGTCATCGAGGTTATTTAGAAAAACACTTACCTTGAGAACTTTTTCCAGTGATGATCCCGCACTCGCCAGGGTCTTTTGCAGCTCGTCCAGAACATACTGCGTATGCTGTTCAATTGTTCCCTTAAAGTGCGCTCCAACCCCCGATAAGAACAGCAGGTTTCCGTAGGACACGGCTGGAGAGAACAGCGGTTTTCCACCGGATGGCTCACCGCTGCTGGCCGGGTATCGCTTCTTCTGCAGATCCCCGGAAACCTGCGCGTTTGCGGACTTAGCGAGGATGGCCCCGCCGCCAACCGCAACTGCAGCTTTCGCTGCATTCGTTAGAAGACCCCTTCTGGTTTGTTCCTTCATTCTGTATTTCTCCTATCGCTAGCTAAATCTAAAAAGTATTGTTGCGCATACGCCAAGCGGCATTGGTAAGGCTTAGCTAACAAGCCCCTGACACCCATGCGCATAGCTCTACAATCTTCCAAACCGTTTCACCGCCTCTTCGATCGAGTGGTACTTATCGATAAATGGATACATGGAATGCTCACTGTTGTCCAAGTTCTGGGCGCGTACCAGAATCTCGGCGGCGTGAGCACGAGGAACCACAACCACACCATCCTGATCGGCGACGATGATATCTCCTGGAGAAACGATTACTCCGTCGCAGGTCACGGGAATATTTGCTCCGGCAAAACGATAGTGGCCCACCGAGGTAGACGGCACTGGGCCGAGAGCATAGACGGGAAAGCCAATTTTAGTGAGTTGGGGAATATCGCGCACTCCGCCATCAATAACTGCACCAGCAAAGCCCCGGGCAAGCATCGCGGTCCCCATCAGGCCGCCCATGCCGGCAATGTCCGCCCCGTCCTGGACGTTCATCACAAACACGGATCCGGCCATGCCGGTATCAATGGCGTCGAGCATCCCGTCGAGCGCTTTCGGATCATGGTTTTCTTCTTTTACGAGTTTTACGGTCAGCGCCGGACCGGCGAACTTAGTGGGGAAGATAGCGTGCATATTGTGCGTTGTGTATCGCCGCTCATGCAGCAGTTGCTCGATTGCGTCGGAGACGGAAGCGGCTTCTACGTGCCGGTAGGCCACGATCATAGCCTGCGGATCGGCAGCATACTGAGCGGCGGTCATGGGGGTATCCGCATAAACGCCAGCTGTAATCAATATCAACGACACGCAAAACACGACGAGCGCAGCGGCCGCCCTGGCCTTACTTGATTGCCACGATAGTGACGATCCTAACCGCATTACCCACCTCCTAATGTTTATGAACTCAGAACATATCATCAAGGCCGATCCATAGTGTCAAGCCCTGAAAACTCCGCGGCATTCATAATCTTCCCGGCTCCTGAGCCACCCCATGCTTTATCTATGACAGACAAGCCTAGATGGATCGTACTGACATCTGCTTTATGCAGGAGCCTACTCTTTTCTTCGCAAAGCTGGCAGTTTGGGCCGAGTATCGATTGCACTACAGATTCAGGCGCCTGTCATCGGCCTGTTGTCATGCCATCTGCTATGGCGAATGACCTATATCGAAGCATGAAGGAGGCATAACCCAGTTTGGATCAACATGCTCAAATCTCCAGTGAAACTTATTACGGTGGCTTCCGCGGGCGGATAGGGTTGTCTATCTACTCCTTCATTAGTAGCGGCGGTGCTCGAAATCTTAAGGCTCATTCCAGATGAATAAGGCCGCGTTGAAGAGCATAGATTGTTGCCTGGGTCCGATCGCGCGCACCCATTTTGTCGAGGAGGGAGCTGACATGGATGCGAACAGTCTTTTCTGCAATCCGCAGTTCCTCGGCAATCTCACGGTTGCTATATCCGCGAGTAATACAGTCGAGCACTTCCATTTCCCGGTGCGTGAGGTCGACAGCCGGCATGCGCTCGGCGAGCCGGTCAAGCATGCCACGGGGAAAATAGCGCAGACCGCGATGAACATGTTCGATGGCGTTGAGCAGTTCCTCTCCGCTGGCGTTTTTGGTCAGGTACGCTGTGGCTCCGCTGCGAATCGCGCGATAAATATCCTCACTGCCGCCATAGTTGGAGAGGACAACGATCCGAATAGCCGGCAACTCTTTGCGAAGCCGAATAATGAGATCGAAGCCGCTCATAAGCGGCAGACGCAGATCGAGAACAACCACATCGGGGCTCAGCGAACGACACATAGCAAGGCCTGATTCGCCATCGGTTGCTTCGCCCACGATCTGGATCTGGTTGTGTCCCTCTAGAACGGAGTGGAGCGCGATTCGCGCGAGAAAGTGATCTTCGATGAGCAGAACGCTGATCTGCTTCATATGCCAATCCATCGGATAACGTGATGTTCCTGGTTCGTCGGCGGCTGCATCGCATTAAAGGATACGCGGACGGCGACTTCCGTGCCTATACCCAATGTCGTTTGAAGACGGAATGTACCGCCGAGCTTCCGCGTGCGCTCTTCCATGACAGCGATGCCGAAGTGGCCGTGGCGGGAGCCCGGCGAATGCGGTAGATAGAATCCGCATCCATCATCGTGGATGGAAAGGTTGAGCGCGTCTGCCTCATACCTCAAATGGATCACGATACGATTTGGCTCGGCATGGCGAAGCGCATTTGTAACCGCCTCCTGGCCGATACAAACCAGGTGATGGACGCATCCGGGAGCCAACGGAACCTCGTCACCTTCTACGTCGAGGGTGGTTTCGATCTTCTGATGAATATGATTGACGCTGATCGCGCGCGCCAGTGCTTGAGACAAAAGACTTGTGATCTCAGCGGTATCGCGCAGGTCCCAGATGATTCGCCTCGCCTCGGCCTGGCAATGTGAAACCATGCTTCGCGCGAGTTCGCAGGATTCGGCCGCCGGGGTTGAGGCCAGACCGCTGTCGCGGAAGAGTTTCGCCGTGGCTTCCAGCTGCCAGGATATTGCAGCAAACCCGGCCATCAACGTGTCATGGCACTCCCGGGCAATCCGGCTGCGCTCCTCAAGCACGATTCCAATACGGCCTTTCATCTGCTGAACGTGCCGTCGAAAAAGGAATACTGGTATCCAGATGCAGAGGAGTACGAGCGCCAGGTAGAAATACCAGGTCTGGTAGATGGGGAGTTGTGTATCGATTGAAAAGACGGCTACGGAGAGAACCGAGTTCCCATTGAATTCTGCTTCCTGCAACTCACGACGATATCTTTCAGGCGTGAACCGGAGATCGCTCGCTTTCCCACCGGTTGTGGCCCCTGTGCCAAGACCTTTAAATCCGGGCAGTGCCGGTGACAAGATTGCCAGAGCCTGCTTGTCCAATTGGTTTTGACTGTTGAGCCCGCCAAGCTGCCGCACCGCGGGCAAAGAAGTAGCCGCAGATGTCTGCAAGATTGTCTGTGCAGAAAGTTGCCCTGCAGACGACAGCAGAAATATCGCCAGGCACAGCCGGCTAAAGGACGAATGCCATTCAAAAGTACGGACCTCATGCAAGAAGATGCCATTGGTCCTGGAACAATGCGATGAGTTGGCCATTGTTGGGTGTTTGTCTACAGCAACACGGATTTGCTTCCCCTGCAACAAGAATTTTATCTATTCTTCATACTGCAGCGGAAGTTCGGGGTGGACGGTCATCCAGCAGACAGCGCTGAAGAGGGCAAGCACGGCGGCGATGGCGAACGACGTCGTCCAGCCGTAGCGCTGCGCGATCCACGGCGTCAGCGAGGCCGTGACCGCGCCCCCGATCTGCCCCCCCATGTTCACGATGCTGGAGAAAACACCCGTATTGCGGCCCGCGATGTCCACCGAAACCGACCAGAAGCTGCTCTGCGAAATATACAGCGCTCCCGCTCCCCCAGCCAGTATCACTCCCGCCAGCTCCGGGTTGCTCACCTGCGATCCCAGCACCAGA
>JBARHV010000193.1:0-6224 GCA_049799415.1 Silvibacterium sp.
CTTCCAGACCGCACTAGGATCGGATCGCTCACCGTTTCGCTCGCGAACTCAACCTCGCCGCGAACCATGTCATGAAAGCGCAGGGGATGATCGGAAATCTTCAGCCGCACCGCAAACGGTTCTCCCAACGCCGCGCGTTCTGCCGATGTCTCCGCATCGATTGCCCTGCATCGACCTGAATACACCTGTGGACGATGCTCCGCTGTCGCCCGCGCCCGTTCTGCCTCCAACTCTTGATTCGTGCAAAAGCAGCGATAGGCTTTTCCTTCGCCGAGCAACCGCTCCGTATGCTCGCGATAAATCCCCAGCCGTTCCGACTGCCGGTAAGGTGCATGAGGACCCTCCACGCCGGGCCCCTCATCCCACTCCAGGCCCAGCCAGCGCAGGTCTTCCATCAACTGCGCTTCGTGCTTCGCTTCGCTGCGGTCCAGGTCCGTGTCCTCAATCCGAAGCAAAAACTCCCCACCTGTGTGCCGGGCAAACAACCAGTTATAAAGCGCGGTGCGCGCATTGCCCACATGCAGTAAACCCGTGGGCGAGGGAGCAAACCGGACGCGCGTCTTATGTGCCTGCATATCTTCTGAGCTTACCAACTTTAGAGACGTGCCTACCGAAAATGCTCCCACCCTCGCGGCTCAATCGCAGTCACTTGTCCATCTCCATCGCGAAGCACCATAAGCGGGCGCCGCGCTCGCCGCGGCAGCATACGCCCAATCCGGTATAGCGGCACCCCCGCAATGCTCCGCGGAATCTTCATCTCAGGCGACGCGGTAAACAGCAACTCATAATCCTCACCGCCATGCAGAGCCAAATCCAGCGCGGACGAAACCCATCCCGCGCGCGCCGCCTCGATCGCCAGCGGATGCACCGGAATCGCCCATGCGTCCAACTCCGCCGGCAATCCGGACTCGTCGCAAATGTGGGCCAGGTCGGTAGAAAGCCCATCGCTGATATCGATGGCCGAATGAACCCGCTTCACTGCCAGCCTCGCCGCGACAATCAGCCTCGGCTCCGGATAAAGATGCGGATGTCCCGCCACAGCCTTTGTCAGGCCAGCAAACCGCCGTGGACCGCGCTCCAGAGCCAGTAACTCCGCTGCCGCCCCACCCAACGCACCGGAAACATAAATCAAATCCCCAGCCTTCGCTCCCGATCGCAGCAAAGCACGCCAACACCCCACCGCCCCCAGCAGCACAATATCGAAGCAAGCCCGTTCAGGAGCGCGCGCCGTATCACCGCCCGCCAGCGGAACCTCATGTCGATCTGCCAGCGCCAGCAGCCCATCGAAAAATCGCTCCACCCAGCTCTTCCCGCGCCGCGCCGCAAGCAAATCATCCGGCACAGCCAGCGAAAGAAACGCCGCTACCGGACGCGCTCCCATCGCTGCCAAATCGCTCAACCCCCTCGCCAGGCAGCGATGTCCAACCGACTCCGGTGTATGCCAATCGCGCCGAAAATGCACGCCTTCGAGCGAGAAGTCCGTCGTGACCACAATCTCCTCGCCCTTCCCCGGACGCACAATCGCACAATCGTCGCCAATCCCCAGTCGCAGACCCGAGACGGAACGCCGCAGGCTGTATGAAGACCCACGCACCCGCGACCGGAGCGCCGCGATCAACGCCCTTTCGCCCAAAGTCTCCGATCTGAAAGTGGAGATTGTCATGCGCAACCCCTACAGAATAGCAATCTACGGACAAGGCCTATGGCTACGTCAATCGCAGAAATGCCTTAAACTCATAAGCGCGATGTCCGCACTCACTTATTTCCTGGTTGGCCTCACAGCTTATCTTCTTGGCTCGGTTCCCTTCGGATTCCTGCTGGTGCGCCTCTTCCTCAAAGAGGATATTCGCTCCAAAGGCAGCGGCAATATCGGAGCAACCAACGTCGTGCGCTCCGGCGCAAAAAAACTCGGCGCGCTCACTTTTGTACTGGATGCCTGCAAGGGCTTCGTTGCCGTCTGGCTTGCCAGCCGCATTTTCTTCACACCGGGCCTCGCGTCGGTTCCTCTTCAGAATGCTGAAGCTCTGGCCGCGCTCTTCGCCATCCTCGGCCACATCTACCCAATCTGGTTGCGCTTCAAAGGAGGGAAGGGTGTTGCAACTGCTTTAGGGGTCTTCCTCGCGCTCGCGCCACTGGCCGCACTCGGGGGGCTCGTCGTCTTCGTCATCGTCTTCGCGCTCTCGAAATATGTCTCCCTCGCGTCGATTCTCGCTGCCATAGCATTCCCCCTCCTCGCTATGCTTCTGCCGCACACCGCCTATAGCTCGTGGCTGATCACGGTCGTCTTTCTTGTTCCGATCATCGTCATTGCCAAGCACCATCAGAACATCGCCCGTCTCCTCAATGGAACGGAATACCGCTTCGGTAAAACAAAGGCCAGCCAGGCATGAGCAACATAGCCGTCATGGGCGGAGGCGCATGGGGTACTGCACTCGCGCTCAATCTCGCACAGCGCGGAGGCCACTCCATCACGCTGTGGACCCACTCCTCCGCCGTCGCTGAAACAATGAATGCCACTCGGGAAAACACTGCCTTTTTGCCCGGCTTTCCTTTGGCCGCCGCCATCGCCGTCACCAGCCATGCAGCCGAGGCGCTTACCGGTGCTGAGATTGTGCTCAGCGTCATGCCCTCGCATTATGTGCGCGCATCGTACACACATTTCGCGCCGCACCTCCGCGCGGGACAATCCATCGTCAGCGCTACCAAGGGAATCGAAGACCAGACGGGCCTGCGCATGAGCGAGGTTATCGCCGGCGTGCTGACGGAACATCATCTCCATCTGCCCATCGCCGCCCTCAGCGGTCCCTCCTTCGCGCAGGAGGTCGCTGCCGGATCACCTACCGCTGTCACCATCGCTTCGCGCGATCTCAGGCTCGCCGCGCACGTCCAGCGCGAATTCGCCAGCCGCTCCCTCCGCCTCTACACCAACGAAGATATCGCCGGAGTAGAGCTAGGCGGCGCGCTCAAAAACGTCATCGCCATCGCTGCCGGAGCCGTCTCCGGGCTTGCTCTCGGCCACAACAGTACCGCCGCACTGATCACTCGCGGCATTGCGGAAATAACCCGCCTCTCCGTCGCCTGCGGAGGCCGCCGCGAAACCCTCGCTGGGCTCTCCGGACTTGGCGACCTCGTGCTCACCTGCACTGGTTCCCTCTCACGCAACCGCTGGGTAGGCATGCAACTCGGCCAGGGGCACTCCCTCGCCGACACCCTCACAGCGCTGCACGGCAAGATCGCCGAAGGCATACGCACCACCTCCGCCGCGCTTGATCTCGCCACGCGTCACCACGTCGAAATGCCGAGCGCCGAGCAGGTCCACGCGATCCTCCACCAAGGCAAACACCCGCTCGCTGCCATTCAGGACCTCATGAGCCGCCCCGGACGCGACGAATAGCGGACACCAAACCTCCAGCGAGCCGAGCATCCCCTTGCCGTAAACTGAAAGCATGATCCAGACACTCTTCGGCAGCCTGGAAGAGCCGCCGAAAAAAAGCGTATTCGACCGAATGAAAGAGGCCGTCTCGCGCACACGCGAGAGCCTGGAAGAACGCATCGACGGCGTCCTGTCTCTCACCCGCACCATCGACGAGCGCGCCCTCGAAGACCTTGAGATAAGCCTCATCGCCTCCGATATTGGTGTAAATACCGCGTCAGAAATCCTCGACGCGCTGCGCGAGCGCGCCAAACGTAAGCAGATCGAGAACGGCGCCGAGTTGAAGCAGCTTTTGAAGGAACATCTCAAGTCCATCCTCGACGAGCAGCAGCGCCCTCCGCGCACCGTCATCGCTCCGCCCGAAATCATCCTCATGGTCGGCGTCAATGGAACCGGTAAAACCACCACCAGCGGCAAGCTCGCCGGATATTTCCGTGCGCAGAACAAAACTGTGCTGCTCTGTGCCGCAGACACCTTCCGCGCCGCCGCCATTGAGCAGCTTGAAGTCTGGAGCCAGCGCAGCGGCGTCGAGCTTATCAAGTCCCGCCAGGGCGGCGACCCCTCCGCCGTGCTCTTCGACGCGCTCCAGGCCGCCAAGGCACGCAGCTATGATTACCTCATCGTCGATACCGCCGGACGCCTTCACACCAAAGACAATCTCATGGCCGAGCTCGACAAGATGCGCCGCATCACGCAACGCTTCACCCCCGACGCGCCGCATGAAGTCTTGCTCGTCCTCGACGCCACCACCGGCCAGAACGGCCTCCAGCAGGCGCGCCAGTTCACTGAATCGGCTGGAGTCACCGGCATCGTCCTCACCAAACTCGACGGCACCGCCAAGGGTGGAATCGCTATCGCCATCGCCCGCGAACTGAAACTGCCCGTGCGTTACGTCGGCACCGGCGAAAAAATCGACGACCTGCTTCCCTTTAATAGTGAAGCCTTTGTCGATTCACTGCTCGAAGCGTAGAACTGGAAAGGCAAGCCATGGCGGAACGTGACGAAATAGCGCCCGCGGCTGACCAGATGTGGATGTACCGTGCGCTCGACCTCGCGCAGAAATCCATCGGACTTGCCTCGCCCAATCCAGCCGTAGGCTGTGTTCTCGTTCGTGATAACAAACTTATCGGCGAAGGCTTTCACGCCTACGACCAGCGCGACCACGCCGAAATCATAGCGTTAAAAAGCGCGGGCCTCAACGCCAAAGGGTCGACCGCCTATGTCACGCTCGAACCGTGCAGCCACACCGGACGAACCGGCCCCTGCGCCAACGCTCTCATCGCAGCCGGAGTGGCCCGCGTAGTCGTGGCCACCGGCGATCCTAACCCATCTGTAAACGGCCAGGGCGTCGCGCGCTTGCGCCAGGCCGGAATAGTCGTAAACATCGGCCTCTTGTCCGAAGAGGCACGCAACCTCAACGATGGATTCGCGCGCTACATCCAGACGCGTCTACCCTTCGTCACCCTTAAAGCCGGACTCTCGCTCGATGGCCGCATCGCCCCCGCGCCTGAAACCCGCACCCCCGGCACTGCCGTTATACTGACAAGTCAGGAATCCCAGGCCGAAGTGCAGCGCATGCGCCACAGCTCTGATGCCCTGATCACCGGCATCAACACCGTCCTTGCCGACAATCCCCTGCTCACCGACCGCAGCGGGCTCCCACGCCGCCGGCCACTTCTTCGCGCCGTGCTTGACTCAAAACTACGCCTGCCCCTCGATTCAAAATTCGTGCAGGCCGCGAATAAAGACCTGATCGTATTCAGTGTCACGCCTAATCCCGAACACAAACGCGCACTTGAAGCATTGGGCATCCGCGTCGAGCAGGTTCAATCCGAACCCGGCAGCAGTCGCGTCTCTCTCAAGCGTGTTTTAGAACGTCTGGGAGAAATGGAAATCACCTCTGCCATGCTTGAAGCTGGATCAAAGCTCAGCGCCTCCGCTCTCAATGACTCTGTGGACAAGCTGACCCTCTTCTACGCCCCAATCTTCTTAGGCTCAACCGCGATCCCTCTGATCGAAATAACCGATTCTCAGCAAATCGAACCCATCCGCACTACCCTCAGAAACTTCGGCCCGGATTTTCGGCTCGAAGCCTGGCTCCGCGATCCATGGGCCGGCGTCAAGAGTTAAGCTAAAGCTATGTTTACCGGCCTCATAGAAGCCACGGGAACCATCCTTTCCATAGAAGAGCGCACGGGAACCCGCCGCATCGCCGTCTCCGCTCCCACCCTCGCCCCAAAGCTCAAAACCGGAGACAGCATCGCCGTCAGCGGAGTCTGCCTCACCGCACTCGACATCGAAGCCGAAACATTCCATGCGGATTTAGCCGCGGAAACCGTAGCCCGAACCTCGCTCACTCATCTCGCGCCCGGCTCGGTTGTGAATTTAGAGTTGCCTACGACCGCCGGGACCCCGCTCGGAGGCCACATCGTCCAGGGCCATGTAGACGGAACCGGCAAACTGATCGCACTCGACCCCACCAACCCCAAAGCTGAAAAGAATCAAACCGACTGGTGGCTGCAAGCAGAAGCCCCTGAAAACACCCGCCCTTACATCGTAGAAAAAGGTTCCATCACTATCGAAGGAATCAGCCTCACCATAGCCCGCTGGGATGGCGCTACAGTCACCGTAGCCCTCATCCCTCATACCTGGGCCGTCACCAACCTCCGAACGCTTAAACCTGGCGCGCTCGTAAACATAGAAGCCGATGTTCTGATGAAGTTAGCCGTCCAGCGAAACCATGCATCGGACTTTGACCTCACCGTGGATTATTTGGTCGCCAACGGCTTCT
>JBARHV010000194.1:0-12569 GCA_049799415.1 Silvibacterium sp.
CTGCAACTCTTCCGTTAACAGCGTCGCGATTTTAAAGGCCGATGCGCTGCGGGATGTAGAATCGCCTTCATGACCGATGGAGCAAAGCCGAGAGGTTTTATGGACACGGATCCGTCAAAGGAGCCGCGCTCCATTCTTCCCTGGGCCGTTGCAGGAACGGTAGTTGGGCTGGTTCTCGCGGTGTTGCTGATTACCGGCCGCCGGCCTGCGCCTTCGAATCCGGGCGGGGCGGGGCTGGCTCCTGCTGCCGCTTATGCGCAGAGCCTGACCATTGCAAATATCAAGATGAGCCGGGCCTCTACGGTGATCGGCGCGACGCAGACGTATATCGATGGAGACATTGCGAACCATGGAGACAAGACGCTGACAGGGATTACGGTCCAGGTCGCCTTCCGGGACTTCACCAACCAGATTGGGCAGAAAAACACGATGCCCCTGATGCTGATCCGCACACATGTTCCATATATCGAAATTGAGCCGGTGTCCGCTGCGCCTGTTGCGCCCGGGCAGACGCGGGAGTTCCACCTGATCTTCGATCATGTGACGGACAGCTGGAACCAGCAGTATCCGGAGATACGGGTGATCGCGGTTGAGGGCAAATGAGCCGGCCTGCATGAAAAAGAGGAGCGGAAATTCCGCTCCTCTTTTTTGTGTGCGAGTGCATGCTTACTGGTTCGGCTGACCGTCGGGCGGCGGAGGCGGTGCGGGCTGTCCGTTGCTGCCACCATTGGGGCTGCCAGGTCCCTTCGATCCGTTGGGGCCACGCCAGTTACCGCGCTGTCCGCGCCATCCGTCGCGGCCTTGACCCATTCCCCGGCCCATTCCTCGTTCCGCCATGTGATTGTGGACGATGGTTTGCAGCTTCTTCCACTGGTCTTGCGTGAGCACCTTGCGAATGCCGAAGAGCATGCGGGCGTTGGCCTTTTCAAGGTCGGCGCGCGCCTGGGCGATGGCATCGATCTGGCTGAGGACTTTGGCTTCATCCAGTTGATCCGCCCCGAGCATCGGGCGCAGGAGGATCTCATCCTTCTGCAGAGTGGCATTGAGGTCGATCAGTTGAAGGCGGTGCCTCAGAAAGATGTCGTCCATCTGCTTCTTCTGGTCGTCGGTAAGGCCGATCTGCTGGGCCATCCGGGGATTGTCCCACCAGCGACCGTGTTCCCCGCCGCGGAAGGAGTGTTCCATAGGGCCACCACGGTCCATGCCCTGTTGCTGGCCATGCCAGTCCTGGGCAAAGGACTGCGCAGCCGTTGAGAAGCAAAGCAGAGACGCAAGGGCTAATAGCAGCACAGGGGATTTCTTCTTAGTGAGCAGCATTTGTTTTCTCCATTGTTTTGAGCGATGTTCCGTTGGCGGAAGCATTGCTCGAGGTATTGGTTGATGCGGTATTCCAGTTATCAAGCTCGGTGAGCGGAGCGAGCGAAGATGGTACTGATTCGGAAACATTCGTATCCACCTGCTCGAGCAAGGCTGTGTCCGATTCAGGGGCCAGCGTCACTGCTGGTCCAGCAACCTGCTGCTCGACGGTGTGGCGTGAATTGATAGAGAAAGGCAGCATTGCCAGACAGAGCAGCGCGGCGCAGACCCACGCGAGAATCATGGTGTGCTGCGCTCTGCTGCGCCGCTGCCGGGCGGGCACGAGCCAGTCCGAGGGCACGGGGCGCGCGGTTTCGCGGGCCGCGACATGCTCTACGGCGGAGCGGAAATTGCGGATTGCCGCGGCGAATTCGCCGGAGGGTTCCTTCTCGTTTTCATTCTTCAAATTCATGCCTGACCTCCTGCCCGTTCGCGAACAATGCGCAGCGCCCGATATAAATGCGACTTCACAGTACTCGTGTTCATTCCCGTAGTTTCCGCGATCTCGGATAACTCCAGCTCCTCCACAAAGCGCAGAATGAAAACCATGCGCTGGTGGCTGGAGAGGTCGTCGACCGCCTTCCAAATTTCCTTCACGCGCTCGCGCTGCAGGTACGCCGTCTCCGCTGAGACCGCCGTATCCGGAATCCAGTCGCTAATATCGACCAGATCGAGCGCAGTGTCCCGCGTCTTCTGCCAGAAGCGAATCCGGCGGCTGCGCAGGTGGTCGCGCACCAAGTTGAGCGCGATGCGCGTCAGCCAGGTGCTGAGACTCGATTCGCCGCGAAACTGGTGCCGCGCATTGAACGCTTTCAGGAAACAATCCTGAGTGAGCGACTCGGCTACGTCCCGGTCTCCAAGCGAGGCCATGATGAAGCGGAAGATGCGCGGCCGGTAGAGCCGCACCACCTCGTCAAAGTCTGCCAGCTCCAGCACCGTTCGCTCCTGCGTAAGCGGCGGAAGCTCCGTGGAAACAATGTGCCCCATGCATAGGAATAGACGAGATTCCGCTGCCTGAGTTTACTTCGAGGCGAGGATTCGTGGTGAATTGAGACGCCTCCGGCGGCGCCTGATCACCCCCGCATGCGAACATCGCGCATGCCGGGGACCCCGCCTCCGCGGCGGGCGGTGCTTGCCGCACGGGCCTTGGGACCACACAAACCGGGAGATGCGACCTCCCGGTTTGTGTGGTCGAGGGCCTGTACATGACAAGAATCCGCACCCAGACCCAAGAAGTCGTGTCATGGGGCCCACAGTAGTCGACCATAGTGCTCTCTCCGGGAAGAGAACGATCAGTACTAGACAAACCCGTCCAGCGCATACGCCAGCTTACTTTTTCTTGATGTGAGCGATGGTGGCGTCGATGTTGAAGGCGTCAGGGGGTAAGGGGGCGTTGTAGGCGGCTTTGTAGATGTAGCGCTGGCTGCTTTCGTCTCCGTTGTGGAAGCGGGTGATGCTGAACGGAGTGGGAAAGCCGTTGACGGGATGGTAGTTGTCGTACTCTTCGCGGTCGGTGTCCTTGTCGTGGTAGATGGGGTCGCGCCATTGGAAGGTGCGGCTGCGGGGGAGGTGGGTTTCGGCGTCCATCTGGATGGTGATGGAGTCGTTGTCGGCATTGATGAGGGTGACCTGGTCGGTGAGATGGCGCTCGGAGAGGGTCTGGCCGTCGTCAATGAGCATGGTTTTGGGGTCGTTCATCCAGACGCGAAGAGCCACGTCGATGGAGTGGTCGCGGCGGCGCAGGAAATCGCTGCAGATGTCTTTAGGAAGCGGCTTTTTGCCCTGATAGGTCGCCTCCCAGCAGTCATTACCGGTGAAGATTTCGACATCGTCGTGTTTTTTCCCGAACTCGACGCGCTCCTGCCCGGAGGGTGTGCGCCAGTTATGGTAATCCTCGATTTCGCCGGTGGGTTTGCCCTGATAGAAGCCGGAGACGCGGCCGTAGGTATAGATGTTCTGGAGCGAGAGCCACTGCTGGCCACCGAGGGCGGTGAGCATGGTTTCCAGCTCGGTGCGGGCCTTGCTGGAGTTGGCGTCCGGGCTTTGCGGGGTCTGCGCAAAGGCGGGCCCTGTGATCGCGCAGGTGGCGGCGAAGACGAGCACAAGCAGAGCTGAGAGCTTTTTCATCCGGCGAGAACTGCGCCTCCGTTTGCGTTGAGGATTTCTCCGCTTATAAAGCCTGCATAGGGCGTACACAGAAAGAGAATGGGCCCGGCTATCTCCATTGGACGCGCGACGCGCCCGAGCGGTATCCCCTGGAGAATCTTTGCTCGGGTGGCGGGGTTGGTGAGGGCGGCAGTGGACATGTCGGTATCGACCCAGCCGGGGGCGACGCAGTTGACGGAGATGCCCTGCGGGGCGAGCTCGCTGGAGAGGCTTTTGGTGAGGCTGATGATGGCCCCTTTGCTGGCGGCGTAGTCGGCGTGGTTGGCCTCGCCGCGCTGGCCGGCAGTAGAGCTGACGAAGACGATGTGTCCGGCAGGCTGGTCAGGTGAGGGACGGCCCTGGCGCAGCATCTGGGCGACGGCGGCCTGGGTGAGCCCGAAGACGCTGTCGAGGTTAACGGCGAGGGTGGTTCGCCATTGGTTCTCCGACATGGCAGCGATGGGCGCGTCGTTGGGCGGCCAGATGCCGTGGTTCGCTACCAAGGCGTCGATGCGGCCGAAGGCTTTTACGGTTTTTGCGATGAGAGCGCGGCCCTGTTCCGGTGTAGAGAGATCCTGCTCGATGGCGAGACAGCCTTCGCCGAGCTCGCTGGCGAGCGACTCTGCCGTGGTGCGGGCGCTGCGGTAGTTGAAGGCGACGCGGGCTCCGGCCTGATGGAAGAGGCGGACGGCAGCAGCTCCGATGCCGCGCGAGCCTCCGGTGATGAGAACGGCTTTGCCGTGGAGCGAGAGCTGGACGGAGGACGAGGGCATGAGTTGACGCTAATGGAGGACTGGCCGTCCAGGCAAATGCGCTTCGCGCCATCGCGATGCTAGCTTACTTCGCCCTTCCTTTGGTCGGGATTGGCGGTTTTCGTTTCGGCGGCGATGACCTCGTATGGGCGCATCATTTCGTTGTCTTCGTGCTCGAGGATGTGGCAGTGCCAGACGTAGCGTCCGGTGTAGCCCTCGAATTTTACGATGATGCGGGTGACTTCGCCGGATTCGGCGCGGACGGTGTCCTTCCATCCGGCTTCGACGGGCTGGGGTGGGCGAGGCGGACCGATGTAGCGAAGCTCGCCCTTGTCCTGATAGTGGAAGACGTCAAACTGGCGGCGGTCGAGGAGTTGGAAGCGGACGAGGTGCAGGTGGATGGGGTGCGTGTCTTCCGTCAGGTTGACCAGCTCCCAGATTTCGGTGGTGTCTAGGATGGGGTTTTCGGTAACGGGCGCATGCCACGGAGTTTTATTGAGCAGCATGCCCATGGATTGCTGCACCTTGTCCATGATCTCGTCGAGGGTGAGGCGGCGAGTGCGGATGGCCTGGCTCTCGGGAGTGCGTGGAACGGGGCGAAGCGCTTGCGGGATCGTCTGGGAGACGGCGACGGATTCTTTCTGTGCGGCGGCGACGCGAATCTGCATGACCTCAAGGCTGTCGCTCATCAGAAGCAGGTTTTGTCCGGCGAAGGGGCTGAAGTCCACGAGGAAGTCGGTGCGCTCGGCGGGGGCGAGCAGGATGTGTTTTTGCGTTATGGGGGCTGAAAGCAGGCCCTGATCGCTGCCGATGACGTGAAGCTCCGCTCCGTGATCGATGGAAAGGCGGAAAAAGCGGGCGTTGGCACCGTTCATGGCGCGGAAGCGGTAGAGGCGCGGTTCTACGTCGAGGTAAGGCGCCAGCTTTCCGTTGACCAGTATGGCGTTGCAGTAGATCTCGGGAACCCACGGCGATTTGGGGTCGGGTGAGACAGGGTACTGCATCTGGCCGTTTGCGAGCAGGAAGCGGTCGAAGAGCAACAGCGGAATCTCGTATTTGCCGCTGGGCAAGTTGAGGGAGTCTTCGAATTGGTCACGGATAAGGAAAAGCCCTTGCAGTCCGGCATAGATGTTGAGCCGGTTTATGCCCATGGTGTGGTCGTGGTAGAAGAGCAGCGCTGCATCCTGGCGGTTGGGGTAATGAAAGATGCGGGATTGGCCGGGGACATACCAGTCTTCGGGGTAGCCATCGCTTGCGGCGGGTGTTTTGCCTCCGTGGAGATGGATGACGCTGCGGACGTCAGGCTTGCCGGATTCAGCTCCGTGGATGGTGTGATCGATGGGAAGGAAATGCTTGCGCGGCAGCTCGTTGGCCCATTCGACGAGGAGGCCGTGGCCGCTGCGTGTCTCAAAGATTGGGCCGGGAGACGAGTTGTTGAAGCCCCAGACGCGGGTGGGCGGCAGGTCGCGGTGAACTTTCACGTGCATTTCCTGCATGGCGAGGCGATAGAGGGGCAGATTGCGCGAGGGGTCTTCCGGATCGGGCCGGTTGCCGATGCTTTGGACGACTTCGGGGATAGGCAGCGGATCGACCCAGGGGCGGAGGGAGTTGGGATCGAGTGCGGGGGTGGTCATGACCTCGGCAAGGGAGGGGCTTTTCAGAGAAAGGCAGGCGGCGAGGGCGGTAGCCTGCTCAAGGAAACTTCGTCGGGAGATCAATACGGGTGCCTCAAATTCGTAGTGTAGAAAAATCCAAAGGGCGCGGAGCAAATGCTCCGTCGCCCTTTGGAGTGCTTGAGCTGTTAGAGCGGGTTGCGGCCGTTGGAAACAGGCTCGCCGGTGGCCTGGTCGAGGATGAGAGGCTGCGTCCGTGGGCGGTCGTTGAAGTCGAACATGTTATTGATGGATCCGGCCAAGCTGTCGAAGGAGCCTTGACCAATGCGCTCGCCACTGAGCCAGTTGTCTTCGATGAAGCGGATGATGGAAGACTGGTCAGTCATGCTGTGCGCGACGTAGTTCTGCTTTGCGTAGGGCGAGATGACGAGGAAGGGGAGACGCGGACCGTGTCCGCAGCGGCCCTGGACGTGATCGCCATCGGGACCGGCGAGAGCGGTGGTGCCGTCTCCACAGGAGCCGGTGCCGAGCAGCGCGTCCGCTGATGAGGAAGACTGGTTCACGATCTGGCCGAGCTGGTGATCGTACCATCCGTCAGAGTCGTCGTAGTTGATGATGACGGCGGTGTTGGCCCAGTCGCGCTGCTGCTGGAGGAAGTTAATGACCTCGACGACGAAGGCCTGCTCGTCGATCGGGTCAGAGTAGCCGGCGTGGCCGTCCTGATAGCCGGGCGCTTTGAGGAAGCTGACGGCCGGGAAGTTGCCGGCTTTGACGGCGGCGAAGAAGTCGTTGATGTCGTACTGGTGATTGGCGGGATCGCCCTGGAAGCCGATGGAGTTCACGGACGCGGGACGCACATGCGTGGGATTGGCGGTGGAGGTGTAGTACTGGAAGGGCTCGTGGTGGGGGATGTAGTCCGTCTCAGTAACGCCGGTGACAGCCGAAGTGGTGCTGCGGCTGCATCCGTTGGTGCCGTTGGCGTTCTTGGTGGCGAGGTCAAAGCCGCCCTCAAACCATCCCCAGGTGATGCCAGCCTTATTGAGCAGGTCGCCGATGTTCTGGCCGCTGAAGTGCATGCCGGTACCGCCGGAGCAAACATCGCCGAGAGGGTTGGAGTCGCCAACATCGGTGTAGCCGCCGTTGCCATCGGCAAGGATAGCACTGCCTGCCGACTCGGAGTCATCCACGCCGTTGGTCTGGCCAGAGATCAGGTTGATGGCTCCCACAGTGGAGGGACCGAAGGTGGTGCCGTAGGAGTTATCGCTCATGGCATAGTTTTGCGCGTAGTTCCAGAAGGCGGTGACTGTATTGCCGTCGAAGTAACCCATGACCAGGCCGTTCGTGGCCTGTCCGGTGGGTGGAGGCCCGGGTGTGCCGGTGTACTTGGGAAAACCGTCCATGAGGCCGCCGTGAAATGCCTGCTGCTCAGGTGTGTAGTCGTGGTCCTGGTCAGCGGTTGAGGCCTGCAGGCGATCGAGGCGGAAGGGATTTGCAGCGCCGGTTCCATTGAGGGCGGTATTGAGGAAGTTGGGGTTTTCATGGAGCAGCGCGTCTGTGTATCCGTTGACGGATGGAGTACCAGGAGCGGCAACGAACCTGGGCTCGCCTTTGGGGTTGAGCGCGTAGGGGTAGGTGCCGAAGTAGTGATCGAAGGAGACGTTCTCCTGGAAGATGACGACGATGTGATGGATGGGAGTCGCGGTAGACCGATCGTCCTGGGCTCCGGCAAATGCCGGCCCGAAAGCCTGTGAAGCAACGAGTAAAGAAGCCAGAGTGCTGGCAACTAGCTTGTGCATGACTGCTCCTTTTGAGGCCATGGCGGCCACTCTAAGGTTGTAGTCATGCGCTGTGAATGGGCGGTTACTGAGAGATTACGCGTGGACAAAATTCAGAGACAGGCCACCCGCAGGCTTTTCAATCTCCGAAGGGGGCGCGGCCGTTGGCCCGGTAGCGGGCGCGGGCGTGCTGGAGCTTGTTCAGGGCATCGTCTTCGAGCAGCTTGCGGCAGCCGAGCTGACGGGCGGTGAGGCAGACCTGGGCGAAGTGCTCGCAGGTCTCCAATTTCATAAAGGCGTCCAGCAGATCTTTTCCGTAGGTGACGAGGCCATGGTTGGCCATGAGGATAGCGTCGTGATCGCGCAGAAACGGCTGCAGACTGGCGCCCACCTCGTCGGTTCCGGTGGTGGCATAGGGCGCAAGGGGGATCTTGCCGAGGGTCATGATGAGTTCGGCGCAGAGGGGCTCGTCGAGGGCGAGGCCGCAGGAGGCAAAGCCGGTGGCGATGGGAGGATGCGCATGGACGACGGCATGGACGTCCGGACGGCCGTGATAGATGGCCAGATGCATGCCGATCTCGCTGGTAACATTGCGGGTTCCGGAGAGGAAACGTCCGTCGCGGTCGACGATAACCATGTCCGCGGGGCGCAGTAGGGCCTTGCTGCAGCCAGTGGGTGTGGCGAGAATACGCCGGTCGTCCAGCTGAACGGAGAGGTTACCAGAGGTTCCTGGGGCGAAGCCGAGCCGGTACATCCATTTGGAAAACCGGGTGAGCTGGCGCCTGAGTTCGCGCTCGAAGCGCTCGATGTTGACAACGGCACCGTTGACGTGAGGGCCGGGGCGAACCGGACCGTGCGGTTCCATGACGGTGATTGCGGGTTGAGACGTCATTTCATGCGACCTTTTTGTGAAAATCCCTGAATTTGCCAATGCCCTTCCCGAGGCGTTCGGAGACATTGTAGAGCTTGCCGAGCGTAATTCCACCACCGATTTCGAGATGACCCACTGCGGCCAGTCCCATAGAGGCCATGCAGCCACATTGGGAACAGTCAGGTTTGCCGCCGAACTGGCAGGGTGTGACGCGGGTTTTGAGGTCGGCAGAGACAACCTGTGTGGTTTGCGCAAAGATGCATTCTTCCGGGGATTTCGGGGGATTGAGGAACTCGCGCAGCACTCTTTCGCTCATATCCAGCACAGGAAATCGGGTACGCAGCCGTGCCAGGTCTTCGATGACCTGGGCACGCTCCTGTGCCGTCAGGATTTCAGGGCCGACGGCACCCTGCTGAGGCGTAAAGATGCTCATCCAGATGCGCTTGATCTCCGGTTTCCGGCTCCAGAAGGCGAGAAACTCCTCAAAGTAGCCTGGCCGCCGGGTCATCTGGCCGGTAATCGTGCAGTGGATGGTCACCTTACTCCCCTGGATATTCTGCAAAATACGTTCGTAGGTCGCGGGTTTCCGTCGTTCATCGTGATCGGGCTGCAGTCCATCGACAGATACGACTGTATTGAGCCGCGAGAACTTTGCCCAATGCGCAGGGATCGGCCGAAACGCGCTAGTTACAAGCTGAACATGTATACCTTGCGCATCGAGTTTGGGCAAGATTTTTTCTAGCTCCCGGTAACGTACCAGCGGATCGCCACCGACCAGAGAGACGTGGAGGGGGCGGTATTCCTCGACAAGATTGAGAACTCCTTCGACGAGAGCGTCCTGTTTAAAGTCGGAAAGAACGCGGAGAGTGACGCCGTTGCCGCCCAGATGCGCTTCGTCGTAGGCATAGCAACCGGGGCAGCGAAGCGGGCACTCGCGCGTGATTTCAATCGAGAGCAGAGGCTTTCGTCCGGTGAGAATCGTAGACCAGGAATGGAGAAGTTCTTGTGCTTTCATGGATCCCTCTGAAGCCTGCCGAGGCGGCTTCTCTATTCGACTTACGGAAATGGGTTACGGAATCGAAGAGGAATATCTACGGAAAATTAGCACTGCTGGACGCAGTTTGTGTCGATCGGAAGAAAAAACGGCCAGATAAGCGTCCTCGAGCCTATTCGTAAAGCCATGCGACGGAACAGGGCCGGACAGAAAAGGAAGCTGCTGACAAGCAGAAGAGCGCCGGCGACAAGAGAAAGTATCAGCAGAAGGGCGGTTTGAAGAGACTTGAGGACCGTTACCGGGATGTCCACGTAGGGCGCAACACAAAGGGCGAGCACGCAAAGAATGCAGAGCAGAGCCACGATGATTTTTGCGGATCGTGTCATTACGGAAAATGGTAGATAGATTCGCCATCGTTTGCAAGATGCTCCCCGCACGGGGACCTGCGCTTCGCGCCATCTTTGCGCTGGCTTCTCTGGCCCTCCCTTTGGTCGGGAATTTCAAGCGCCGGGCAATTTGCGGCTAAATGACTACGGATTCCTGGTATTCGCCGAAGACATCGCGCATGGCGGAGGCTATTTCTCCCACTGTGGCGTAGCTTTCGACGGCTTCGAGGATGGCGGGCATGAGGTTTTGTCCGCTGCGGGCGTTTTGTTTGACCAGGTTAAGCGAGGCCTGCCAGCGGGCGTGGTCGCGGCGGTCGCGGAGCGCTCTCAGGCGTTCGACCTGGCGGTGTTCGAGCAACTCGTCGATGCGCTGGATGGGGATGGACGGCTCTTCTTCGCGGGTGAAGCGGTTGACGCCGACGACGGTGGCCTGGCCGGAGTCGACAGCGCGCTGGTATTCGTAGGCGGCGGACTGAATTTCCTGCTGTACCCAGCCCTTCTCGATGGCGCGGAGCATTCCGCCGAGAGCGGCGATGCGGTCGAGGTAGGTGTTGGCCTGCTGTTCCAGATCGTTGGTTAGGGACTCGACATAATACGACCCGGCGAAGGGGTCGATGGTGTTGGCGACTCCGGATTCGCTGGCGATGATCTGCTGGGTGCGGAGGGCGATGCGGGCGGCCTCTTCGGTGGGCAGGGCGAGGGCTTCGTCATAGCCGTTGGTGTGGAGGGACTGCGTGCCGCCCAGCACAGCAGAGAGCGCCTGGATTGCGGTGCGGACGATGTTGTTCTCGGGCTGCTGGGCAGTAAGGGTGGAACCGGCGGTCTGAGTGTGGAAGCGGAGCATCCATGAACGCGGATTTTTTGCGCCAAAGCGGTCGCGCATGATGTGCGCCCAGAGACGGCGGGCGCTGCGAAATTTGGCGACTTCCTCAAAGAAGTTGTTGTGTGCATTGAAGAAGAACGATAGACGCGGGGCAAAGCGGTCGATGTCGAGGCCCGCGTCAACGGCGGCCTGCACGTAGGTCATTCCGTTGGCGAGGGTGAAGGCGATCTCCTGCGCGGCGGTGGAACCGGCCTCGCGCATGTGGTAGCCGGAGATGGAGATGGTGTTCCATTCGGGCGTATGCTCATTGGCCCAGGCGAACATATCGGTGACGATGCGCATGGCGTCGCGGATGGGATAGATGTAGGTTCCGCGCGCAATGTATTCCTTGAGAATGTCGTTCTGCACAGTGCCAGAGAGTTTTTTCAGATCGGCTCCGATGCGGCGGGCGACGGCAACGTAGAGCGCGAGCAGGATGCTGGCGGTCGCGTTGATGGTCATGGAGGTGGAGATTTTGTCGAGTGGAATGTCGTCGAAGAGACGCTCCATGTCTTCGATGGAGTCGATGGCGACGCCAACCTTGCCGACCTCGCCGAGGGCCATGGGGTCGTCGGAGTCGTAGCCGATCTGGGTGGGCAGATCGAAGGCCACGGACAGGCCAGCGGTTCCGTTGGCGATGAGGAATTTGTAGCGGCGATTGCTCTCCTCAGCGTCGCCCATGCCAGCATACTGGCGCATGGTCCAGGGGCGTCCGCGGTACATGGTGGGCTGGATGCCGCGCGTGAAGGGAAACTCGCCGGGGTAGCCGAGGTCGCGGTCGTTGTCGAAGTTTTCGAGATCGGCGGCGGTGTAGACGGGTTTAGTTGGGTTGCTGGGCACGGTGTTTGCTTAAGGACTGTTGATTCTAACAAGGACTGGCCCCTTCGGCTCCGCTCAGGGCAGGCTCCCGGGCACACGCGCTTCGCGCCATCCTCGAATCACAGTTACCGCCCTCCCGCTGGTCGGGGACTAAAGTTTTAGGGATGGGGTGCTCTGGCTTCTCGCGGGGATGGATTTGGCTTAACCTGTTAAGTCGCACTACAGGAGATTCCTATGAACGCTGCTGTTGTTGAAGCTTATGATCGTCCTCCCCATTTTGCCGAGTTTGCCGATCCTGTTGCTGGCGACGGAGAGGTGCTGGTGAAGGTCAGTGCTGCCGGGCTGCATCCGATTGTGCGGTCGCTGGCCAATGGAACGCATTATGGCAGCGCGGGGATATTGCCGTTTGTTCCGGGAGTGGATGGCGTGGGACGGCTGGCGGATGGGAGCCGCGTGTATTTCGGCGCGACCCACCCGCCTTACGGCACGTTTGCAGAGCGCTCGATCACGCGGCCTGCGATGTGCGTTCCATTGCCGGACGGGCTTGACGATGTAACGGCTGCTGCTTTGGCCAATCCCGGCATGTCGTCGAGGGCTGCGCTGATGCGGGCAAAGTTTGCTGCGGGCGAAAACGTGTTGATTCTTGGCGCGACGGGCGTTGCAGGGCAGCTTGCAATCCAGGTTGCGCGACGGCTGGGCGCACAGCGGGTGGTAGCTGTGGGGCGGAATGCGAAGGCGCTGGCGGAGTTGAGTGCGCTGGGCGCGGATGCGGTGATTTCGCTGGAGCAGGATGCGGCTTCGCTGGTGGAGGCTTTTCGCGCGTCGCTGGCTGAGGCGAAGATCAACGTGGTGCTGGATTATCTTTGGGGGCAGCCTGCTGAATATTTGCTTCAGGCGATTTCGCAAAAGGGGTTGAGCCATGCTGCGCCACGCATCCGCTATGTGCAGATCGGCGGGAGCGCGGGACCAACCATTTCGCTGGCTGCGGCCACGCTG
>JBARHV010000195.1:0-1615 GCA_049799415.1 Silvibacterium sp.
CCCTTGCATCGCGCCCGGCCGCTTGCCGAGGCGGTTCGAGTCTTAGAAAGTAGGGTCTGGACGCCGGAAAGTCTAGCTGGCGGGCACATATTTGTTGTAACGCCGTGAAAATGTCCTCTGGTTAACGCAATAGAAGTGTCCTCACCGAGCTTGGGGTATTCCAAGCGGATGGGAACACTGTTGATGAGTGCGAAAGAGCGGTTGCGGTTAAGGGTTTTGGAGAGCGTTGCGGCCGGAACATTGGGTCTTGGGCAAGCGGCTGGTCGTTTGGGGATCAGCTATCGGCAGATGCGGCGGATTCGACAACGTCATGCCAGCGAGGGGGACGCGGGTCTGGTGCATCGGCTGCGAGGCAGGCCGTCGAACCGTAAAACGCCCGGTGCGGTTCGTGAAAAAGCCATGGGATTGTGCCGGGGCAAATACGCGGGATTTGGTCCGACGCTGGCCAGCGAATATCTGTCGAGAGAGGACGAACAGTCGTTCAGCCACGACACGATCCGGCGATGGCTGCTGGCGGAGGGGTTGATGCCGCGTCGGCGGAATCGCGGCAAACACCGCAGCCGGCGAGAGCGTCGGCGGCGGTTGGGCGAGATGACGCAGATGGATGGGAGCTGGCACGATTGGTTTGAGGGCCGTGGCGGGTGGTGCTGTTTGATGGTGATGATCGACGACGCGACCGGGCGTCTGTTCGCGCGATTCTACGCGAAGGAAACACTGGCCGCGGCGTTCGACGTTTTCGGGCGGTACGCGGCCGCGTACGGATTGCCGGGGTCTTTGTACGTGGATCGAGCCGCGATTTACCGAAGCGACAAGGAGCCGACGATGGAGCAGGAGTTGGCCGGCCAGCGGCCGCTGACACAATTCGGCCGGGCGATGAAGGAACTGGAGGTGGAGTTGATTCTGGCCAACAGCCCGCAGGCCAAAGGGAGAGTGGAGCGGGTCAATGGGACGCTGCAGGACCGGCTGGTCAAAGCGATGCGTCTTGCCGGAATTGGCGAGATCGTTTCGGCGAACCGATTGCTGAACGAGTCGTTCCTGACGGCGTTCAACGAGCAATTCGCCGTGGCGGCGGCGGAAGGCGACGCCCATCGAACCACTGGCGAGCCCCTTGATCAGACCCTCTGCGAACACCATCTCCGCCGTGTGGGCGAGGACTGGTGCGTGCAGTGGCGTGGAACGCTGCTGCAAATCGAGAAGAAACACGAGACGTTGGATTTACCGGGCAAACCAATCACCGTGCACGAAATGGCGGATCAATCGGTGACGTTGATCTGGCAGGGCAAGACGTTGTCCTGGCATCGAGTGGACCATCGCCCACGCCGTCCCAAGCCGAAGGCGGCGATCAAGAACAATCGGCGTTGGCAGCCCGCGGCAAGTCACCCGTGGAAAACGACTCCTCCCGCTGCAAGGCCTTCGTCGCCTACGGCTCCTCAGCCCTTGCAGCGGGAGGAGAATCAGAGGACAGTTCTATTGCGTTGAAACAGGGGACAATTCTATTGCGTCAGGACAGCACTCGTAGGTGGTTCCGTTCTTCGCCTTGAAGGGATACATTAGATTCGGGCGAACCGCAGGATTGTTGAGATTTTGTTCTGCCCAGCGACGTCCATCCGAGTCT
>JBARHV010000196.1:0-6061 GCA_049799415.1 Silvibacterium sp.
TCCAGTGCGACTCTAGCCTGGGGTCAAGCAAGAGCCCGGCGAAGAGCGTAAATGTAACACAGAGAACAATCACGGCGGGCGTCGTAGCACGCTCGACTCGGAGCGCAATATCTACGGGCCGCTCACGATTGGAGAGAAGCTTGGCCGATGTTGCGTGATGCATCACCGGAGGCACAGATTCATAGAGCGAAAGCTTGTACCTTAGCCCCCATGCAAACACAGCAATGGCTAATCCCAAGATGGAGAGAACCAGGATATTCCACGTACGCGTGTTTTTGGAGGTCAACTGCATGTCGTGGGTGAACTGCTTCTCAGGCGGAACTCTTCTTCTATGATGCCACATCTGTTGGACGCGGCGGACTCGGTAACGTTATTTTGATGTAAATACTGAGGTTACATCAGGCTCACTGCATCAACATCGACAACTAAATTGCGGCGCGGAATGCCCATGACGTCGGCGTGCGCGAGGGCTGCGCGGAGGGTTTTCGCCAGAGACTTGCGCTTCTCCGCCTTGAGCACGAAGTGAAAGCGGTAAATGCGCTTGATCTTTGCGAGCGGCGCGGTGGCCGGGCCCAGGATGCGCACTCCGTCATGCTGCGTGGACTGGAACCAGCGCCCGAGGACGGCGGCCCAACCGGCAGCTTCTTCCATGCGCGGGCTTTGAATGATGAAGTTGGCAAGCGCGGCATAGGGCGGATAGTGCATCCACTTGCGGTATTTCAACTCTTTTTCGACGAAGGCGTGGAAGTTGTGGTTCGCTGCGAATTGAATCGCGTAGTGATCCTGATGGTAGGTCTGTACGAGGACCTTGCCGGGGAGCTCGCCGCGTCCGGCGCGGCCTGAGACCTGGGTGAGGAGTTGGAAGACGCGCTCGGCGGCGCGGAAGTCCGGCAGACCGAGGGCGAAATCCGCACCGACCACGCCGACCAGTGTTACGCCGTGAATGTCGTGTCCTTTAGCGATCATTTGCGTGCCTACGAGCAGGTTGATTTCACCGGAATGCAGGCGCATGAGCAGGCGCTCCATGTCGCCGCGCCCGCGCACGGTATCGCGATCCATGCGTCCTATGCGCGCGTTGGGGAATATCTCCTGCAGGCGTTCTTCGCCCTGCTGTGAACCAGCTCCGAGGAAGTAGAGATGCTCGCTGTCGCACTTGGAGCAGCGCTTGGGCACGGTTCGCTTGTAGCCGCAGTAGTGGCATTCCAGGCGCTGGCCGGCGTGTGCGCGGTCGTCAGAACCGGGAACAGGCTTGTGATAGGTGAGCGAGATGGAGCAGTTCTCGCATTCCAGCTTTTCTCCGCAGGCGCGGCACATGACTACGAAGGAGTAGCCGCGACGGTTGAGCAGGATGATGGCCTGCTCGCTGCGCGCGAGCGTGGACTGCGTCTCTTCAATCAGTGCGCGGGAGAAAAGATGCTCCTGTCCCGTCTCCTGAAATTCACGGCGCATATCGACGAGATCGACCGTCGGCAGCGGGCGGTTCTGGACGCGCTCGTGCATTTCGATACGCGCATATTTGCCAAGCTGTGCGTTATGCCAGGATTCAAGCGATGGAGTAGCCGACCCGAGCACGATGGTTGCGCCAGCGAGCTTGGCGCGCATCACGGCGGTGTCGCGCGCGTGGTAGCGGGGCATGGACTCCTGCTTGTAGCTGGAGTCGTGCTCCTCATCCACAATGATGAGGCCGATATTTTCGAGCGGCGCAAAGATAGCAGAGCGCGTTCCGACAACGACGCGGGCCTCTCCGCGCCGGATGCGATGCCATTGCTCGCTGCGTTCCTCGGGTGTGAGCGCGGAGTGCAGCAGCGCAACCTCGCTTGCAAAAGTGTGATGCAGCTGCGCGGCCATGGCGGGGGTGAGGCCTATCTCCGGAACGAGAAGAATAGCGGATTTGCCCAGCGCGAGTGTGCGCTGCATCGCGGCCAGATAGACGGCGGTTTTGCCGGAGCCGGTGACTCCGTGGAGCAGATGCGGGCGGAATGCGGCAGTTTCCACCGCAGAGGTGATGGTGTCGAAGGCTGCCTGCTGTGCGGCGTTGAGCGTGTGCGTCTGGCGATGCAGAGCGGAGAGATGGGTGAGATGAAAGTCTGCGGGGCGCTCTTCGATGCGGACCAGTTCCCTTTTGACCAGAGTGGCCAACGTAGACGGCGGCACGGCGAGGCGGCGCAGCTCGGCTACGGGCAGCTCATTGCCGGAGCCGGCGAGTTCGGCAAGAATGGCCTGCTGGTTTTCGTTGAGCTTCGGCAGGCGCGTGCCTTCGATCAACACTGCATATCGGACCGTCCGACGGGCATCGCGGGGCGCGGCTGCGGTTTCGCGCGCGATCCACTTTTTGCGAAGCATGCCGGTGAGCAGGTCGCGGGCGGCTCCCGTTGCCGAGCGCAGCGTAGACAGGCGTACGGCATCTCCGCTTTCGAGGTAGTTGAGAATTTTATATTCGGTGTCCTGCTCTTCGGGCGTGCGGCGTGTGCGGCGCGATGAGCCTTCTTGCGCACCGTTGAAGAGCGCCTGGCGGCCCTGATCGGTGATGCGGAAGAGCACCTGCTTGCGCACCTCACTCATGAGCGGCAGCATGGCGCGGAGCACTTCGCCGATGGGCGCGATGTAGTAGAGTGCGATCCACTCGGCGAGCGAGAGAAGTTGCGGCGAGAGGATGGATTCTTCGTCGAGGATGTTGAGGACGGGCTTGGCTTCGACGGGCGGTGGATCGTCGTGGACGCGAATCACGACTCCGGCTAATTTTTCATTGCGAAACGGTACGAGGACACGCGCGCCTACAACGGGGACTGCCTGCTCAATCGCGTAGGTGAAGGCGCGATCGAGCGGGACAGGAAGAGCGACATCGCAGTAGGCGGGCACTGGTTACAGGGTACAGCGTTCGGCACCCCCCGATCAGGGTTCGGATTTTGCGGCCTTCGGAGCCTTCAGGCCAAGCTCCTTCATCGCGATCTGCAGGTCTTTCCAGGCTTCGCCCTTCTGGCGCGGGTCGCGCAGCAGGTAGGCCGGATGGTAGGTAACAATCAGCCTTGATTCACGCACCTGGTGGATGCGTCCGCGCAGGCTGGCCAGCGAAGACTTGCCGCCGAGCAGATAGGTCGCTGCGGTTGCGCCGAGCGCGACCAATATTTGCGGCTTTACGACGTCGATTTGCCGCCAGAGAAATTGCATACAAGTGTTGGCTTCCACAGGCTCGGGCGTGCGGTTTTGCGGCGGACGGCATTTGACGACATTGGCGATGTAGACCTCGCTGCGCTGGAGGCCCATGGCGTTGATCATATTGTTGAGCAACTGCCCGGCCCGGCCTACAAAGGGCAGACCCTGCGCATCTTCGTCGGCTCCCGGGCCTTCACCTACAAACATCAGGCGGGCGTTGGGGTCGCCGTCGGCAAAGACGATGGTGTGGCGGCCCTGGAAAGCAAGCGGGCAGCGGGTGCAGTCGCCGATGTCGGCACGAATGGCTTCAAGCGCAGCCAGGCGCTCGTCAGCAGGAACGGCAGCAGCAGGGGCCATGGAAATGAGCGGGGCGGAGGTAGGTTTGCGTGCGGGAATGGCTGGCTCCGGTTGGGAATTTGTAACAGTTGCGGTTGCAATTTCAAACTGCGGGTCGGGTTCGCAGCGGCGGTAGAGGTTGTAGATGCCGAGGTCGCGGTAATAGCGCAGACGCGCTTCGAGAGCGGCTTCCAGTTCAGGGCCGAGCGCGGTCATGCTTCGAATACCGAATCGGTTTCTGTCATGACAAACTGCGGACGGCGGAGAGCAAGTATCTCTTCGAGAATGCGGTCGGCCAGGTCGCGCTTGGACATCTCCGGCAGGTCTGAGGAGGTATGGGGAGTTAAAAACGTGACGGCGTTGCGGTCGGAGTCGAAGCCTACGCCTTCGCGCGAGACATCGTTGAGGACAATTGCATCCGCGCCTTTGCGCAGCAGCTTGTTGCGTCCGTGCGCGACGGCATTCTCAGTCTCTGCGGCGAAGCCGACAATCAACTGGCCGGTGTGGCGGCGCGCGACGACTTCAGCGAGGATATCTTCCGTCGGCTCCAGTTCCAGCGTGAGAGGGCCAGTGCGCTTGAGCTTCTGCTCGGCCTGCTTGAGCGGCCGGTAGTCGGCCACGGCTGCGGCCTTGATAACGATGGAGGCTTCATCAATACGATTGAGAACGGCTTCGCGCATTTCACTGGTCGTGACAACCGGAACCACCTCGCAGTTTGCGGGCGGACGCAGCGCAGTGGGCGCTGTCACAAGAATGACGCGGGCTCCACGGCGCTCGGCAGCTTCAGCGAGGGCATAGCCCATCTTGCCGCTGGAGCGGTTGCCGAGGAAGCGCACCGGGTCGAGAGCTTCGCGCGTGCCACCGGCGGTGATGAGGACGGTTTCCCCGCTGAGATCGTTACGATGGTTCAACGTGGCGAGGACAACTTCGACGATGGCGCCTGTTTCAGCGAGGCGGCCCGCTCCGGTCATGCCGCAGGCGAGGTATCCGGCGCCGGGCGGCACGATGTGAACGTTGCGGCCAGCCAGCATTTCAAGGTTGGCCTGCGTGGCCGGGTGCTGCCACATATTCACGTTCATGGACGGCGCGATAATCACCGGCGCGGTGGTGGCGAGATAGAGCGTGCTGAGAAAATCGTCGGCGATGCCGTGCGCGAACTTCGCGAGCGTGCCAGCCGTGGCCGGGGCTACAACGAGCGCATCCGTGGTTTGTGCCTCCTCGATGTGTTCAATGGCAGAGGCGAGATTGGCTTCAGAGGCCGCGGCAGGATCGGCCCAGAGGCTGGAGATGACTTTGTGTCCGGTAAGCGATGCAAAAGTGAGCGGCTGGATGAACTGCTTTGCCGCTTCGGTCATTACGACGTGAACATCGAGCGCGTGCTGCTGCAGGGCGCGCACCAGTTCTGCTGCTTTGTATGCTGCGATACCGCCGGAGACGCCAACCGTGACCTTCATAGGGACATTCTACCGGGGACTGGCCCCTTCGGCTTCGCTCAGGGCAGGCTCCCCTGCACACGCGCCTACGGCGCCATCCTGGAGCTTTCCTTTGCGGCCCTCCCTTTGGTCGGGATCAAAGAGAGTATTTCTTCACCTTAGAGAGCACAGATGTTCTTGTCTCCCTTATTCAGCTACGAGATGACGAATTTGGGGATATCGGGTGCGGCGACTTCTGGTTTCAGGACCGGGGTTTTGCTTCTTACATAGCCAACTTTGCCTGCGGCAATTTCGTCCTGCGCTACTTTGCAGGCCTTTCCGGAGCGGGATGTGACCAGCGCCGGCGAACCGTTTTGAAGCTGTCGTGCGCGCCGCGCGGCAACCATTACGTAGCGGAAATTGCTGTCGAACTCCTGCTCTTCACTCATGGCTTCTCCTAAAACTATCGTTGCCCTGGCCTACCTGTCGGCGGTACCCGGGTGGATGACTCCGAAAGCCTGAAGCACCGGCTGTATGCGGGCCTCAGAGTTTCGCTGGCGGCATTTTTCCGCCATGGCCAGCAGCTCCTCGTCCTCGGAGTTTCTCGGGGCGGATGACCGCAGGATTCGCTCCGAGGCTACGATGGCTGCCATTTCCTCGACCGCCCGGTCAAGGACGTCGTTGACGAGAATATAGCCATATTCACGGTAATTCTCAATCTCTTGTTTTGCCTTGGCCGAGCGGCGCTTGATAACCTCTTCCTGCACAGCACCTTCCGCGCGGCTGCGGTTGCGGAGGCGGGTGGCGAGAATCTCCGGCGAGGGCGGCATGAGGAAGATGGTGACGGCGTCGGGCATCTTCGCGCGGACCTGCGCGGCTCCCTGCACATCGATGTCGAGCAGCAGGTCTCTGCCATGGCTGAAGGCGTCGGTGAGCGAGCTGCGCGCGGTTCCGTAATAGTTGCCGAAGACGTCGGCATATTCCAGGAACTCATCGGCGTCGATCATCTTCTGGAACTCATCGCGGGAGATGAAGTGATATTCACGCGCCTCCTGCTCGGAGCCGCGTGGCGGGCGTGTGGTCCATGAAACGGAAAATTGAAGATTTTCAACCAGCGAACGGAGCTGGTTCACCAGAGTAGATTTGCCCGAACCCGAGGG
>JBARHV010000197.1:0-7357 GCA_049799415.1 Silvibacterium sp.
GCCTCGCAGAGCACTCGGCGCTTGATAACCTTCCAGGCCGCTCTCATGCTGCCTCGATCAAGCTCTACGTCAGCATGTTCATACAGGCGCAATGAATTCCTGCACCCATATCAATCCTGTATCGAAAGCTAGCCTCTATGACTTCGGTTTTATCAACACCTTCGCAACATAAACGCCATGGACTGGTGCCATCGGCGACAAAACTGCTTATCAATAACAGGTGGGTCGAGAGCGTATCCGGCGAGAGTTTCGCGACAGTCAACCCGACCACCGGTCTGGAAATCTGCCGGGTTTCCGCAGCCGATGCTCTTGATGTTGATAAAGCTGTGCAGGCGGCCCGCACTGCGTACGAGCAAGGGCCGTGGCGCAGGATGAATGCATCCGAACGGGGACGCCTACTATACATTCTCGCCGATCTCATCGAAAAAAATGCCGATGCGCTCGCTGAGCTTGAGGCGCTCGACAACGGCAAACCCGTTCATGTGGCCAGAAGAGTGGACGTTGCCAAGACCATTGCCTGTTACCGCTACTTCGCAGGATGGTGCGACAAAATTCAGGGAAAGACGATCCCCATAGACGGTGATTTCTTTTGCTACACCCGGCATGAACCCATCGGAGTCGTCGGACAGATTATTCCCTGGAATTACCCCATGCTGATGCAGGCATGGAAACTCGCTCCGGCACTGGCCACCGGAAATACCGTTGTGATGAAACCGGCTGAACAAACACCTCTTTCTGCGCTGCGCATTGGCGAGTTGATCATCGAAGCGGGTTTTCCCGAGGGTGTAGTCAACCTGTTGCCGGGGTTCGGTCCGACAGCCGGTGCGGCGATCGCCCGTCATATGGACGTGGACAAAGTGGCCTTCACTGGATCCACTGAGACCGGGCGCCTGATTATGGAGGCTGCGGCAAAGTCCAACCTGAAGAAGGTCAGCCTCGAACTGGGCGGAAAAAGCCCAAATATTGTGTTTGCGGACACCGATCTGGACGAAGCAGTTGAAGGCGCTCACATGGGCATCTTTTCAAATCAAGGCCAGGTCTGTTGCGCGGGATCCAGGGTCTTCGTCGAACAGAATATCTATGACAAATTTCTGGAGAAGAGTGTCGCCCGCGCTCGCGCTCGGGTTGTCGGAGATCCGTTTGATCAAAGCACGGAACAAGGCCCTCAGGTAGATGATGCGCAGTTCAATCGCGTTATGGGGTATATCGAATCGGGACGCACAGAGGGTGCCCGGCTCGCCGCTGGCGGCAATCGCGTTGGGAGCCGCGGCTACTTCATCGAGCCCACGGTGTTTGCCGACGTCCGCGACGACATGAAGATTGCCAGGGAGGAAATCTTCGGCCCCGTGATGAGCGTCATTCCTTTTAAAACGATGGATGAGGTCATAACACGGGCCAACGGCACGATCTACGGTTTAGCGGCGGGCGTGTGGACTCGCGATATCAAGAAGGCCCACGCAATCGCAAACGCAGTGCGCGCCGGTACCGTGTGGGTAAATTGTTACAACATTCTGGATACTCGGGCGCCATTCGGCGGGTTCAAACAGTCGGGAATTGGCCGCGAACTCGGTGAATACGGCCTGCAACAATACACTGAGGTGAAAACGGTCATCATCAAACTCTGACAGATACCAGCATCAGTTCTGGCTTTTTCGAGCAAAAGCAAAATGGTGGATGCACGTTGCCGGGTTTCCGGAGAGTGTATCCACCATTTTGCGGTTATGCGAAAGACTCGTCGCTGGTTATGCGCCTAATTCTGGTAGGCGCCGAGGGTAAAGGGGCCGCCGACCGGTCGGGGATTGCCGTTGATATCGGTATAGATGTACGCGCTTATATCGGTTTGAAGGTTGGTGTTGTTGGTAATGAGCGAAATAGGGTCGATCCCCGCGCCGATGGCCGGGCTCCCAGCTTGCAGGTCCAGTCCATTACCCAGGGCCGTGGGACTGATAGTAGTCGCGTATTGTCCCCCCGCAGTGGCATTGTAACTGGGAGGATTGATGAAGACCGGGTTCCCCGTCAGGAAGCCGGTCGTCGAAACCCCCTCGAGGGTCCCGCCGAACGACAGATTGTTATCGAACGTCAGGCTTGTGTTGTTGGCCCCCAGCACAACATAGGGAGGTTCATTGTTCCAGGAGTCCGCAATGTTATTGATGTAATACGAGGTGTTTGTACTGTAGTTGTAGATCTCACCCTGCTTCCCAAGCGTAAGATCCAGCATGTTGTCGTAACAGGTATTGTTGACCACCCAGATATTGGCGACGTAGTTGGTCTCAATGCACCGCCCGCCGTTTCCATAGACCACGTTGTTGACAATCAGCGTGGAAGGCGCGCTGGCCTTGGATGCCGAGAAGCCTCCACTGCCCGTATCCATGATGATCCCATTGCCGTCCGTATGGTTGCTCGAGTTATCGTACGACCCGGCAATAATATTGTTGGAGATAACATTGTGCAGCCCGCTGTATTGGTCAAACCACTGGCTGGCGTAGTACGAAATCCCGCTGGACCATCCCGCGTTGTATCCGTTGTGATAGATGATGTTATGGTCTGAAACCTGATAGTCGCAGTCCGAGCTGCCGATACCAGCCTCACCCATGTTCTCAATCGTGTTGCCGATATACCGCATGTGAGTTCCGTTTTGACAGAAGAAGCCAAACTGGACATTATTCTGCCCATTCAGCGTCAGACCCTCAAATGCCATATAACTCGGACCATTGGGGAAGGTCGGACTGTACATATGGAACATGACTGCGCCCGGAGAACTTGCCGGCCCGGTCCAGTTAATAGTGACAGCGCCGTCATAGCTGGTGTAGGTAATCCACGCACTCGCCGTACCGCTGTTCACTGGAGAAAAGGTGGTCGGCAGCGAGTATGTACCTGCCCCCAGACACACCGTGTCACCAGCCACTGCCTTTTGATCCGCGTTCAGCAGCGGAATCGCCGATGCCGCTGTCGCCCCTGAGTTGTTCGCCGCACCGTCAGGCGCAACATACAAAGTGCATGCTGGCGTACTGGTAACCGTTGGTCCCGATCCTGAGCCCGTGCTGCCAGATCCCGTGCTGCCCGAGCCGCTCGTGCCTGAGCCCGTAGAACCTGAACCAGATCCTGTGCTGCCCGAGCCGCTCGAACCACTGCCCGAGGTTCCAGATCCCGAGCCTGAGCTACCAGAGCCGCTACCCGACGAGCCGCTGCCTGTAGATCCGGAACCCGTGCTACCAGAGCCGCTACCCGATGAACCTGATCCAGAGCTGCCCGATCCGCTCGAACCGCTCCCCGCTGATCCCGTACCCGAACCAGAACTACCTGAGCCGCTGGTGCCGCTACCCGACGAACCTGATCCCGAGCTGCCCGATCCGCTCGTGCCGCTCCCCGATGATCCTGTTCCCGAACCTGTACTACCCGATCCGCTGGAACCGCTACCCGATGATCCCGAGCCCGAACTGCCCGATCCGCTAGAACCGCTCCCCGATCCGGAGGGGGAGGTAGCAGCGCTGCGGCTGCTTGCAGAAGTGGCGTCCACGCCACAACCTGTGGTTATCGTAAGTGCCGCTACTACAATTAATGCTGGGGTATAACGCAAATACTTCAGCAAAACTGCATCAAATGTTCCTGGACAAATCGCACCAAACGCGGTCATGATTGGTCGCATCTCAAAACCCCTTCTACTCTTTCATCGGTTGAAGCTCGGTGCTGCGCCACCTGGCGGTCGCTCCACCAAGCTCTTCGCGCACTCTTTAATGGCGGGTTGCTCTGCTCAGATGACCGTTAAAAGGGTGGTCATCTCAAAAGGCAGCCTCTATGGCTGGCGGATCTACGCTTTCGCAGTAGTGTCCGCTCAACCCCGTAGATTCAGACCAATCGAAAGGTGGAGAGAGTCGATCTTCTCGACCTCCTGAGCTGGACACTCGCAACGTACGAGTCTGGTCCCAATCTCCCTTGCGAACGTCTGGATCCCAGGGTTTCAGGCAGAAGTTTGGAGAACTTTCTTAGTGGCGATAATACACACGGAGGCCTGGTGCGAAAAGTGGGAAAAGCCTTTAAATTGATTTTTTTACAAAGTAAATCAATAACCAGGGCGGAACCGGAAATTAGTACATGTAAAGGGAAAAATCGCCATATTGACACCAGGAAAAATTACACGATACAGGGGCCGATGCCCCGACTTCAGCTGCGAAACAAATCCCATCTCATGAAAATTGAGCCGGGCACCCCTTGAGATGGACGCCTCCTTAAATATGGGCTGACCGGCCCTGTTTGCGCCCTGGCACTAGAGCAATTCGTCTCTTGATCGAGAACAATGCGGGGAAGATAAACCATCCCCTTCAAAGCTCCTGAAACTGTTGATTCCTCGGGGAATTCCACACAATCTTGGTTTTCAGGCGATCCGGAAAAAAAGGAGAAGACCGACCCCTTGTTCTTCGCTCGCCACAGGCTATGATGGGCCTCATTGAAGGACTATTTGTTGATTCCAGCTTCATTCTGGATTCAGCACTTGCAAGGCGTTCGCATTTGGTTCACTCAACACCGGTAGATCAAAGTATGGGGAAAAACTCACTGCTGTTGAGGATGGCGAAGCCCTGCTTAATGCCCTCGAATCGAACCGGAATTGAACAAATTTCTTCTCCTGACATCCATGGATTTCTTGTGACGCGTTGACATTCCACCATCGACCCAACTTCGTTGATGGTATTCAGAACATTAAGAGAAATAGATCAGCGCCGGAAGCGTTAAAAATTGTGACGGGTTGACCAGCGGGCCATGGAAGATCGAATCGGTTCATTTACTCCGTCGTGCCCAACCCCTGTAACGTCCTTGCCTCTTTTACTCCCGTTGATTCATCGCGCATTCACTGAATCAACCGCGCCCGTTTCTGGAGAGATATCGTGACCGAAAAGCAGCACCCGCCGATAAGTCTTCTAAAGTTATTTGACCTCATGCTCGTGGCCTTGTCTTTCGGGCTTACCACAGCTCTCCTGATCCATGCCTATGGGAAGATCTCGCTCGCCCCGTTCCTCTCCATGAGGATGAAGATATCGAACTTCCTTATCTTTGGCCTGGCGATGTTCCTTTGCCATCTCATGTTCTGCATCTGCGGCCAGTACAGATCGAGACGGCTATCGAGCCGCCGTGCGGAGCTCATGGATGTATCCAAAGCGACGACGCTCTCAGCGCTGTGTCTTCTCGCGATTGGATCGGCCTTCTCCGTCAGGATGATCACCCCGCAGTTCCTGGCTGCCTTCTGGCTCGTGAGCACCACGGTTCTATGCGCATCACGTCTTCTCCTTCGCATCGTCCTTGCACAGTTTCGCGTCCGTGGCAGAAACCTGCGTCATATGCTGATCCTGGGAACAAATCCTCGCGCCATTGAGTTTGCGCTCCGGATCGACGAGAGCAGTGAGCGCGGATATCACATACTCGGATTCGTAGACAACGATTGGCAGGGCCTGTTGAAATTCAAGGCGACCGGATTTGAGTTAGTCAGCGATTGCGACGGATTAGCGGAATTTCTACGGCGCAATGTTGTGGATGAAGTGGCAAACTTCCTTCCCGTCGGCTCCTTTTATCGGCATTTTTCTGAAGTAGCCAATCTCTGTGAGCAGCAAGGGATCATCGTGCGCTTTAATCCAGACATCTTTGGACTCAAACGCGCCCGGTGGCACGCGGAAGAATTTGGCGGGAAGGACTATATAGCCACCTATGCGGGAGCAGACGAAGGTTGGCCGTTCATCGTAAAGCGCACGTTCGATATCATCATCTCTTCATTGCTGCTTGTTTTATCGGCGCCGTTGATGATTGGCGTGGCCCTGGCCATCAAATGGACTTCTCCTGGCCCTGTCTTCTTCCTGCAGGAGCGCCTCGGCATCAATAAGCGTCTCTTCCGCGTCTTTAAATTCCGCACAATGGTTCCCGATGCGGAGAAGCTGATGCCGAAGCTGGTCTCCAAAAACGAAGTCTCGGGTCCGGTGTTCAAGATCAAAGACGATCCGCGAATTACATCGATCGGAAAATTTCTGCGCCGAAGCAGCATTGATGAACTGCCACAATTGTTGAATGTGCTCAAGGGTGATATGAGCCTGGTTGGCCCCCGCCCACTTCCAGTCCGCGACTATGAAGGATTCAGCGAAGATTGGCAGCGTCGGCGGTTTAGCGTAAAGCCCGGAATCACTTGCCTGTGGCAGGTGAATGGCCGCAGCGATATATCCTTCGATCGCTGGATGCTTTTAGACCTGCAGTACATGGACGAGTGGTCGCTCTGGCTTGATATGAAAATCCTTGCCAAAACCATCCCCGCGGTAATGAAGGGATCGGGCGCAGCCTGACATCTGGCTCCCCAAAGCCCCGGCCAGCAGAATACAGCGTTCACAAAACGCATCGATACAACGGTCCCCTGCGAACATGCAGCTATTGACGAAGTGTTTGGGCGGCTCATGGCGCGCGGCGGTCTCAATCGGACAGCCGCGAAGTCACGAAAACAGCACGGCCATCACCAGGATTTGCAGTCCCTGAATACGAAATATTGCACCGACCTGCCTGAAAGGTTCAATTTACAAGCGATGATTTCTGATAAGAAAAGCTCGTTCAAGAAGATCACGGTATTCGCTGTCGGGCCGAGCACGAAAGTGCGCGGCGGAATATCCACATTGGTCGCAAACATCAGGGACAAGTGCCCAGACCATATCGACTTCCGCGTTGTGCCAACCCACTCTGACTGCAAGGGCAGTGATGAGAACAAAGCCGAACGGAGCAGGCTTTTCGTTCAGATGGGCGTTTACTTTGCCGCCCTCATGCAGGTGCTTGCCGCCATTCCGATGTACCGCAATAAAATTTTCCACGTGCACCTCTCGCAGGAAGGAAGCACTCTGCGAAAGGGCCTGATCTGTATCCTGCTGCGGACCACACGCTGCCGGTATCTGATCCATACCCATGCTGCGGAAGATAAGTTGTTTCATCCATGGCTGCCGGAGAGTGCAAAGAGCGCAATCCTTTGGGGGCTTCGCGGTTGCCGGTATTGCCTGGCCCTGACTCCGTTCTGGGCAGACTACTATGCAGAGCGCTTGTCGCTTGATCCTGAAAAAGTGATCGTTATGCCGAACCCTGCGGACATTCCTTCCGAGACCCCGGAGCGCGCCGGCAGGCAGAAACTCAAGATCCTTTTCCTCGGACGGCTTGGGGAGCGCAAAGGGGTATTCGATCTGATCCGCGCCTTTGCGGTTCTTCCGGATGAAATCAGGCGTAACTGCCAGCTTATCCTGGCGGGCGACGGCGAAATCCAGGCAGCATGCACAATCGCTTCCATCAGTGGATGCAAGGGTCAAGTAGCGATCACTGGCTGGATCGATCGCCAGGAAGTTACCCGGCT
>JBARHV010000198.1:0-2606 GCA_049799415.1 Silvibacterium sp.
TGAGCACATTCGGCTGCCGGGGATGAACATCAGCACGGCGAACTGCTATCGCGACAAGCTGGCGATGAGGACTTCGGCGCGGGAAAAGGGATTTTTGGTGCCGGAGTTTTGCGGGATTTTCTACTACAACGATCTGCGAGCTTATATGGACCGAGTGGAACCGCCGTGGCTGCTGAAGCCGAGAGCGGAGGCTTCGGCACTGGGAATTCGCAAGATTGGGGCGCCGGATCAGCTATGGCGCGCGCTGGATGAACTGAACGATGAGCAAAGCCGGTTTTTGCTGGAGCAGTTTGTGCCCGGCGATATTTTTCACGTGGACTCGATTGTGAGCGAGGGCAAGGTTGTGTTCGCGGCGGTGCACCAGTATGGGCGGCCACCGATGCAGGTGATGCACGATGGGGGCGTGTTTACGACGCGCACGGTAGACAGGTCGAGTGAGGATTGGAAAGGGCTGACGGAGTTGAACGCGCGGCTCGCGCCAGCGCTGGGGATGATGAGGGGCGTGACGCATGGGGAGTACATTAAGGCGCACGCGGATGGAAGGTACTACTTTCTCGAGATTGCGGCGCGGGTGGGCGGCGCGTTTATTGCGGACCTGGTGGAAACGGCGACGGGAGTGAACCTGTGGCGGGAGTGGGCGAAGATCGAGGTGGCCGATTTGCGAGGCGAGACGTATGCAGTGCCGGCGACACGCGAGGAGTACGCGGGTAGCGTGCTGTGCCTGGCGAAGACGGCGGAGCCGGACACGTCGGCGTTTGATGCGCCGGAGATCGTGGTGCGGATGAAGAAGCATCATCACGCGGGATTGATTGTCTGTTCGAAGCGGCCGGAGCGGGTGAAGGAATTACTAGAGAAGTACAGCGCCGAATTCGCGCAGCGATTTTTGGCACAGATGCCGGCACCGGCGAAGCCAACGGCGTAAGGTACTGGGATCGGCGACTGGATCATAAGAAGAATCAGACATTTGTAGAAAAATGACGAAGAGGGGCAAGAATTGAGTTGACAACATACCAACTAGTCGGTATGTTTAGTTCCGTCGAATGGAGAAACAGATGGAAGCCGTAGAGACGAGGCACGAATCGAAGACGAAACTGCTCAATGCAGCGTTGTACGTGATCCGGGCGAAGGGCTACACGGCGACGCGGATTGAAGACGTGGTTGAAGCGGCAGGGCTGACGAAGGGAAGTTTTTTTCATCACTTCAGCAGCAAGGAAGAACTGGCGATCGCTGCTGCAGACTACTGGGGCGAAATGACGTCGGCACTTTTTGAGGCCGCTCCGTATCATGGGCCGGCTGGCGCGGTTGATCGCGTGCTGGCCTACGTTGATTTTCGCAAAGCGATTATGCAGGGGACGCTGCCGGAGTTTACCTGCCTTCTGGGCACGATGACGCAGGAGGTCTACGACACGCATCCTGCGATCAGGGAGGCCTGCGAACGAGCGATCTACGGGCACGCGGCGACGCTGGTTCCCGACATTGAAGCGGCGATGCGCGAACGCGGCATAAAAGGGGACTGGACCGCGGAGAGCCTGGCGTTGTTCACGCAGGCGGCGATTCAGGGCGCATTCATTCTGGCCAAGGCGAAGCAGGATGTGAGCGCGGCGACAGATGTGATTGATCATCTTCGCCGTTATCTTGAACTGCTTTTTATGCAACCAGAACTCTCAGCTTGAAGCGAGACAAATTTCTCAAGGTGAACAAACAGGAGGTCAGGTCATGTCCTCAGTCAACTTTTATTCACGCGTCAATGATGACGAAGCGGCAATTGCGTGCCTGATCAAGTCTCAGAGGCCGGAGTGCTGCGAAGTCCAACGAGTGATGAACGCTGTGCCCTACGCGGGCAGCGCGACTCCGCCTCATTTCGAATCGTCGGCTAAGAACGATGACTCCGGCTCGCAAAGAGCGGCGGTAGTGCGCGAAAGATGGGCGACGCCGGTCGAGGTGGAGTGGCGGAATCTAAAGGTGGCCGTGAGGGGAAATGTTGCCGATTGCGAGGGTCTGCTGCATATCAGCGGAACAAAGAGGGGAGCCGGCCGCGCGGTTGACATCTGGAGGCATGCAAGGCTCCAACTGCAAAGAGCTGGAGACGCGTGGAGTGTTGTGTATGAGCGCTTCGGCCCAGTGCTTGGAGATTGAGGTCGGAGTTGGGCGCGGAATCGGAAGCACAGGTCGAAGACGCGGAAGGCAGGCGAGTGGGACCTGCGTCGAAAGCAAGATCTCAGAAAGACCAACACAAGGAGGATTGGTTATGTCCAGCGCGACAGTGAAAGTAGCAGGGTCGACCGACGAGGCCGAGATTCTGAGTTTGATTCTTGGCATTCACAAAGCACACTATGAGAAGAATGCGGCCGCGATCGCGGCTCCGTATGCGAAGGATGCAGCTTTTTATAGCCTGGCTCCTCCACTGACGCATGTTGGCCGCAATGTTGCGGAGATACAGGCGTGGCTCGATACGTGGGCAACGCCGATCAAGCTGACGGAGCGCGACTTCAAGGTGACGGTGAGCGGGGACCTGGCGATTGCATATGGTTTCCTGCAAATGAACGGGACCAAGAAGGGCGCGGAAGGGAGCGTCAGTTTTTGGATGCGCGAGACTGTGTGCCTGC
>JBARHV010000199.1:0-6317 GCA_049799415.1 Silvibacterium sp.
GCCGACGGCGATGCAAGCAAGGACGAGACCACGCGTGTCTGGGTGATTCCGGTGGATGGCGGCGCGGCTTTTCCACTGTATCGCGACAACCTCGATGCGCATGCCTTTGCATGGTCGGCGGATGGAAAGAGCATCGACTTTTCCGCTACCTTGCCGTTGAGCAAAGATCAGCAAACGGCGCAGCAGGCTAAGTGGAAAGACGTGATCCGCTGGCGCGAACGAGAGCGTGGCGACGTGTTGCTTGCGATTCCGGTTGAAGCGGCGGCCCAGGAGAGCACGGCGGTTCCGCTGCCGCATCCTGCGGAACAGCTGTCCAAAGATTCAGAGCCAAAGCTGCCGAAGAATGCGAAGATTCTCGCGCATAGTTCGCTGGAGATCGACGAGATCGCGCCTTCACCGGATGGCGGGCAGATCGCCTTTGAATCGGGACCGCCCGTTCACCGGCTTGAAGACCCCTCGAATTATGAGATGTTTCTTGTGTCGACGGACGGAGGAGAACCAAAACAGGTCACGCACAATAACGGACTCGAGACGGCGCTGACATGGAGCGGGGATTCCAGGCTCCTCTATTTTTCCGTTCGCGCCGGAGCAGGCTCGGCTGATGGCCCCTATCGCGATCTGCAGGGACGCATCTACACGCTTGACCCCGTGAGCGGGGCGGTTACACGGCTGGGTGCGGATTTTCAGGGCTCATGGGAGGACTTCACCGTCACCTCCGGCGGTGAAGTGATTGCCGCGGGGCTCACGGGACTGGAGCAGCATCTCTACAAAATTACCGGCGCAAAATATGACGTGGTTGGGGCAGTTCCCGGCACTTACGCCAAGGTGGCTGCGGCGCCGCATGGCGCGGGCGTTGTGTTTACGCACTCGACCATCAACAATCCAACGCAGCTCTATTTTGCGGACGATATTGCGGACCTTGGCACTGCCCGGCCCATCACGAACCTCAATGCGGTTTTTCAGCAGCGCGGGCAAGTGGAGTGGACGCCGTACAAGTGGAAATCGACGGATGGGACTGAGATCGAAGGAGTGTTGATTTATCCGCCGGGGAAGAAGGGCGAAAAACACCTTCGCATGCTGACGCTGATTCACGGTGGTCCGGAAGACGCCGACGGCAATCACTTCGGAGCCGACTGGTATGACTGGGCGACGCTGGCCGCGTCCGACGGATGGCTGGTCTTCCGGCCCAATTACCGGGGATCGTCAGGCTACGGCGATGCATTCCTGCAGAGCATTGTCCCGCATATTGTTTCCGCTCCAGGGCGCGACATCCTGTCCGGTGTGGATGCGCTGGTGAAAGACGGCATTGCCGATCCCGACCGCCTGACCATCGGCGGCTACAGCTACGGCGGCTACATGACCAACTGGCTCATTACCCAGACCACGCGCTTTAAGGCCGCGGTTACCGGCGCAGGCGCGGTGGAGCACGCCGCGAACTGGGGCAATGACGACCTGACCTACGACGATGCCTGGTATCTGTCGGGAACTCCCTGGGAGAAGCCGGATCTTTACCAGAGCGAGGCCGCGCTGTTCCAGCTGAACAAGGTCACGACGCCGACGCACATCGTGGGCGGCAGCGTGGATGTGCGTGTGAGCTGGTTTGAGCAGACGCTGCTGGAACGCGCTCTACAAAAGCTGAACGTGCCGCATACCTTGCTGCTCTTTCCGGGCGAAAACCATCCGCTGGATAAGAATCCGTGGCATGGGTACATCAAGGTGCGAGAAGAGCTGAAGTGGCTCAACCAATACGTTCCGCAGTGAGGCGCGTCAGGGCCTCCAGCTAGAAGCCCATGATGTTGTAGCCGGAGTCGACGTAGATCACTTCGCCGGTGACGCCGCTCGCCATGTCAGAGGCAAGATAGGTAGCGGTGTTTCCCACCTCTGACTGCTCGGTATTGCGGTGCAGCGGGGCGCGGTCCGCATGAGCCTTGAGCATCTCGCTCAGCCCGCCAATGCCGCGCGCGGCCAGGGTTTTGATGGGGCCCGCGGAGATGGCGTTGACGCGGATATTCTTTCTGCCGAGATCGGCGGCGAGGTAGCGGACTGTCGCCTCCAGCGCTGCCTTGGCAACCCCCATAACGTTGTAATGGGGAACAACTTTTTCCGCTCCGAAATAGGTGAGGGTAATGATGCTGCCGCCCTCGGTCATTAGCGGCGCAGCGCCGCGGCTCAATGCGATGAGCGAGTACACGCTGATGTCATGCGCGATACGGAAGCCCTCGCGGCTGGTTTGGACGAAGTCATTCTTCAGCTCGTCGGCGGGCGCGAAGGCGACGGAGTGAACCAGCACATGGAGCTTGCCGTAGCGCTCCTTGAGCTGCGCGAAGACCTGATCGATCTCGGCATCACTTGAGACATCGCATTGAAAGATTTCGGAGCCTGGCAGTTCTACGATGAGGTCCTGCGCTTCCGCCTTCAGGCGTTCGTTCTGATAACCAATCGCCAGCTTCGCTCCGGCTTGATGCAGTTTCTGGGCAATGCCCCATGCAATGGAGCGCTTGTTTGCAAGTCCAAAGACGACGGCAACGCGGCCTTCAAGGTTAAGCATGAATCCTGGTTCCTCCAAAGAAATAAGGATAGCAGCCCTGAACGTTAAACTATGGGAGAGAGGTTGTGGAAGAGGCAATTCCATCACGGACGGCTTTGCGCGTGGCTTTGCGCCGTGCGGCGCATCAGATTGTTGACTCGCCGCTGGTGTTTGAGGACCCCATCGCCGTGCCGATCCTTGGAGCCGGCTATGCCGAAGAGCTGCGGCGCACGCCGGTGCGGCCCGACCGTCCTTTTTCCGTGGCACTGCGAGCATTTATGGTGGCGCGCAGTCGCTATGCGGAAGATAATCTCTGCCGCGCTGTTGATGCGGGCCTGCGGCAGTATGTTCTGCTGGGCGCGGGGCTCGATACCTTCGCATACAGGAATCCCTGGCCAGCCTTGCATGTGTTTGAGGTGGACCATCCGGCGACGCAGCAGTGGAAGCGCGAGTTGCTGGGCACGAATCGCATTGCTGTTCCGGAAAATCTTACCTATGTTGCGGTCGATTTTGAGCGGCAGTCATTGCCGGAGCGACTTGCGGCGTCGGGGTTCGACCCGGCTGCTGCGGCTTATTTCGCGTGGCTGGGCGTGGTTCCGTATCTCACGCAGGGAGCGTTTCGCGGGACGGTGGATTTTATCGCGTCTCAGGCAGCGGGCAGCGGCGTGGTCCTCGATTACGGGTTGCCGCGCGAGGCGCTGCCGCCGGAGGAGCGGTGGGCGCATGACTCGCTGGCTTCGCGGGTGCAGCAGGCGGGCGAGCCGTTTCAGCTCTTCTTTACACCGGATGCGATTGCCGCGGAGTTTGCTGCGTTCCGCAGCCTTGAAGACATCGGTTCGGCGGAGATCAACGCGCGCTACTTCAGCGGACGCAAGGATCAGCTTCGATTGCTCGGCTCTGGCGGGCGTCTCTTCAGCGCGTGGATTTAAGCCAGGCTTCAGCCGCCTAAGTCGATGAGCTGGACCTCGTCCATAGGCTGGCCCAGGAAGCGCGTGCCCAGCCTCTGGAACTTCTGCACAGAGTCTGTGGCGTAGAAGCTGCGTTGCGGCAATTGTCCGTCCGTCGCCGCAGGGATGGTGAGCGCGCTGGCGACCTGCGCCGCCGTAGCGTCGGCGGAGTCGATGACCTTGATCGTTGACGCGAGCTTGCGCTCGATGTTGGCGCGCAGCAGCGGGTAGTGCGTGCAGCCGAGCACCAGCGTGTCGGGGTGCAGTCCTGCCTTTGAGGATTCCGCGAGCAGCTCATCGAGATAAATCCGGAGAACCTCCGCCGTCACCGGATGATCGACCCATCCCTCCTCGACCAGCGGAACGAGCAGGGGGCAGGCCTTCTCGTAGGCGCGCAGTCCGCGCTCGCGGCAGGCTGCCGAGTAGGCGTGGCTCTCGACGGTGGCGGCGGTGGCGATCACCAGCACGTCTCCGGTTTTGGTGGAGGCCTGCGCGGCGTTGGCTCCAGTCTCGATCACGCCCAGCACGGGCACAGGCACCGCATCACGGATTGCATCGAGCGCGAGGGCGGAAGCTGTATTGCAGGCGATGACCAGATATTCGACTCCCTGGTCGATGAGGAAGCGCGCGCTGGAAACCGCATAGCGCGCCACGGTGGCCTGCGACTTGGCTCCATAGGGGAGTCGCGCCGTGTCGCCGAGGTAAACGTAGTCGGCGGCGGGCAGGCGGTCGAGCAGTGCGCGAAAAACGGTAAGGCCGCCGAATCCGGAGTCAAAGACGCCGATCTTCATGGTTGCTGTGTTCCTGTCGTGGTATCAGCGGTCAGATAGGTTCGCGTCAGGTCGGCGTGTCCAGCGAGGGTTGCGGCCGGGTGGCCGTCGATCAGGAAGCGAACCTGCGTAATCGAGGGCATATTGGCGTGGAGCGTTCCGAGAATCGACAGAAGGGTCAACGTCTCCGGCTCAATGCCGGAAGGGTGCGAGGCGGCAAAGACCGCGCTGAAGTCCACAATGGCCAGTGTTCCGGAGCCTGGTGAATTCGCGCTGTGTGGAACCGGCGTGAGGAACACCTCGTCAATGCCGGCATTGGCTTCGGGATTCGCTGCGACTGCCGCATCGCTGGGGCTGGGTATTGCGGCGATGGGGTGGGTGGAATGCGGATCGTGAAAGGTCTCAAGCAGGGCTTCGAGCAGGACGCGGGCCTTTGTGCTGTCATCCGAAGGCAGCGCCAGATTGCGCTGGGTCTCCTGCAATGAGCCGTCCAGATCGTTGGGGATCACAAGCGTGACGGACTGGGGGGCGGACTCAGCGGTTTCGACGATCGGCGCAGAGCCTTGCACGGTGTGCAGGCGGTCCTGGGCGCGCTCGCGCAGGCGAATAAGAATGGCCGACATAGCGACGACGGCGATGAGCAGAAACGCAAAGAGAATGCGCTGCGCGCGGGAGATCATGGCTGCTGTCTCCAGTCGTTGCGCCATTCTTCGATCGCGGCGGCGAGCGCGTCGAGGATCGTGCGCTGGTATGCCTCGTCCGTGATGGGTTTGCCTTGAGTCGATACGCCGCCAACGAGCGGGGCGACTTCAACCGCAACAGCGGGGCAGGCAAAGCTGTCCATGGGCTGCAGAGAGGTGCGGCCCAGGGTGACGGGGATTTCCGCGTGAGCCAGCGCGGAGTCGATATCCGACGACAGTTTGAGGCTTTGCGTTACATAGGCCGATTGCGCCGTCTGCCAGGGCATGAATTTAACCAGCGGAGCCGGCGCCAAAGATGGCGTGTAAAGGTGCACGCCGCTGCCGGTGGCCGTTGCATGGATGAGGATGCAGGCCGCGAATGGGGTGTGGTTGGCAATCTCCGCGCGGTTGTCGGCGGAAAGCGTCTCATCGGAGATTCGCGTGGTGGAAACACCGATGCCGCGTGCGGAAAGAAGCGATCGCAGCTGGTTTGCAAGATCGAGCGTCAGGTCTTTTTCGAGCAGCGTGGGCGTAAGGCGCGCGCCGGTGTCGCTGCCGCCGTGCGCGGCATCCAGCAGCACGAGGAAGCGCGGCGCAACCTGCGGCGGCGGTGCAGGTGCGGGAACGGAGGGCATCGCCGGAGGCTTCGCGGGCGGGGGTGGAGTCTGCGCGGCCTGCGCTGCGAGGAGCATGGGAAGCGCGAGGCAGGGGGCTACCAGGAATTTAGTCCAGCGCATAGATCGTCAAACCGCTCAGCAGCTTTGGGAAAAAATCGGTGGATTTTTGCGGCATGACCTCTCCGGCAAAGGCGACTTCGCGCAGCTCGTCCAAGGTAACCGGGTTCATCAGAAAAGCGACATTGGCCTCGTTCCGGGCGACCTGGTCGATTGCCTCCGCTGCGTCGCGCACGTAGCGGACATTCGTCTGCTGGCGGATTGCTTCGGGGTTGATCCCGAGGATCTTCTCCAGGATGAGCGCATGGAGCTGCACGATATCGAGATCGCGCTGCCGGGCCGGGATTTCCTGCAGGGCCGCCTTGGCCACCTCAGGGATCGTAGTAATGAGGTACCTTCCGGCGGAGGTGACGGCGACAAACGCAGTTTTTCCCTGCGCCTCCCGCAGCCGAGCGGTGAGCGCATCGGCGTCGTCCATAGCCAGCGGCTCGACCGTGAAATACGGCTGCAGCTTCTCGATAAAACTGGACGGGGCAAAATCTGCAAGCCCGTGGACAACGCGGTGCGTCGGCAAAATAACCAACCCCTCGCCGTCCATATTGATGAAGGTCATCATGGCGGCGGCTTCGGCATAAGGAGGCTGCGGCACGAAGTCCGGGTTTCGCTCCTGTGGCAGGATCGTTTCACCCGGCGCGTGCTCACGAGCGTACTGCAGGGCC
>JBARHV010000200.1:0-13136 GCA_049799415.1 Silvibacterium sp.
GAGATTGAGGACCGGCTGGCGGCACTGGATCGGCTGAAGCGGAAATATGGGGCGACGGTCACAGACGTGATCGCGTATGGCGAGGATGTGGCGCGGAAGCTGGCGGAGGTGGAGAATCGCGACGAGATTTTGAAGACGCTGCGGGCACAACTGGCGCAGGCGGCGACGATCTACAAGCAGACGGCGCAGACTTTGCACGCGGACCGCGCGGCAGCGGCGAAGAGGCTGGAGAAGTTAGCCGAGGCGCAGGTGAATGATCTGGCGATGAAGGCGCGGCTGGGGATTTCGGTGACGGCGAATGAGGATTCTGAAGCATGGGCGGCGCATGGATGGGACGCGGTGGCGTTCCGGATTGCGACGAATGCGGGCGAGCCGCTAAAGCCGCTGGATGAGATTGCTTCGGGCGGGGAGATGTCGCGGGTGATGCTGGCTCTGAAGGTCACGGTCGAAGAGGGCGCGGCGCAAGGGAAGCGGCGGAAGACGGCGGTTCCGCGGACGCTGGTGTTCGATGAGATCGATATTGGCATTGGCGGGCGCGCGGCGGAGGCGGTTGGGCGGAAGCTGAAGGCCCTCTCCAAGGCGCAGCAGGTTTTGTGCGTGACGCACCTTCCGCAGATTGCCGCGTTTGCCGATCAGCACTTTGTGATTGAGAAGCAGGAGAAGCAGGGGCGGACGAAGACTTCGATTCGGTTGATGAAGGACGAGGAGCGCACGGAGGAGATTGCTCGCATGCTGAGCGGGGAGAAGCTGACGGATACCTCGCGGAAGCATGCGGAGCAGATGCTGAAGTCAGCTAAATAGCGGTCGGCTGGTGAAGCGGTCAGCTAAAGTCCGGTCAGCTAAAGTGCAGTCAGCGGGACGGGTTCTGGTTGAGAGTTGAGGCCGCCGAGTGGAGTTGTGGCTTGGTGAGGAACCGCAGATCCTTCGCTTCGCTCAGGATGACATCACGGTTGATTGAGATTTGAGCCTCTCCCACGTCTCAAAATCGAGACGTGGGGCACCCGCATACTATCGCATCATTATGCTGCTGGGGCGCTGTGGCCTTTGCAGTGCATGACTCCGAGGTATTGGGCCCAGGGGCCGACGATGTCTCGGTACTGATGGGCCATGACTCTGGAGATCTGGTGCAGGTGATTCAGGTCGTGTGCGGCCCAGGTGGCGAGCAGCTGCGATAGAGTGACGGCTCCGAGACCAGGATGAAGGCCGGGCCGATTGAAGTCCTGCGTTTGCAGATTCAGGGCGCGCAGTTCGGCGGTGTTTTTCATGCGCTGGTGGGCAAATTCGTCGAGGAGATCATTGAGGGATTTGCCCCGGCTTTCGTGGACGTGTCCCTCGCGGTCGAAGGGATCGAAGGGACGGCTGGCTCCGAAGTTGAGGATCATTTTAGCGCGGGACATCCAGTCGGTGCGTTCGCAGTAGATGAGATGGCCGACGATATTGAAGGTGCTCCAGGTGTTTTCGCCTTCGTTGGCATGCGTCCACGAGTCGGGCAGACCGCGCAGGAGAGCGTCGAGCGCTGCGGGCGTGCGGGAGAGCAGCGATAGGCTGTGGTTGAGGTTGTGTTCCATGCGGCTCCTCTATTTCTGATCTGGTGCGGCATCTGAATGATTCATGGCGTGCGCTGGGGATTCAGGCAGAGCGTCCGATGGCCGGATCGCTTACGGAGCTTTTGCCGGTTTCGAGATGGCCGGCAAATCGCTGCTGGAAGCTGGAATCCGTATCCACCGCAACCGTCAGGTCATACCAGCCGTGGGTGCTGTTCAATGGCCGGAATTCTGTGCGGGTTTCTGCGGGCTGCAAGGTGAATGCGAGCGGATTGCCGGTGTATGCGTCCAATATGCGCGCGTTGCAGGCGGTCTGGCCGCTGTTGATGATCTCTAAAATTATGCCCTGCTCGTCGGTGACATAGTGGACGGCGCTGGCGAGGCGGGCGTTGTCCTCTCCGGCAATGCTTCCTTTGAAGGTGCGGAAGAATCCGTTGGGGCCATAGACGGAGAGATCGTAGACGTTTTGCTCGTTGGCGGTGCATGGCCATGCGTCTGACGCTTCTGCCTGCGCGCCGACGGTATAGCTCCGGGGATTCTGGCCATCGATGCCGCTGCGCACATGAAAGACTGCTGCCGCATCTCCTGTATTCCGGAAATTGAGCGTGATTGCGCGGGCGGTGGGATCGGTTTGGCTCGTGACATGCAATTCGTAGGGGACGGCGCGTGCGGGACGTGTTCCTTCTTCCTGAGCGGGCAACGCTTGTTCGGAGGGAGGGACGGGAACATAGTCGGGATGGAGAGTGTTGTCGGGCGGCGCGTAGGCGGCTGTCTGTGGGAGCTGCACCTTTGCATCGTTGGGGGTGGCGAAATCGAAGGCGGAGGTGAGGTCTCCGGCAACTGCGCGACGCCAGGGCGTGATGTTGGTTTTTTCGAGGCCGGGATATTGCGGCGCGAAACGGCGCTCGATGAAGCGGATCATTGAGGTATGGTCGAAGACTTCGGAGCTGACCCATCCACCCTTGCTCCAGGGAGAGATGACGATCATGGGCACACGAACGCCGAGTCCATAGGGGCCGGCAGGATATTTGGCATTGCCGGGATAGATTTCGTTGATGGTGTCGATGGTGGATTGTCCCTGCGCGGACGTGTGCGGCGGCGTGGGCGGGACCATGTGGTCGAAGAAGCCGTCGTTTTCGTCGTACATGAGGAAGAATGCGGTCTTGCTCCAGACTTCGGGATTGGCGGTCAGGGCATCGAGAATTTGCGAGACGTACCACGCGCCGTAGTTGGCGGGCCAGTTGGGGTGCTCGCTATAGGCCTCGGGCGCAACGATCCATGAGACCTGGGGCAGTTTTCCTGTGGCGACGTCGCTGCGGAAGATTTCAAAGAGCGAGCCTGCGGTTGCGATGTCGGTTCCGGTTTTTGCCTTCTGATGGAGCGGATTGCCGGGTTCCGCGTCCTGATAGTTGCGGAAATAGAGGAGCGCATTGTCTCCGTAGTTGCCGCCGTAGGGACTGCCGGCATCGCCCCATTTTCCCTCGGCGTTCAATCCGGCACCGATGTCCTGATAAATCTTCCAGGAGACACCGGCTTGCTGCAACACTTCGGGATAGGTCGACCATCTGAATCTATCGTCGTCGTTATCGACGGCGGGGCCTCCGTTTGTGCCGTCGTTGCCGACCCAGCCGGTCCACATGTGATAGCGGTTGGGGTCGGTGGGGCCGAGCAGCGAGCAATGATAGGCGTCGCAGATGGTGAAGGCGTCGGCGAGAGCGTAGTGGAAGGGAATGTCGCTGCGGGTGAGATGGGCCATGGTCGTGTTGCCCTTGTTGGGAATCCACTGGTCGTGCTGTCCGTTGTTCCATGCGGCGTGGGTGCTGGTCCAGTCGTGGGGAAGGTCCTTGATGAATTGCAGCCCGAGGTTGGGCGCGCCGGGATGGAAGGGCAGAACGTAGCCGCTGTCGTGCGGCTGATAGAACACGGACTTGCCGGAGGGCAGGAGGACGGCGCGCGGGTCGCCGAATCCACGGACACCGCGCAGGGTGCCAAAGTAATGATCGAAGGAACGGTTCTCCTGCATCATGAAGACGATGTGTTCGACGTCATTGATGGTGCCGGTGCGATAGTGCGCGGGTATTTCGAGCGCGCGAGCGATGCTGGCGGGAAATGCGGTGGCGGCGGCTCCGCTGCACAGGAGCTGAAGGAAGGCGCGGCGATTGGTATTCATGACAATTTGCGGACCTTGTGTGGAGAGGGTGTGGAGCGGGCTCTCCGGATTGTTCTGCGGGTTCAATTTTAGCCCCGGTTTGTTTCCGGCAGGTTTCATCAACGGGACGAAGGTTCCCCACAAGGGCTAATTTCGTTTTTGGACGATGAGGGCAATGCAATCAGTGCTATCATTGATTGCATGGCAAGCATTACGATTCGCAAACTCGATGACCAGGTGAAGATGAGGCTTCGTGTGCGCGCGGCGGAGCATGGGCGATCGATGGAAGAAGAGGCGCGGGAGATTTTGAGCGCGGCGATCATCCACGGGGAAAAACCGACAGGGCCCACGCCGTTTCTGGCAATTCGGCAACGTATGACCGAGGCCGGGATTAAGGGCGTGAATTTGCGCATACCCCGGCGAGGACCGATGCGGAAGCCACCGGCCTTCGACTGATGATCGTTCTCGATACCAATGTAATTTCAGAGTTGTTTCGCCCGGCTCCTGACCGGAGGGTCCTGTACTGGGTTGAGGCGCAGGAGGCGGACGAGTTGTTTACGACGTCCGTAACCGAGGCCGAAATGTTTTCCGGGATCGGATTTATGGCAGCGGGGCGACGACGCTCGGATTTGTTTTCGGCAACAGAGGCTTATTTTCGCAGTGATCTGGCGGGGAGAATTCTGAGTTTCGACAGCGCGGCTGCGCGGAGTTACGCTGAGATCACGGCGATCCGCAAGCGAAAAGGCCTATCGATTTCCGCATTTGATATGCAGATTGCAGCGATTGCCCGCACATGCAACGCGGTGCTCGCCACCAGGAACACAAAGGATTTTGAATTCACGGGCGTGCAGATCGTTAACCCCTGGCTTGGTTGATTGCATTTGCAGCCTGCTTAACTTGTCCGGCATTTGCTACACTGCGGGGCAATGTCTACGCGCAGGTTCTTCTCTTCTCTATTCATTCTGGCTGTTTGTGCGGCTTCTGCCTGGGCGCAGACGCCGCGGCATCTTTTCTTTCGGGTGACGGCGGGGCCAGAGATTACGGCTCCGGTGTCGGGACGGCTGCTGATTTTTCTTTCAGCGGGGTCGGGCGCGAAGGAAGTGAACCTGAATGAGTTTCGTCCTACATCGACCTTTGTTGCGGCGAAGGAGATTTCCAGTCTGCAGCCCGGGGCGTCTGTGGATGTGGACACGGATGATGTGGTGTTTCCGAAACCGTTCTCGGACCTGAAGCCGGGGGACTACCAGGCGCAGGCCGTGCTGGATGTGGGGCACACGTTTAACTATTCGGGACGGACGGAGGGCGACTACATCAGCGGCGTAGTGTCGCTGGCGGGATGGACTCCGGGTGAGGGAAACCAGCCGGTGCTCACGCTGGCGAGCGTGGTTCCGGCGCAGGTGTTGCCGAAGGGAACTCCGGAGCAGGAGGGGGCGGCGCATTTGGAGGAGATGCAGAGCGCGGCGCTGACGCGGTTCTGGGGACGGCCGGTGGATGTGCGGGCTTGGGTGATTGTTCCGCCGGGATACAACGCGAAAGGGAAGACGCGGTATCCGACGGTGTACTGGACGGCGGGATTCGGCGGGAACCTGGCGTATGCGAAGGTGACGGGCGAGCGGATTTACTCGCGAATGGCGGAGGGGAAGATGCCCGGGATGATCTGGGTGATGCTGGATGAGTCGCTGCCGACGGGGACGCATGAGTTTGCGGACTCAGTGAATGACGGGCCGTGGGGCGAGGCGCTGACGCAGGAGTTTATTCCTTATCTTGAGACGCGGTACCGCATGGATGCGCGGGCGAGCGGGCGGTTTTTGCAGGGGCACTCGTCGGGCGGATGGGCGACGCTGCAGCTAGAGGTGAATTATCCGCGGGTGTTTGGCGGGACGTGGTCGACGTCACCGGACCCGAGCGACTTTCACGACTTTACTGGGCCGGATTTGTACGCGCCGCACGCGAATGTGTACCACCGGGCGGATGGGACGCTGTATCCGCTGATTCGGGACCACGGGAAGGTGCTGGCGACGTTTGAAGACTTTGCGAGGCTGGAGCGGGTGCTGGGGCCGTATGGCGGACAGATGGCTTCGTTCGAGTGGGTGTTTTCGCCGCGCGGGAAGGATGGGCGTCCGGAGCAGATGTTCAACCGCGATACGGGCGATGTGGATCCGGCGGTGGTGGCTTACTGGCGCGACCACTATGACCTGGCGCACATTTGCGCGGCGGACTGGGCGCAGCGCGGACCTGATCTGCGCGGGAAGATCCACGTGTTTGTGGGGACGGCGGACACGTTCTATCTGGATGGCCCGGCGCATAAATTCGACGCGGTGCTCGAGGGGCTGCATGCGGATGCGCACTTCACATTTATTCCTGACCGGACGCATATGGATTTGTACAAAGTAGGCGATGACCGGTACGGGCTGTTCGATGAGATCGCGGCGCAGATGTGGGCGGTGGCCAATTCAGGGAAGAAGTGGGTGGCTAAGTAGGGGTGGTCTTAGGAAAGCTTTGCTGCGAGGGTAATTTCGTCGGGGGGTGCATGAGATTGTGGAAGGTTGTGGGGTCGATCGCGGCGGCGCTGATCGTTGTCGTGGGATTGGGCCTGACTTTTGCGCCGGTCATTTATGCTGAACTCTGGCCGGTGTCGTTCCGGTTGCATCTGCCGATGAAGCCGCCTGCGATGATCCGAGGTGGGACACTTACCGGTCCGGCACTGGGGACGGTGGTGGACGGCTACTGGAGAGTGCAGAAGATTGCGCCGGACACCTACGCGATCGGCGAGCCGCAGAACGATCCTGATAATTATGAATACCTGCTGATTGGCAAGACGCGCGCGCTGCTGATCGATGCCGGGCTTACGTCAACGCATGATATCCATACCGCGCTGGCGACGCTGACGCAGTTGCCGGTCACGGTGATCCCGACCCACCTGCATTTCGACCATACGAACGGGCTGAGGTTTTTCCATTCCATCGCGCTGATCGACGTGCCGGAGACGCGCTCGCGGGTGAAGGACGGCATGGTCCATCTGTCGCGCTATGAATATATGGGATGGTTTCTGCCGCAGGGTCCTCCGGTGTTTGCGGTGACGGAGTGGGTGAAGCCGGATGGTTTCATCGACCTTGGTGGGCGGAGCGTTCAGGTGTTGTGGACGCCGGGGCACACGGCAACGTCCGCATCGTTCTATGACCCGGCGGCCAAGCTGCTGTTTACGGGCGACCTGATTTATCCGACCAGCCTTTACGCCTTCCTGCCGGATTCGAGCCTGTCGGCCTACGAGGCGACCGCGACCCGGCTGCTGGCCACGCTGCCTGCCGATACCACGATTTACGGCGGCCATTGCTGCCGCAACGATGCTACGACGCAGGCTCCGTGGCTGGGAATGAAGGATCTGCGGGACGTGCAACACGCGGTGGCGGCGATTGAGAATGGGACGTCGAAGGGCCGAGGCTTTATCCTGCGGCGGTTTCCTGTGAACTCGCGGATGACGATGATTACGCTGTATCCGTTTGGGAATCGGTAACGCTGCTGTGGTAGTGGTCGGGGTTGGTTGTGCCCGGGTATAAGGAGGATGCGATGACGGGGATTATGAGGCGGATGGCGTGTTTCTGTGCGGTTTTGGCTGTTGGTGGCTTTGCTTCGGCGACGGACCTTACGATCCACTTGCAGGGCTCGCAGGCAATTTCGCGAAAGACGGTGCAATACCAGTGCGATGCTAACGGCGCGAAGATGGGGCTTCCGGCGGGGACGTTTTCCGTGGAGTACGTGAACGGCGCGGGGAACAGCCTGGCGATTGTTCCGCTTAATGGGAAGTCGCTGATTTTTGCGAATGTGGTTTCCGGCTCGGGCGCGCGGTATGCGGCGCAGCAATACATCTGGTGGGATGCGGCGGGGCGTTCAACGAGCCTGTCGTCGGATTCGCTGGCGGGGAAGATGCGGTCGGAGTGCCATCGCGTTCCATCAGAGTAAAAACCGTACCGTCAGGCTGGAAGCTTTAGCGGGTTAGGCGGCTTCATTTTTAGTCGAGTGTAATGTATATTTAGTTGCGTGACGCAAGCAATTACTGTATTATGCTTTTTATGAGAGCGAACAGGCAGGATGTGGAGCGGATGGTGGGCGCGTTGATGCGTTCCGTGCAGAGCATGGAGCGGGCGCGGCGCAAGGGCGATGCGAGCCGGTTGATGACGCTGTATCAGATCGGAGCGCGGGGGGAGAGCAGTCCGAAGGCGATCAGCGAGGCGCTGGGTGTGCATGCTTCGTCGGTGACGCGGCAGATTCAGGCTCTGGAAGTGGATGGGCAGGTGAAGGTGACGGCCGATCCGGAGGATGGTCGGTCATGCCGGGTGAAGCTGACGGCGGCAGGTCGCGCGGAGATTGCACGTTTGCAGGAGGTGGGCCTGGGGCGGTTTGCGAGCTTTGTGGCGAAGTGGGATGCGGCGGAGGTTCGAGAACTCACGCGGCTTTTGATGAAGCTGGAGGAATCGAAGGCGGAGGTCAATGCGGCGGCGAAGCCGGTGCGGGCCGGTTGGCGGGAGAAGAAGTGATACGGGTGCTGGTTGCGGGCGGCGGCATTGGCGGGTTGTGCCTGGCGCAGGGGCTGCGCAAGGTGGGCGTAGCCGTAACGGTGTTTGAGCGGGACGAGTCGGCGGCGGTGCGCGGACAGGGGTTTCGGTTTCGCGTGGATGCGGATGGAGATGCGGCGTTGGAGGCATGTCTGCCAGTGAACCTGTATGCGCTTTATCAGGCGACTTCGAGCAGGCCGGTGGCTCCTCCAGCGGCTGCGTATGACTGGCAGATGCGGGAGATTTTCCGGATGCCGCAACGTGCGGATGGCGCGGCGCACATGTCGGTGAACCGGCGGACGCTGCGCGAGGTGTTGCTGGCGGGGCTGGGGGATGCAGTTCGGTTTGGGCATGCGTTGACGGGGTTTGAGCAGAGTGGGGATGGCGTGACGGTGCAGTTTGCGAATGGGGCTACTGCGACGGGAGATGTACTGGTGGCAGCGGATGGGATTGGGTCGGTAGTGCGACGGAAGATGCTTCCAGATGCGGAGCCGTTGGATACGGGTGTGCGGTGCATCTATGGGACGACTCCGCTGACGGAGGGATTGCTGAGGGAGTTGCCGGAGATTTTCTCGGCGGGATTTGTTCCATTTGCCGGGCCGGAGGCGCAGACGCTGGCGATGGGGATGTTTCGACAGCGGAGACCGGCAACGGAGGCGGTGATGGAGCTGGCTCCTGAACTTGCTTTGGAGGCGCGGTTGACGCCGGTGCCGGATTATTTGATGTGGCTGTATGTGGCTCCGCTGAGTGCGTTTGGGATGACGGACGAAGAGTTGCGTGGAATGGATTGCGCAGGGCTGCATGCGAAGGCGCTGGAGTTGACGGAGGGCTGGCACGCGACGCTGCGGCATATTTTGGAGCGGGCGGATACGTTGACGCTGTTTCAGATTCCGATACGGACGGCGCAGAGAGTGGAGGCGTGGACCGCGTCGCGGGTGACGCTGCTTGGGGACGCAATTCATGCGATGACTCCGGCGGGTGGGATTGGGGCGAACACGGCGATGCGGGATGCGGCGCTGCTGGCGCGACTGTTGGGCGACGCGGAGCGCAGTGGATGCGATGTGGTGAGTGCGATTGCGGAGTACGAGGCGGAGATGCGGGCGTATGGATTTGCGGCGGTAAGGCAGTCGCTGGAGGGCGCGGCGAAACTGTACCGGATTTCACTACCAGCGACGCATGAGATGGAGGTGGCGCGATGGAGCAGAAGACGATGAGTCCGCGGAGGGTTTTGCTGGGCTATGCCGTGGACATTTTTGGGCCGCTGGCGGTGTACTGGGTGACGACGGAGCTTGGGGTCCCGGTGTTCTGGGCGCTGGCACTGGGCATTGGGATTGCGGTGGTGAGCACGGGGATCAATACCATCAAGCGGGGCAAGCTGGATGCAGTGGGCGTGCTGGTGCTGGTGGAGATGGCGGCGTCGGTCGGGCTGCTGTTCTGGCTGCACAGTCCGCGAATGCTATTGATCCGGCCTTCGTTCTATTCGGGTATTGCGGCGGTGTGGCTAATGTCGAGCGCGTTTGCTGCGAAACCGCTGACACTGGAAAGTTCGAAGCCGTTTGCGACGAAGGGCGATCCGGTGCGGACGGTGGCGTGGGAGCGGGCGTGGCGAGAGTTGCCGCAGTTTCGGATGGCGCATCGAATGCTGACGTTTGGGTTCGGTGTGGCGTGCGCGGCGGATGCGGTGCTGCGGGTGGTTGTGGTGTACCGGTATCCGGTGGACCGGGCGGCGTGGCTGTCGAATTTGCCGCATATTGGTGCGATGGTGATTCTGCTGATCGCTGGCGCGGCGTTTGGGCGATGGGCGGGGCCGCTGGTGGACAAGATACAGCGGGAGATGGCTACGAATCCTTCAGCGAACTCCTCTTAGTTTGTCAGGGCGTTCGAGTGAGTTGGATGGAGGTTATGCTCACGGCTAGTTTTATTCCTTTGTAGAAGGGTTCGGGGGGCGTGAGCTCCAGTTGGGTGTTGGAGTGCGTTGCGGGAATGGTGATGGTGAGAGTTGTGGTGGTTTGGCTGGGATGTAGCGTGATGAGGGTTCTGTAGGTGCCGGGTTTTTCCGGGTTGAGGACGAGTTCTAGTTTTGTGGGTTGAGTGATGGCGGCGTGTTCGAGGGTTAGCGTGTATTTGCCGGGTTTGGCGGCGAGGTTCCAGCGGAGTTTGTAGAGGGTGGGCGGGTCTTCGTATCCGTAGCCGTTGTAGTTGAAGAACTGATCGGCTTGTTTTGCGGTGAGGATGAAGGCTCCTGATGCGTTAGGTGTGAAGGCTGGCTGGTGGACGGTGAGTTTTTCCTGGATGGGGATGGCGATGACGGGCAGGTAGCGGACGACGGTTGGGTCTTCTCCCTGCGGGACGGGGATGCGGCTTTGCAGCGCGGCGAGTGAGCGGACGTCGAGGGTTGCGTTCTGGGTATTGGCGGCCCAGTGCAGGGGCTGCTTTGCTGGATCGCCGAGGACGTAGGCTTTGGAGCCGGTGATGGCGGCGGGGTTGAGTCCGGGCAGGCGGAGCAGACCGTCGGCGGGGACATTTTTTACGAACAGATAGAGCGTGGTGCGGTTGGCGGTTTGGCCGATGGTGGCGTATCCGAAGTTGAGCGCGCGGAACGGCTGCGCCTGTGAGGCGTAGATCGCTGGGCCGTTGATGCGGAGCCAGTCTCCGATGCCGTGGAGGACGCTGGCCTCGAAGGGCACGACGGAGCCGTTGCCTTCGGGGCCGATGTTGAGGATGTAGTTGCCTCCGCGGCTGACGACCTCGACGAGGCGCTGGATGTTCTCGCGGATTTTGCCGGGGAGGTCGGTGCGCTGCTGCCAGGAGCGGTAGCCCCAGGTGTCGGAATACATGGAGGCGGGGGTCTGCCAGGGCTCGTCGATGGTGAAGGCGGGGATTTCGTTGTCGCCCATGACGGTGAAGTCTCCCTGATAGTTGAAGACGCGACCGGAGACCATGGTTTGCGGCTGGAGGTTGTGTACGGTGCGGGCGAAGAGCGCGCTTTGCGCGGGTGTGGGCTTGCCCATGTCAAACCAGATTTCGCTGATGGGGCCGTAGTTGCTGAGGAGCTCTTTGATCTGCGCGACGTTGAAGGGCGTTTGCGCGGGCGGGATGGGGTTGCTGTTGCCCTCGATGTATTTGGTCGCGCGCGGGTCGTGCCAGTCGATCGAAGAATAGTAGACGCCGAATTTGATTCCGCCGCGCGCGCAGGCCTGGGCGAGTTCTTTGACGATGTCGCGGTGATAGGGCGTGCTGTCGACGACGTTGAATTTTGTCTGCCTGGTGGCGAAGAGGTTGAAGCCGTCGTGGTGCTTGGCGGTGATGACGATGAACTTCATTCCGGCGGCTTTGGCGAGGGCGACGATGGCGTCGGGGTTCCACTGCGCGGGGTCGAAGGATTTGGCGAGCGCGTTGTATTGCGCGGCGGGGATGGGCGTGTTGGCTTCGATCTGCTCGGAGTATCCGTTGTCGATCTGCTTGCCTTGCCACATGCCGCCAAGCTCAGAGTAGAGGCCGAAGTGGATGAACATACCGAAGCGGCGGGCGCTCCATGCCTGGATGGCGGCGGCGGAGGGTCGCGGACCGGGAAAGGGCTGGGGCGAGTCGAGCGGACGGGTGATGCGGATGGGTTTCTTGGTTTGTGTTGGCGCTTGCGGCACTGCGAGGAGTGCGGCGGCGATGACTGCGAGGAGAGGGAGGATTTTTCTGGTGGCCATCCTGTGTTGAGTCTAAATCCACCCCTTGCACTTCTACATAAGATGGAGTAATACTGCTGTCGAAGCGGAAGGGGTAGAAGATTGGGGATGGAAAATATTGATCCACGTATTGATTTGCCGCAGGGCACTCTGGACCTTCTGATTTTACGGACTCTGTTGGCTGGTGCGCAGCATGGATGGGCCATTTCGGAGCGTGTGCAGCAGGTTTCGAGCGATGTTCTGAGGATTCAGCAGGGGTCTTTGTATCCGGCTTTGCACCGGCTGGAGCGGCGGGGATGGATCAAGGCGAAGTGGGGTACGTCTGACAACAATCGGCGCGCGAAGTATTACGAGCTGACGCGCAGCGGGCAGAAGCAGCTTGAAGTCGAGACGGACAGCTGGCAAAAGCTGACGGCGGCGGTTGCGCAGGTTCTGGAACATGTCTGAGGACTTTCGATGCTGAGCGATTTGCGGTTTCGCCTGCGGGCGTTGTTTCACCGGAATGTTGTTGAAGGAGAGTTGGATGAAGAGCTGCGCTTTCATTTCGAGCATGAAGTTGAGAAGTACAGGAAGGCCGGCATGAGCGAGGAAGAGGCGCGGCGGCGCGCGCGGCTGGCTTTTGGCGGGCAGGAGCAGGTGAAGGAAGATTGCCGCGAGGCGCGCGGGACGAGTCTGCTGGAAAGCACGCTGCAGGATGTTCGTTATGCTGCGCGGCAGTTGTGGGCCAATCCGACGTTCGCGATCGTCATTATTCTCACGCTGGCGTTGAGCATTGGGGCCAACAGCGCGATCTTCAGCGTGATCGACGGCGTGCTGATCAAGCCGCTGCCTTATCCGCAGGCGAACCGCATTGTCAAAATCTTCCTGTCGAGTTCGAGGTATCCAAAATTTCCGCTGAATCCCTTCGATTTTCGCGACTACAGAGCGCGCAGCAAATCCTTTGACGCGCTGGCGGCGTACACGCGCAAGGATTTGCAGCTCTCGGGCGGTTCGGCAGAGCCGGTGCGATTGAATGGATTCCAGATCACATCCGGATACTTTCGCGTGCTGGGCCTGCATCCGGAGCTGGGCCGCGAGTTCGATGAGAAGGCGGAGCTTACTGGAAACGGACAGCAGGTGATCCTGAGCGACCGCTTGTGGCGCACGAAATTCGGCGCGGCGGCGGACATCGTGGGGCGCAAGATTACGCTGAACATGGTGCCATACACGG
>JBARHV010000201.1:0-13002 GCA_049799415.1 Silvibacterium sp.
GCCGACGGCCTGCCCATGGTGCGCTGGGCCTCGCTCTCCCGCGAAATCTTCTCCACCCGCGTTTACAACACCATCAACTACACCATCCAGCGCGACGGCGTAAGACTCGACGTCCCCGTGATTCTCAACGCGCAGGACCGCAGCTTCAATCAGGGCTTCCGGCTCATCGCCCTCGTGTATCTGGGCATTGGCCTCTACGTGCTGTTCCGGCGCTGGACGGCCCCGCACTCGACGCACTTCTATCTCTTCTGCCTGGCGTCGTTCGTGCTGTACTCATTCAAGTACACGGGAGAGTTCAACACCTTCGACCAGATCATCTTCTGGTGCAACATCGTTGCCGAAGGACTGCAGCCCGCACTCTTTGTGCACTTCGCGCTGGCCTTCGCCAATGAGAACCGTCGCCGCCGTCCCTGGCTCATGTCGCTGGTGTATATCCCCGGGGCCTTCTTCGTCGGCCTCTACATCTTCGCCCTCCAATACTGGTCGGCAACCGAGGTTCTGCGTCACCGCCTTGATCAGCTGCTCACCGGCTACGACGCTGCCTTCTACGTGCTCGCTGCTGTTGTGCTGTGGATCAGCTATCGCAGCACTCGCGTGCCCCTGCGCCGCCAGCAGCTCAAGTGGCTTACCCGCGGGACCATCGTCGCGATCACGCCGTTTACGCTGCTTTCGGCGCTTCCATTCCTTACGAACGTCGCTGTTCCCGATGTAGCCACCAAGCTCACCGGATTCGCGCTCCTCTTCCTGCCGCTCACCTTCGCCTGGGCCATCGTGCGCTACCGGCTGATGGACACGGACCTGATCTTTAAGCGCGGCGTTACCTACACGCTGGCCACGGCCATCCTCTTCGGGCTGTATTTCGGCGTAGTTGCCATCGCTGGAGAGGTGGTTCGCAAGCATCTGCCCAGCGCCGGAGACTGGGGCCTCATCGCGGCCATCATTGTTACCGCGCTGCTCTTCGATCCCATCAAGCGCAGGATTCAGGAGCGCGTCGACCGCGTCTTCGACCGCAAGCGTTACGACTACCGTCAGACGCTCATCGAATTTGGCCGCGGACTCAGCTCCCAGACCGACCTGCGCACGCTGCTCGACTCCATCGTCGACCGGCTGTCGCGCACTCTGCTGGTCACTCGCGTCGCTGTCTTTCTCTCCGAACAACCAGGCGTCTTCACGCTCGCCGCGGGGCACGGATTGCCCGCCGCAGCCTCCGATCCCAATACCACGTCTGACCTCAAATTCCTCGACCTCAATTTTCTTGACTTCGACCAGCCCGAGGCCGGTTCGCATATATTCCTTGAAAATCCCCAGCAGGCGCTGCATCTCCCCTCTTCCGAGCGGCGCACGGCATCGCTGCTCGACCTGAACTACTACTTGCCGTGTCGCACGCAGGACCGTGCGCTCGCCGTCATCGGTCTTGGCCGCACCGCGGACGGAGACTTCCTTTCCAGCGAGGACGTCGAGCTGCTTGAATCCCTCGCCAGCTACATTGGCATCGCGCTCCAGAACGCGCGACTCTATGCCCGCCTCGAAGAAAAGATCTCCGAATACGAGCGCTTGAAAGAATTTAACGAGAACATCGTCGAATCCATCAACGTCGGCATCCTCGCCGTCGATCTCGAAGACCGCATCGAAAGCTGGAACTCGCAGATGGAGGCCATGTATGCGCTCTCCCGCGCTGAGGCTCTCAGCCAGCCGCTCTCGAACGTCTTTCCCGACGCGCTCATGGAGGAATATCACCGCGTGAAGAGCGAGCCTGGTGTCCACAATCTCTACAAATTCCGCCTGCAAACGCGCGCCGGAGAAACCCGCACCGTCAACGCTGCCATCGCTCCGCTCATCTCCCGCGACTTCAAGACCGTGGGCCGCATCATCCTCGTCGACGACATCACCGACCGCACCGAGCTTGAGGCGCAGCTCTCGCAGGCCGAAAAGCTCTCCTCCATCGGGTTGCTGGCCGCCGGCGTAGCGCACGAAGTCAACACGCCGCTGGCCGTCATCTCCTCCTACACGCAGATGCTCACCAAACAGGTGCGCGGCGACGATCGCCTCACGCCGCTGCTCGAAAAAATCACGCAGCAGACCTTCCGCGCCTCCGAGATCGTTAACGGTCTGCTCAATTTCTCGCGCACCGGCACCAGCGAGTTTCGCGAGACCGACCTGAACGCCATCATCCGAGACACGCTCGCCCTCATCGAGCACCAGTTCAAAACGTCGCAGGTCCTGCTCGACACGGCGTTGCTGCCCGATCTGCCGCCCATCCTCGGCAACGCGGGTAAGCTGCAGCAGGTCTTCCTTAACCTCTTCCTCAACGCCAAGGACGCGATGACCGGCGGAGGCACGCTGCGCGTCGCTACCGAGATCAACGGGCATGTGAGTGTGGCCATCTCTGACACCGGCTCCGGCATTGCTCCTGAGCATCTGCAGCGCATTTATGACCCCTTCTTTACCACCAAGTCAGCCCCCAAAGAGGGGCAGCGGCGCGGCACCGGCCTGGGGCTGGCCGTCACCTACGGCATCATCCAGGAACACGCCGGCAAGATTCATGTCGAAAGCAACATGGGCGCCGGAACCACCTTCTATCTCGAATTCCCCATGTTGAGGAAACCCGCGCATGTCTGAGGCCGCAGTCGCCATTCTCACCCCGCCAGCACAACCCGGAGACGCCCACCGCATCCTGATCATTGATGACGAGGCCGCCATCCGCGAATCGCTGGAGACGCTGCTTGCGCTCGAAGGCTACTCGGTCGAGACCGCCATCAACGGCGAAGAAGGACTGGAGCGCATCGAGGAAAGGTTCTACGATCTCATCCTGCTCGACCTCGCACTGCCCGGCAAGAGCGGCCTTGAAGTGCTGCCGCTCATCCGCGAGCGTCAACCCTCGCTGCCCGTCATCATGATCACCGCCTTTGGCAAGGTGGACAACGTCGTCGACGCCATCCGCTCCGGCGCGCAGAACTTCGTGCAGAAGCCGTGGGATAACGAGAAGCTGCTGGCCGACATCCGTTCCGCCATCGGGCGCTACCACGCTGAGGAAGAAAATATCCAGCTGCGCCGCGCCATGAAGCAGCGCTACAGCTTCTCGAACATCATCGGCAAAAGCGACGTGATGCTGCGTATCTTTGACCTCGTGGCCCAGGTCGCGCCCAGCCGCTCCACCGTCCTTATTCAGGGCGAGAGTGGCACCGGTAAGGAGCTCATAGCCAAGGCCCTCCACGCCCATTCGCCGCGCAAGGACAAGCCCTTCGTCGCCGTCAACACCGGCTCCATGCCCACCGACCTGCTTGAGTCCACGCTCTTCGGCCACGTCAAAGGGGCTTTCACCTCGGCCATCGCGGCTAAAAAGGGCCTCTTCGAGGTCGCCAACGCCGGAACCCTCTTCCTCGACGAAATCGGCAACATGGGCATCGATACCCAGGCCAAAATTCTGCGCGTACTCCAGGACAAGCGCTTCATGCAACTCGGCGGCGTGCAGGAGATTCAGGTGGATGTGCGCATCATCGCCGCTACCAACGTCGATTTGCGTCAGGCCGTACGCGACGGCAAGTTCCGCGAAGACCTCTTCTACCGCCTCAATGTCATCTCCGTCGATCTGCCGCCACTGCGCAGCCGCCGCGAAGACATCCCCCTGCTCGCCGCGCACTTCCTCAAGTACTACGCCGAAGAAAACGGCCTGCCGCCGCGCTCACTTGCGCCCGACGCTCTCCGCGCGCTGGTCGACTACGACTGGCCCGGCAATGTCCGCGAGTTGGAAAACGCCATTGAACGCGGCGTGGTTCTCTCCTCCGGCCCGGTCATCGGTTCTGAGCTTCTGCCCGGCCATCTCACCGGACGCAGCTACTCCGCCAGTCTGCTGGAGCACAACCCAGACGCCTCGCTCTTCGACATCCTCGAAGACATCGAGCGCCGCATCATCGTCGACAAGCTCGAGCATTGCAACTGGAACCAGACCGAGGCCGCCGAACAGTTCCGCATCCCGCTCTCCACGCTCAACCAGAAGATCAAGCGCCTGAACATCGAGATCAAAAAGCGCATCAAAGAATAGGCCACACTTCCCTCCCACCCCGGCCAAAGAGAGGGCCACGAAGATAGGCACAGGAACGGCGCCTGAAGGCCCGTGATGCCTGGACGGCAAGTCCTGAAGCGCAAACCGCTGTTTTGCATCTAAAATTCAAGTTAAGAAGCCCATGCCCTTTACCTCGCTCGACGCAACCGCTAAAAAAGGAGTCACCGCAGTCCAGCAGTACTCGCTGCTCTCAGCGCGAGCCCTGGGCAATCTCTTTCGCCGTCCCTTCTACGGCGCAGACCTCATCACGCAGATGGACAAGATCGGCGTCGGGTCGCTGCCCATCGTCATCCTCACCGGCTTTTTTACCGGAGGCGTGCTGGCCCTCAATACCGCCTCCAGCCTGGCGCAATTCGGGGCCACCGCCGTCACCGGCCAGCTCGTCAGCCTGGCCATGATCAAGGAGCTCGGCCCCGTTCTCACCAGCCTCATGGTCTCCGGGCGCAACGCCTCCGGCATGGCCAGCGAACTCGGCTCCATGATGGTGACCGAGCAGATCGACGCCATGCGCGCGCTTGGCACCGACCCGCTCAAGAAGCTGGTCATGCCGCGCATCGTCGCTACCATCATCATGCTCTTCTTCCTCACCATCGTCTCCGACGCGCTCGGCACCCTCGGCGGCGCGTTCGTCTCCGTCTTCATGCTCGGGCAGGAGGCCTCGCAGTACTTCCACTCCGCCTACCAGACGCTGCAATATCCTGACGTTGTGCAGGGTCTCGTCAAGCCGCTCTTCTTCGGCTTCATCATTGCCACCATCGGCTGCTACTACGGCATGAACACGCGCGGCGGAACCCAGGGCGTGGGCAAATCCACCACCCAGGCTGTAGTCGTCTCCTCCGTGCTCATCATCGCCGTGGACTTTGTCATCAGCAAATTCATGATTGGTCTCTTCGGACGATAATCATCCATATGGCAACCGGCGAAATCGCTTCTGAAGTTTTACCGAGCCACGTTCACCCCGACGCGCCCGCCGTTCGCTTTGAAAATGTCTCCATCGGCTTTGAGGGCAAGCAGGTTCTCGAAAACATCTCCTTCGAGCTCAAGCGCGGCGACACGCGTATCCTGCTCGGCCCCGCTGGCGTAGGCAAGAGCGTGCTGCTCAAGCTCGCCAACGGACTCATCAAGCCCGACTCAGGCCGCATCTTTGTCTTCGGCTTTGAGGTAAGCGCCATGCGGGAACAGGACCTGTTCCGCCTGCGCGAATCGATTGGTACCGTCTTCCAGGAGGGCGCGCTCTTTGACTCGCTCACCGTGCGCGACAATGTCGGCTATCGCCTCACCGAAGACCATGTCCCCGAGGATGAGATCAACCGCCGCGTCACCGAGGCCCTGCGCTTCGTCGAACTGGAGCACACGCTAGATAAATTCCCCTCCGAGCTCTCCGGAGGCATGCGCCGTCGCGTTGCCATCGCGCGCGCCATCGTCTCCAAACCCGATCTGATCCTTTACGATTCGCCCACCGGCGGCCTCGACCCCATCACCTCGACCACCATCATCGAGCTGGTCATCAAGCAGCGCGACGTCTACAAAACCAGCTCCCTCGTCGTCACCCACCGCCTGCAGGATGCCTTCATGCTGGCCAGCCACCACTTCGACAGCGCGACCAATAAGATGGAGCCGCTGCCCCAGAACGAGGCTGACCCACAGACCAGTTTCCTCGTCCTGCACATGGGAAAACTGGTCTTCGACGGCTCCACACACGACCTCGTGCACAGCGACGATCCGTTCCTGAAGGAATATCTCTCTTAAAAGCCGCCGGAACTAAGCACCAAACTGCCGCAAATGATGGTCGAGGTGCTGATACATTAGCACCGACCACTCCTTCGGAGCCAGCGGACCAAAAAAGAAATGCGGATACGTCGCGCACTTCTCAGGGCCGCCCTTTGCAAAGCGATTGATGAATTCAACCAGGTGCTGTCTCTCCGTAGCAAAGTCTCGTTCATCCATTACCTCGCAGACCTTCGGCGTCTTCGCACCCCGCCGCATCGGCTCTCCCTTCTCAATGAGCGACCTCTTCGCCATCGGCCCCACCAGCCGTCCCAGCAGAATGCGCTTCACATATACCTTCCCCATCGCCATTTCTATGGCGATGGAACAGTGTGCCAGCGCCTGCGCCGAATTCATCCTGCCCCATTGCCGTTCGCTGTCCGGCTTCAGCCGCATGATCCTGCCCTTCACCGCGTCCACCGTCGCCGCTTCAAACAGGTTCTTCATATCTTCACTTACGACCTCTCACAAACAAATTTCCACCCCTTCCCAAAACGTATCGCGCCAACAGAAATAGTAAAGACCCAACAAAGATGCCACCCAGCGCAAAACGCAGGTGGGCCGCCACCGGTGCTGCCATACCCACGCCCGTCCACGCCGCAAGATATACGGCTATGCACATCGGACATTTGGGAAGCAAAACCAGCAGCGCACCCGACCCGGCAAAGCTACCTACGCCACGCCACCTGCGCGCCGGCTCAGCACGGTGTTTCAACGATGCATCGCAGCAGCGCATCTTTAGTCTCCATGCGCCCCGCAGCACTCCGCTTTCGCCTTCGGCTGCTCCTCATAGAGATCGTGATGGCGCACCCATGCCATCGGCCACGGCAGCCCCGCTTCATCCCGTCCCTTTGAGACCATATCCAGCTCGGGATATATCCCCATCAGCGCCTCAACCCCGCGATGGTACGTCGAATAGGTACGGAACACTTCCCCGTTCTCGCCCTTGGCGAATGCGCTCATTCCCGGTGCCTCCTCCGTCCCGCCCGGAGAGCCTGCCGTGCCGAAGTTGTAGATATTCTTTCTTGCCAGATCCTGCGGTAAAAAAGAAACGCCAAAGTCGTAGTTGAACTCGCTCCCGAACGACGACACCCACGGAAACCTCCAGCCCATCCTCTTTTTGAATGCCTCAATCTTCTCCACCGGCGCGCGCGACACAGCTGCAAAGGCACTATCGCGATGCGTCAGATGAACATAATTCGCATCCAGTGTGTCCGCAATAAGCGAGCACGATTGGCAGCCCTGCTCCCACTCCGGAGCAAGCATGAAGTGGTAGATCAGCAGTTGGCTCTTGTCGCCGAACAGGTCCGCCAAGGTCTTTTTGCCCGAAGGGCTATCAAAGATGTATTTCTTTTCAACCACCAGCCAGGGCAACTCCCTGCGCTCCTCCGCCAGCGCATCGCGCTGCCGCGTCAGAGCTTTCTCGTTGGCCAGATGAATCAGCCGCGCCTTCAGCCATTCCTCCCGCCCGACGACAGCATGTCCCGCCATTGTTATCTCTTTGGTAGCCATTGTCCTCTCCTTGTTAGGTGTTGAAAGTAAGCAGCAGACTTACTTCGCCGCAGTCCGAATTTTTGTCAGCAGGTTGTTCCACCCCGTCTCAACCTGCGTCCAACCATGTTCAGCCTGAGCATCGTGAAACAAATGCCCCATCGCGCGATGCACAAACTTCAGCCGGGTAACTCCGTTCTCTTCCGTCAACCGGTACTGCACATTGTTGATAGCCGGATGAGACATAAACAAAGGCCCCCAAATCTCCAGCAGTGTCGGAGCCTTGATCGCCTTCACGTGCCCCCAGAGGTGTCCCGCACCGTCCCCCAGGTCCCGGTACCATCGTCCACCCGGCCACGCTTCCAGCACCATCGGCATAGGCGTTCCTGGAGTTTCATTCAGCGGCCCCATCTGCTCCAGAATGGTTTCAAAGACCACATCGATCGGCGCCGCAATCTCTTCTTCCCTCAAAAATTCCAGCGCATGTACTGTCTCTTCCGTTATCGCTACAGCCATCCTGTCTCCTCTCTTACTTCTCTGATTTGGGTGATTCGTTTTCGCGTGCGATGCGTTCCATCGCCTTCTGCTCGGCCCGTTGTTTAATGCGATCAAGCTGGTGGTTCCAGTACCGCTCAAACGTCTTCGCCCAGTCGTGAATAGTCTTCAGTTGCGCCCCATCCAGCCGGTACAGCCGGTGCTGCCCGCGCTTCACCACCGTCACCACGCCCACCTTGCGCAGCACGCCAAGATGCTTGGACACCGCAGGCTGCCCGATCTTTACCCTCGCAACCACATCGCCAACCGCCCACTCTTTGCCGTTATTGAGCAGGCCAAGGATCTCCCGCCGACGCGGCTCTGCAATCGCATTGAAAACATCCGCCGTAGTCGCCGCTCTAGCCATGTGAATTTATATATTCCTATATAGGAATATATGTCAAGCGCCAATTGATTATTTACAAAAAAAAATCACGCCCCCGAATGCGGATGAATTCTCACAAATTCAGACAAGAGCCAAAAAGACCACCCACAGGCGGTCTTTTTAATTGAAAACACATCGATTAGGTGCAATGAAAATCAAGAAAAATAGGACAAAGCAGGAGGCCTGACCATGACAATTCTGAACACGAAGCTATAACGATCGGTCTAATGCAGGCTTAGTCCATCTAGAAACCGCTCCAGCGTCTCCTCATAAGCGCCGTCCCGCTTCAGCTCAAAATACTGCTTCGGCGAATCCGCCGCGAGATAAAGCTCTTCAGTGCGCGGCTTCGCGCCATTGCGGTCAAGAAACAGCTTTGGAGCCGCCAGCGCCTTCAGCGCGCCAGCCGGATCAAACCGCTCATCCAGCAGTAGCCATAGGGGAAGAACCTTCGTCCGCGCATCTGCAGTCGTAATTTTCCGCGCCGTGTCGCTCGGCGTATCGAGAATCACGCCCGCCGGAGTATGCCGCATGGCAAGTTCAGCCGCTAGGCTTGCACCCACGCCAGCTCCATAAAAAACAATCGTCTTGGGATCCAGATGCCGTGTTGCCGTCAGATACGTCCACGCCGCGTCCGCATCTGTGCTCATGCGCGCCTCGTTCGGATGCGGCCCTGCACTCTTTCCGTATCCGCGATAGTCGAACGCAAACACATTGATGCCCAGCGCGTGTAGAGCATCCAGGTCGTTCACCGCATCCGAGAGCGACCCCCGCCCCCCATGCAGATATAGAATCGTGTCGCCACTCCAACGCGCGCCAACCTCCGCCGGAATCCACCATCCATCGAGCCGCGCAACGCCCGTCTCCGTGTAGTCGAAATGAACTTCGTCGAACTTCGCCTGCGGAACAGCGGTAATCGACTTCACCGGATGCAGAAGAAACTGCCACTGCCCCTGATAGAACAGCAGGAGCAGGGTTCCGTAAATGCAGAGCAGAGCCAGCACCACAACCACGCCCATAGCACCAGCCAGCCAGCGTCCGCTCATCGCGGCGGGTTCTGTGGCAGCAATAGGCCGCTTTACAACTTTTCCTGTTTGTTTTTCTTTACCCAAAGGCCAGCTCATCGGCGGATTCAAGCGGTGTTCCGCACACCCGGCAGATCACAGCCGAGCAGTCACCGCACACCAGTGGATCGTTGATCGCGCGCGCACAGGTCGGGCACCACAGATTCGCGCCACCCTTGTTCTTCGCAGCATCGTTGTTTTGCGTGGAATCAGACGGAAGTTCAGGCATCGCCCTTCAGCCTATCGCATCCGGAGCAAGGCAGGCGAGCCGTCGATCACAGCTTGACGAATACATCCTCGCCTTCAATCTTGATCTCGTAAACATCCACCTTCGCGCCGGGAGTGTGTACAGCAGCGCCAGTCTTCACGTCGAAGGCCCACGCATGCCACGGACAGATGAGCTTGCCGTCTTCCACAATGCCCTGCCCCAGCGGACCTCCGCGATGCGGACAAACATTGTCCATCGCTGAGATTGCGCCGCCTGCATTGGCAATGCAAATCTGCCTTGCGCCGCACACCACCTCGCGAGCCTCCCCAGCCGGGGGAAGCTCCGAGACGGCCATCACTCTCTGAAACTCTGCCATAAAGCTTAAGAACGAAAGTCAGCGCCTGAGGCTGCCGGCAGACTCGTTAATTTTCCGCGACCTGCGCTTTCGCTGACAGCCTTTTAGCTGACCGGATCATAGCTGACCGCTTCTTAGCGACCCGCTTCTCAGCTGTACTTCACAATCTTCGAGAACGACTGCGGATCAAGGCTCGCGCCGCCTACCAGCGCGCCATCGATCTCCGGCTGGTTCATCAGCGCCGTGGCGTTCTCCGGCTTCACGCTGCCCCCGTAAAGAATGCGCATCGCATCGGCTGCTTCTTTGCCCAGCGTGCCGGCAACATCCCTCCGAAGAATCGCGTGCGCCTCTTCGGCCATCTCCGGAGTCGCCGTCTTGCCCGTGCCAATGGCCCACACCGGCTCGTAAGCAACAATGGTGGATGCGCACTGCCCAGGCGTAATGCCTTCAAAGGCCTTGCGAATCTGGCGCAGCAGCACCTCTTCCGTTTTTCCGGCCTCGCGTTCGGCCAACACCTCACCCACGCACACAATGGGCTTCAGCTCATGCTTCAACGCCGCCAGCAGCTTCTTGTTCACCGTCTCATCGGTCTCGCCAAAATACTGCCGCCGCTCCGAATGGCCGATAAGAATGTGCGTCGCATTGATCGCCTTCAGCATCAGCGGCGAGGTTTCGCCGGTAAACGCGCCCTCATCGACAAAGTACATATTCTGCGCACCCACCGCCACGTTCGACCCGGCAGTAGCGGCAATTACCACCGAAAGCGACGTGTCTGAAGGACACAGAACGATCTCGTCGCGATCATGGTTGGCAACAAGCGGCAGAAACGCCGCAACAAACTCCTGCGCCTGCGCGGGAGTCTTGTACATCTTCCAATTGGCTGCAATCACTTTCTTGCGTGACATTTTCCTCTTCACCCTCGGCGTCTTGCTCTGATTGAATTCCGTCAGATATAGTGGCGCAGATACACATTGCGCTTTTAACGATGAAAACTTCCTTATCTTTTAAGGTAGCAGCTTTGGCAGCCATTTTGAGCGGTGCACCGTGCTGTTTTCCGCAATCCCAATATGCGGAAGAAGCACAAAGCGCGAAACATTTCGTGGAAAATCTATATGCGGGCTACGGTCCGAACGGAGACCCGGTGAGCTTGTCCGGAGCCAATGCGGACCAGGTTTTCGATCCATCGTTGATCAAGCTTGCAAAGACTCTTGAAGCGATCGGATCTGGATATGTTGGAGCGTTGGGCTATGACCATCTCTGCAACTGCAAGGACACGGACGTGACATTCCCCAATTTGCGAATTATGGCTGACCCCGTGACCAAAGACCGTGCAAACGCAACCGTAACATTTACTGGGGACGATGGTTCGAAAAATACAATCCTGATCACACTTGCTCTGGGAGCAGACCACTGGCGCATCGACGACATCAAGGATTTCACCGGGCCACCACCGTATACCAGTCTGCGAGAACTATTGCAGAGTGAGATCAAGGCGATGAAAAAGCAGACTTCTCATTAGCGAGCAATATGCGGGCAACTCCGTCACAACCGCATTATCGAATCGAACTGTGATTCACAGCCTAAGCCAAAACCCTGCACAAACTCCTGCGCCTGCGCAGGAGTTTTATACATCTTCCAGTTGGCTGCAATCACTTTTTTACGCATTCTGCTCTTTGATTCCTTTCTCTACTTCTCCGTAAGCGCCTCAACACCAGGCAGCTTCTTGCCTTCCAGAAATTCCAGGCTCGCTCCACCGCCGGTCGAGATATGCGTGATCTGCTCCGCCACTCCGGCCTTCTTTACTGCTGACACCGAATCGCCGCCGCCCACAATCGAGATGGCATCCTGATTCGCAGCGACCACCTTGGCAATCTTCGTCGTGCCTACAGCAAACGCCGGCAGCTCGAATACGCCCATCGGCCCGTTCCACACAATGGTCGAAGCGTCTGCGATCTCTTTAGAAAACAGCTCCACAGTTTTCGGCCCGATATCCAGCGCCATCCACTCCGCCGGAAACGGCCCGTCGCCTTCAAACACCTGCGTCTTTGCATCGGCGGCAAACTTGTCCGCCAGCACGTGATCCACGGGCAGCAGGAAGCGCACCCCTTTGGCCTCGGCCTTCGCCAGAGCCTCTTTGGCCACGTCGATCTTGTCGGCTTCCAGCAGAGACTTGCCAATCTCCTGCCCCTTGGCCTTCAGAAACGTATACGCCATGCCGCCGCCAATCAGAATCGCATCCACCTTCGACAAAAGATTGTCGATTACCTCGATCTTGTCCGAAACCTTCGCCCCGCCAAGAATCGCCACAAACGGCCGCGCCGGCTCATTCAGCACTTTGCCCATGTAGGTCAATTCTTTTTCCATCAGCAGCCCAGCGGCTGACTGCTTGACGAAGTGCGTAATGCCCTCCGTCGATGCGTGTGCGCGATGTGCGCTTCCGAAAGCGTCGTTCACATAGATCTCGCACAGCGCAGCAAGCTGCTGCGCAAACTTCGGATCATTCGCCTCTTCTTCAGCATGGAAGCGCAGGTTCTCCAGCAGCAGCACCTGGCCCGACTCCAGCTGGCGAGACAACTCCGTTGCCAGCTCGCCCACGCAGTCCGGAGCGAACGCCACATTCACCTGCTCGCCCAGGTGATGATCCAGCAGCATGCGCAGCCGATCAACCACAGGCCGCAGGCTGTACTTCGGATTCACTTTGCCCTTGGGTCGTCCCAGGTGCGACGCCAGAATCAGCTTGGCCTTATGCCGCAGCGCGTACTCCAGCGTCGGCAGCGTCTCACGGATGCGCGTGTCGTCGGTAATCTCGCCCCCGTCGTCGCTCAGCGGAACATTGAAGTCCACGCGCATAAAAACATGCTTGTGAGCAAGGTCCAGATCGCGAATCGATAGTTTTGCCATAAGGTCCTTTAGTCTTTCTCTTGAATGACGGCGTCCGCTTCGATCTCAATGCGCCATGCGGGATTCAGCAATTTCGCAACAACTACCATGGTAGCCGCCGGACGAATCGTGCCAAAGAACTCGCCATGCGCGCGTCCTACCGCTTCCCAATCGTCTACATGCGTCAGATACATGCGCGTGCGCACCACGTCTTCCATCCGCGCTCCCGCCTTCTCCAGCGCCGCGCGAATAATCTCC
>JBARHV010000202.1:0-7263 GCA_049799415.1 Silvibacterium sp.
TGCGCACATTGGCCTGCTCGCCAGAAGCAGGCGGGGCCGTCTGCGCGGCAAGCGGAAGAGCGGTGATCAAAACGGCGGCGGCAAGAGTAAGTGCGGAACAAGAGCGCATACGATTCATCCTTGAAAAGAGCCTGCGAAGACGGCCCCGCAAAGGGCTTTGCAGGCTATTGTTACATAGCCGCTCTTCAGGAACTGCAAAGATAAAAAGATAAAAGAAAAGTGACTTTTTGAACCAGCGGCCCACTCCGTGCGTACGCATCATGGAAGCCCGCTGCCAGGAGCAAGGATGGAATCAGACAGCCGCCCAAGCACAGCACCAGGACGCATGCAGTCCGATACCGCGATTCTGCTGGCCATCGCTGCCTTCGTCGCGCTGGTTCACCTGCTCACCAACAATCGGTACGGCTTCCACCGGGATGAGCTCCAGTTCCTGAGCGACGCTCTGCATCTCGATTGGGGATTCGTCGCCTACCCTCCTTTAACGCCCTTTCTCCAACGCATCGGGCTTGATCTCTTTGGAGTCTCGCTCGTAGGGCTCCGGTTATTTTCTGTGATCGCGCAGGCGGCGGCCATCGTAGTTACCGGGCTCATGGCGCGCGATCTCGGCGGCGGACGGCTGGCCCAGATAACCGCAGCTCTTGTCATTGCGCTTTCGCCGCTGCCTCTCTTCGAGGGCACGGAGTTCCAGTACACCTCCTTCGACTATCTCTGGTGGGTATTGATCGCCTGGTTCGTCATTCGCCTGCTGAAGAGTGAAAACCCCCGCTGGTGGCTGGCCATCGGCGGCGTCATCGGCCTCAGCTTGATGACCAAATACTCCATCGTGTTTTTCATCGCCGGCATTCTCGGAGGACTCCTGCTCACGCGCGAACGCCGTTACTATCGCAGCGGCTGGTTCTGGGGCGGAGTCGTGCTCGCGCTGGTGATCTTCCTGCCCAACTTCCTCTGGCAGGTGCGGCATGACTTTATCTCCTGGCACTTCCTCCGGTTTATTCACAAGCGTGACGTGGGAGAGGGGCGCGCCCAGGGGTTTCTGCGCGACCAGACCTGGATTTGCGTCAATCTGGCTGCGGCTCCGTTATGGATCGCCGGCCTCGTCAGTTTTCTGCGGGACCGGCGTTACCGTCTGCTGGCGTGGATGTATCTTATCCCGCTCGCGCTCTTCATGATTGGCAAAGGCAGAGGCTATTACCTCGCGGCGGCGTATCCCATGCTGATCGCCATGGGCTGCGCCTCGGCTGGAAATTGGCTGGCGTCGCTGTCCCGCGCGTGGCGCAGAGCAATTGAGGTCGTATTCTTTACGGCGCTCGCGGCGTCCGGACTTTATATCTGCGCCCTGATCCTGCCGCTCGCCTCAAGCGGCCCGCTCAGGAACTTCGCTCTCAGCAGGAACGGCGATCTGCGCGAAGAGTTCGGCTGGAACGAATTAGTGCAGACCGTCGCCGTGATCCGCAACTCCCTCTCTCCCAGCCAGCGGCAGAACCTCGGCATCCTGGTAGGGAATTACGGAGAGCAGGGCACAATCGAGATCCTCGGCCCGCGATACGGACTTCCCGCGCCCATCAGCATGACGAATTCTGCATGGCTGCGAGGATATCCAACGTCGCCTCCATCCACGCTGATCGTGATCGGCTTCTCGCAGCAGGACGCGAACGAGGCATTTACCGCGTGCCGGCTCGCCGGCCACAACGGCAATACGCAAGGTATTCACAATGAAGAAAGTCAGAATCATCCCGATATCTTCGTTTGTGGAGGCCCGCGCCTGCCTTGGCCTGAATTCTGGAAAGAGTATCAAAACTTCGGCTGAAGACGTCTCAACGCCGCCCTGGGTGCCGAGTCAAAGAAGCGGTGGCGAAAAATAAAGGCCCGCCACTGCTGGCGAGCCTCATGTATTCCCTATTCTCCAAATTTGAAATCTACCTTACAACCATCCGTCCCGAACCGCGACCAAAGGGAGCGGCCACAATAGCCGACGCCCAGGAGGCGCGAACCGCGTATCGCTGGACGCGGAGTCCCCTAGTATGCTGGAGCCGGTTCGAACTGTTCTTCCTCATCCTTCAGCCCATGGCGGCGCATCAGGTTGGGCAGATTCTGCGAGAAGGCCGAGCGCGGCATCACCATGTCGCATCCCGCCTCCACCGCCTTGACCTTCAGGTCGCCCTGCAGGTGCGAGAGGAAGCCGATGATCGAGGTGCTCTTCTTCAGTTTGGACCGCAGTTTGGGAATCAGCGTGAGCGGCTTGGCGTTCGCATTGTTCAGGTCAAAGACGATCAGCGAAGGACGCTCTTCTTCCGGCGCATCCACAAACTTCGCGACCGTGTCTTTTTCATTCTTTAGAAAGCCGACCTTGATACCCAGCTTTTTAGCCGTCTCCTGGATCTTCGCCAGGAAAAACAAGTCCTCAATGAAGAAATAGATGTGGGTCGGCGCGTCTTCGCGGATCGGAGCCGCTGGCGGCTCCCACATCGCGAGCGGCTGGCTGGAATAGCCATTGCCGTTCCCATTGCCGTCGCGAAACTCGATCGTCGAGGGCGACGTGTCGGCGATATTGCCGTTCGCTACGCGATAGCTGTGGTCCATGGGGCCGACAAACACCTGCTGGCGGCGCTGCTTGCTCTTGCGCCGTCCGCCGCCGCCATTACCATTGCCTTGCGACTGCCCATTCCCGTTTTTCTGGTAGAAGCGGTTCTGGCCACCGGCCTTCTGTTTCGGGCCCTGGTGTCCGTTGTTGTTCTGGTTCGCCTGCTGGCCGGGCTGTGCGCCCTGTCCATTGGCCTGCGGCGCTGCGCCCTTGCCTTTGCGACGCCGGCGGCGCCGGCGGCCCTGCCCGTTGTTCTGTGAAGAAGGGGATTGGCCTTGTTGCGGCGCTTGCCCTTCAGGCGCGGTGGCCTGGGGCTGGTTTTGTTCTGTTGTCATGCCTGCACTTCCTGGTGCGTGAATCTTTATTCTTGCTTTGCTTTTTGTAAGGGCAGCATTTCCGGCTCAGGGCTGCCATTCTTCCTGCGAATTATGCCGGAAAATCTCAAAATCTAAGGCTTCATCCCAGGACCGCCGCATTGCGCACACTGGTTCGCAACCGGGCAGCGGCCTGAGGGCAAGCGAGACGAATTTACAATTCCTGTTGGAGACAAGCGCTTTGAAACCCTGCAAAGTACATCATTATGAAACTACGGGTTCAGCTATTTTTGCCTTCACCGGCACGAACCGGGATATGGCACGTCACTACAACCTATTTAGATTAGACTGTCGAGAGTCGCGGCGAGCCCGTTTCTAACCAAAGCAGGCTTCAGCCGTTCGATAGGCTGCATTCATACTACTCCCAGGGGGCAGGTCTGGCAAGAGAATTGAATCCCTCCATACCAAGCATGCTGCTCCCAATGGGCATAAGCCTGAAGTCCAGCAAAAAACCACCGCGCTTTCGCTGCGGTGGTTCTCTGTCTTAATGGCCAGTCACTGGCCTCCCTGAAATTGCCCTCAGCTTTTTGTAAGCTTTTGGGACTTTTGCTTGTTCCGGCCCGGGCTAATCTCGTGGGATCATTGCTCTCGGCTGCCGGAACTTTGTTTCGCATGGCTCTTTCTATGGAGAGCCTGTGCGTCGCTGGCTGCCTATCTATAAGCAATCGTTATGCCGTTATAATTATCTATTTAAATCAATGATTTACGTCGCCGCATTCTTTGAAAAATCCAAATTTCTGGAACTCGTTCGCAGCTTCGCTTCGTAAAACCATAAGCCGACAGCTAAAACTTCACCTCTGGCAGTGCAAACAGAAGTGCGTTCCCCGCCCCGCCAGCACCATCCTATGAATCGGCCTACCGCACACCAGGCAAGGCTGTCCGGTCCGCATATACACGCGATGCTCCAGCTGGAAAAACCCCGCCACCCCATCCGCATCCACATAATCGGATACCGAAGAGCCGCCTAGCTCGATCGCCTTCCGCAAAATCTCCTGCAAAGCCCCATGCAGCCGCAGCAGCCGCGCCCCGCTCAGTCGCCCGGCCACGCTCGTTGGACGAATCCCGGCCCGAAACAGGCTCTCATCGGCATAAATGTTGCCAACTCCGTGCAGCAGCGCCTGGTTTAGCAGGGCCGCCTTGATCGAAAGCTTCCGCCCCCGAAACAGCGCCACAAAATCTTCCGGCAAGATCGAAAGTGGCTCTCGCCCCGGCCCCTGAAACCCCGCGCCATCCGTCACCTTATAGAGCGCCAGCCGCCCAAACCGTCGTGCGTCCACAAAGCGCAGTTCACGCCCGCCACTCAAACCAAGCACCGCATGAGTATGATCCGGCGCCGGAACCGCCTCCGCCGAAATCAGCAGCCGTCCGGTCATGCCCAGATGCACAACCCACTGGAGCTCCGTTTGATTTTTCTTAAGATCAAACACAATGTGCTTGCCCTCGCGATATACGCGCTCGATGCGCAGCCCCGGCAGCGTATCTGCCATTTCCGCTCGCGAAGTTTTAAACGGCTCCTTATGCCGGCCCAGCCAGACAGAATCGATCCGCTGTCCGCACACGCGCGCGTTCACCCCATTCGCAACGGTTTCGACTTCAGGAAGTTCAGGCATGACTGGCCGTCAAGGCGCACGCGCTTCGCGCCATCCTTATTCGGCCCTGTGGCCATTCCCGTTGGTCATGGAACAAAATGTCGCACATTACAACCACTCTAACGCTCGTCATCGCAACCGGATGGTGGCGAGCAGGAGTTGACTGCTGATTATTGATTGCCGACCGCAATCACTGTATTGTCGATCAGCCGCGTCATTCCCACAAATGCGGCCACAGCCACTAGCGCTCCGCTTCGTATGTCAGATACGTCTTCCAGCGTATCCGGATCGACGACCTGGCAATAATCCACGCGGACCTGCGGCTCCTGATTGAGGACATTCCGTGCGGCTTCGAGCAGAGCCGCTGCGGAATGTTCGCCATTCGCCGCGCACTGTTCCGCGGCCTGCATCGCCCGGCTCAGCACCAGGGCCTGTCCGCGCTCCTCCGCCGACAGATACCGGTTCCGCGAACTCATCGCCAGCCCATCCGGCTCGCGCACAATGGGGCACACCACCAGTTCCACCGGGAAATTCAAATCCCGCACCATCTTGCGGAGCACCGCAGCCTGCGCCGCATCCTTCTGCCCAAAGAATGCGCGGCCCGGCTGCACAATATGGAACAGTTTCGCCACCACCGTCGCCACGCCGCGAAAATGCCCCGGCCGCGACGCGCCATCCAGCCGCTCGCTCACGCCCTCCACATCGACAAATGTGCCCGCGTCTTTTCCCGCCCCGTGCGGATACATCTCCTCAGCCCTAGGTGCAAACACCAGCTCCACTCCCTCGCGTTCGAGCGCCGCGCAGTCCGCCTCAAAGGTCCGCGGATACTTCGCGAAATCCTCATGCGGTCCAAACTGTGTCGGGTTCACAAAAATCGAAACCACCACCATGCCGCAAGCCGCCCGCGCCGCTCGTACCAAAGACAAGTGCCCCGCATGCAGAGCACCCATCGTCGGAACCAGCCCCACTGTAAGCCCGCGCCGACGCACGTCGCGCAATATGGAGCGCGTCTCGGGTATGGTCTTAACAATTTGCAGTGTCGTTGTCTGTTGCATCGATAACTATGCCTTGCGCAAACCCGCCGCTATTGGAGAAGCGATCGTCTTGGTGGACAAGTGATAGCTTTCCGCTTCCGTAGGGAATGCGCGCTCTTCCACGTCCCGCACATAACCTTCAATGGCGGAGCGAAAGAGCGCGGCAGCGTCGCCGTACTGGCGAACGAACTTCGCCGGATGCGAAAAACTTAAATTCACCAGATCGTGAAACACCAGAATCTGCCCGTCGCAGTCCAGCCCCGCACCAATGCCGATGGTCGGAATCCGCAACTCTCCGGTAATATGCGCCGCAACTTCGCGCGGCATTCCTTCCAGCACAATGGCCGAGGCTCCCGCTGCCTCCAGCATCCGCGCATCGCGCGCCAGCTCCTCGGCGGCGGCCTGCGTCTTGCCCTGGACCTTATATCCGCCCATGCGATGTACCGCCTGCGGCGTCAGTCCCAGGTGGCCAATCACCGGAATCTCCGCTCCGGCCAGCCGCTCCACCAGTTCGCAGCGCACCGCGCCGCCTTCGATCTTCACCGCCTCCGCGCCCGCCTCTTTCACAAAGCGAATCGCATTGGCCACGGCCTCATGCACGCTCCCGTGGTACGACCCGAAGGGCATGTCCGCCGCCACGATCGCATGCTTCACCGCCCGCCGCACCGCGCGGGTGTGGTGCAGCATCTCGTCCACTGTCACCGGCAGCGTGGTTTCATAGCCCATCACCACCATCGCCAGCGAATCGCCGACCAGAATCAGGTCCACGCCCGCCTCATCCACAATGCGAGCCGTGGCATAGTCATAGGCAGTCAGCGCGGAAATAGGCTGATGCGCCTGTTTCTTGTCTTGTAAGGATTGGAAGGTAATTTTGGAGGGCGCGCCAGACCCGGCGCTCGTGCGGAAATTAGTAATGCTCATATCGTCTCCAGTGCAGCTTCCTGAAAGGAATGCCACCCGAACCTGAATTCAGACAATACGCCCCGCAAAACAAGAAGTAAAGCCGCGTGCCCGCCGGGAGTGTCTCGGTTTGAAATCTAAATTTCAGAGCAGTGCAGCCGCCATCGCCGCCCTCATCTCCTCCCGCAGTTGCTGGTTCGTCACCAGGATCTCGCCAACCAGCAGCCGAAGCCGGGCGTTCTCCGTTTCAAGCTCGCACACTCGGCAGCGCAGGTCTGACGCCATTGCCTCATCCTGAGCCGTGCGAGCCGGATCAGGCGGCGTGCCTCGCACCAACGATTCCAATCCGGCCTCCATAAAATACGCTCCCTTACATTGATTCAACATCTCGTGCCGCCGCGTCGATAATCGCCGCGATCTTTCCAATCTGTTCTTTTGTCAAATCGCCGCGGCCAAATCGCAGCTTCAGCGCCAGCTTGAAGTTGTGGGTCGCCCGCATAATCTGCGGAGCGCGCCCACTTTCAAACGCCTCGCCCATCTGCTGGATGCGCTTGAGTAAGCTATCGATCCGCTCCTTGTTGGCGTCCAGCTCCTTCCGTCCGGCCTCGGTAATCGTGTAGAGCTTCTTGCCGCCCTCCGCCACCACTGTCGCAAAACCTTCGTCCTCCAGCTGGCTCAGCGTGGGATAAATCACCCCGGCGCTCGGCGCATACGCTCCGCCCAGCTCCTCGGTAATGCCCTTCATAATTTCGTACCCATGGCTGGGCTTTTCAGCGATGTAGCTC
>JBARHV010000203.1:0-6836 GCA_049799415.1 Silvibacterium sp.
ACAGGAGCAGGGCGTTCCGGGATGGATGCGGAACAGCGGACGGGGCTGGGTAACGGCGGAGTACGGCATGCTGCCGCGGGCCACGCTGACGCGCACGGCCAGGGAATCGGAGCGCGGCAAGGTGGGCGGGCGGACGCATGAGATTCAAAGACTGATTGGCCGGTCGCTGCGCGGGGTGGTGGATATGACCGTCCTGGGCGAGCGCACGGTGATTCTGGATTGCGATGTGTTGCAGGCCGATGGCGGGACGCGGACGGCAGCCATCACCGGCGCGTGCGCGGCGCTGGCGATTGCCTTCAACCGGATGGTGGCTTCGGGCGCGCTGAAGGCGAATCCGCTGAAGCAGCTGGTGGCGGCGACGAGCGTGGGCATTGTGGAGGACACGGTGCTGCTGGACCTGGCGTATGAGGAAGATTCGCAGGCCGAAGTCGATATGAACGTGGTGATGACTGAGGACGGCGGGCTGGTCGAGGTGCAGGCGACGGCGGAGCGCGGGGCGTTTGCGCGCAGCCGGATGCTGGAGATGATGGATCTGGCGGAGGCGGGGATCAAAGAGCTGCTGGCGGCGCAGCGGGCGGTGATTCCGGGAGCACTAGCGTAAAAGGAAGATACAGGCCGGTCATGCTCAACGTCCGGGGCTCAATCGACCGTTACCGAGTCGCCGAATACTAGCCTGTGGGAATACTGGCCTGTGGTTTGATTCGTGCAATACCGATCCTGCGATCTCAGAATGATGAGGGTCAGCGGTTCAGTCTTTGCCATATAATTCGGCCCACATGAAAATCCCTAGAGTTTGTCTGTTTGCTGTTTGCGTTTGTTGTGCGGTAGCTCAGAGTTCAGCTTCTGCTCCGGTGCCGAACTCCATGCTCACCGAGCGGCTGGGCACGGTTTCGTTTGTAGTGTCATGCGCGCCTGCGGAACAGGCCTCATTCAACCGCGGCGTCGCCCTGCTGCATGATTTCTGGTACGCCGAGGCCCAGCCGCAGTTTGCGCAGATTGCCAAGGCCGATCCGGCTTGTGCGATGGCGCACTGGGGCATCGCGATGAGTGTGTTTCACGAGATATGGGACCGTCCGGACGCGGCCACGATGAAGCTGGGCTGGGAAGAGGTGCAGAAGGCGCAGTCGCTTGCGCCGAAGACGCAACGGGAGCGGGAGTACATTGCGGCGCTGGGGACCTTCTACAAGCCGGGTTATCCGGACTACATGACGCGCGTGACAGCCTACTCGGCGGCGATGGGCAAGCTTTACCAAAAATACCCGGAGGATGTGGATGCGGGCGCCTTCTACGCGCTTTCGTTACTGGCGGCGGAAGCTCCGACCGATACGAGCCTTATGCAAGAGCGCAAAGCGATGGCTGTGTTGAAGCTGCTGTTCGCCAGGTATCCGGACAATCCAGGGGTGGTGCACTACACCATTCATGCCTGCGACAACCCTGCGATGGCGGCGGAGGGGCTGGCGGCTGCCGAGCACTATGGGGAAATTGCGTCCTCGGGGCCGCATGCTGTCCATATGCCGGGGCACATTTTCGCGCGTCTGGGGATGTGGCCACAGGACATTGATGCGCAGCTCGGGTCCATTGCGGCTTCGGAAGCCGCCGAGAGCCGACAGGAGAGCGGGATCATGGACGAGCCTCACTCTTACGATTTTCTGATGTACGCGTATCTGCAGAGCGGGCAGGACGCGAAGGCGAAGGCGGTGTTGAGAGAGGTTGCTTCCGTCCTTAACCGCATTGACGCCATGCCGGGGATGGGGAGCGGCTATATGGCGGGCATGGGAGGCTACTACCGCACAAAATTCCCCGTCTTTTATGCGCTGGAGATGCGCGACTGGCGCAGTGCGGCGGCGCTGAAGCCTGTGCCCGGCGTGCGTCCTGAGGATGCGGCGATAACCTGGTGGGCGCGTGCGATCGGGGATGGCCATTTGCACCGTGCGGGACAGGCGCGGGCCGATCTGGAGCAATTCGACGCGCGGATCAACGAGGTGCGCAAGGGCAGAGACGCTTATGTTGCGGACTCGACGGGAACGCGGATCGTGCGCGACGAGATTGCAGCCTGGGCGAGCTTTGCAGCGGGCCAGCAGGACGATGCGCTGAAGAGTATGCGCGCGGCCGCGGATTTGCAGGACAAAGTGGGCCAAGCCGAAGTGGATATTCCCGCGCGCGAGATGCTGGGCGACATGCTGCTCGCATCGCACGAGCCGCGACAGGCGCTGGCGGAATATCGCGTGGCGCTCAAACTGAGCCCCGGGCGGTTCAATGGACTCTATCACGCCGGTGAGGCGGCGGCGGAGTCTGGGGACAAGGCGGCGGCCGCGCAGTATTATGCCGCGCTGCTTCACTTGACCGACGATGGCGCGGACTCTTCGCGTCCGGAGCTGGCCGAAGCCAAAGATTTCCTGGCCGCGAATCGGGTCGCGGGAAACTGAGGCTCGCGGCGAAGGCCTGATTTTTGTCTCGCTTCCACGGGTTACGGCGGGGCGATGCCCTGGGTGATCGAAAAGAAAGAACCAACGGCAAAGGTCGAGGAGTCTAAACGGCGAGGTTGCGTTTATGGCTACTCCAGTCACTCGCCGGACGGTGGATTTGTCGCAGTATCCGAACCTGGTCGTGATCTATCTTGGAATGCGGGTGAATCGGCTGACCGGGCTGAAGACGCTGTTCGGGTTCGGGCCGCGGATTTCAAAATCGGTGGCTGAGCAGCCGGACGGGTTGCTGGTGCATGAGAATTTTCTGTTCTCGCTGTTTCCTGTTCATGCGGGCATGCGTCAATACTGGCGCGATATGGAGTCGCTGCTGAAGTGGACGCGCTCGGAGCCGCATCGCGCATGGTGGAAGAATTTTCTGCGGGATTCGGAAGGGACCGGCTTCTGGCATGAGACGTATCTGATGAAGGGCGGAATGGAAGCGATTTACGACGACGTCGCAGAGCCAATTGGGTTCATGCGTTTTGCTCCGGTCAACGTTGCGCGTGGCGCGATGTTCGGCTCGGCGCAGCGGGCTACGAAGGCGCAGGGCACGGAGCCGGTGGTGAGCGAAGGGGAGTTGTACGGGCCAGAGCCGTAGATTTTTTGCAAAATTCCAGTGCTGGCGAGCCTACTCCCAGCGAAATACCTTTGCTGAGAGCACTGTGCAGACCGTGAATATGACGACAAGGGCGGCGACGTCGCCCATGTGCGCCGACCATGCCTCTCCTTTCCAGACCCCTTCGAGCAGCTGCACCGCATAGGTCAGCGGGATGACCCGCGCCACGGCATGGAAGACGGGCGGCAGAGACTTGAGCGGAATGAACAGCCCGCACAGGGCCACCATCGGATACATGATGGCCGCGCCGATCGGCTGCGCAAATCGCGCGGTCGGCACCAGACTTGCTATCAGAAATCCGACAGAGAGGATGCTCCACGTGCTGATCAGCAGAGCCATCGCAAAGCTAAAAATTGGAAAATGCACATGGACCGGGTAATAGCGCTTGCCCGCCAGCACCATCAAAGCCATGGTGACGAGCGTCAGCGCCAGCTTTACCAGAACATGTGCGGTCAGGATGGTCTGCGGCCGCAACGGCGTGGCCCGCAGCCGCCGGAGAATGCCGCCCTCGCGATAAATCGAAATAATCGTTACCAGCGACAATACCGCGCTCAGGATGATCAGCACCGCCGTCAAGACCGGCAGCTTCACAAGCAGAAACTCGGAGTCATCCGTTGTTGCGTGGGGCATGTTTTCGGCGCCCAGCCACCGGCCCACGACGACGAACACCAGCACAGGAAGCACGATCGAGCCGAACGCCCCGAGCGGCTCTCGCAGGAAGATCTTGATCTCCAGCCAGGTAAGTTTCCAAAGTCCGCGGAACATAGTTGGTCTCTTTGCCTCGTCTCTCCTAATCGCGAATTGAGTGCCCCGTGAGCTTGAGAAAGACGTCTTCCAAGCTGGGCAGCACGGTACGAAACTCGGTGACTCGAATGCGATTGTCGGAAAGACACTGGATCACGTCGGTCACGAAGTCGTCACCCAGCCCCTGAACCGTGAACTGTGCCTCGCGCCTCGTCACCCTCTCCACAGAGGAGATTGCGCGCAGCTGTTCTTCGGCGAGCGTGCTGTCTGTGGTGAGGATGACGGTCCGGGTGGGACAATGCCGCCGCACCAGTTCTTCAGGGCTGCCGACGTCCATGATCTTTCCGTGCTCGACAATCGCCACGCGGTCGCACAGGCGCTCGGCCTCCTCCATCAGATGCGTGGTCATCAGGATCGTCTTGCCACGGTCGCGAATGCTGCGCACCAGTTCCCAGATCGCCCGCCTCGACTGAGGATCGAGTCCGGTGGTCAGCTCATCCAGAAACACGACCTCCGGATCGTTGATCAGCGCCAGGGCAATGAACAGCCTCTGCTTCTGGCCTCCTGAGAGCGTCATGAACCATGCGTTCCGTTTGTCGGTGAGGCCGAGTTGCTCCAGCAGCCGGTCGCTGTCCACCGCCTTCGTGTACAGCGAAGCCCACAAATCCACCGCCTCCCATACCTTGATTCTCTTCTGAAGCTGCGCCTGCTGGAGCTGCACGCCGATTCGGTTCTGCAGCCGATAAATGTCGCGGAACGGATCCAATCCCAGGATCGAAATGGTGCCACGATCCGGTCGGCGTACTCCTTCGACGCACTCCAGGGTCGTCGTCTTTCCCGCACCGTTTGGTCCGATCAGGCCGAAGATTTCACCTTCATTGACTTCAAACGAAACATCGGAGACGGCGATCGTCGCGCCGTAGGTCTTGCGGATGCCGAGAACCTGGATGACAGGACGAGGAGTCCGGGAGATGCCCATTGCTTGCCTGCCAGACATTCTTACATGGGCTCATGTTCTGATCTGATCTGATTTGCCTGGGTGACCGGCTACTCGGAAATGATCGGAGCAGGATCATTATCGAGAATCGCCCTTGTGTTGACAGAAGCGGCAACGCCCTCTCGATGAGCGCATTGGCCTGTTGGCGACAGTTGACAGCGGAAGCCATTTGTCCGATATAGACTTCTCGTCCATGTGATCTGGTTTGGCCTCAGTAGCCGCGCTCGACTCAGCGTCCATGCCCCGGTTTGGTGACTCCCATGAACGGACACCCGGCCAGCTCTGTAGCCGCCTGACGGCCCTTCCAGCCTCCGGTGCGGTGCGCGACAGAAACCTCATAGATACCGCGCCGTGCTGCAAGGATAGGATCGTCGGTGAGCTCAATGCCATCCGTCACGCGCGTTGGATCGTGCAGCATAACCGGATCGCCGATCTCTTCTACGGATGTCGGCCTATGGATTTCAAGCGAGCCCAGCTTTACGCGGATACGGTCTTCCGGCCATGCAGCGCTGGGATCGTCCGTCGGATCATCATCCGCAGCGAGCTGCAACACAAGGTCGAAATAGACGGGCGCCTTCCGCAAGCGTTCCTCTAGTTCTTCAAAGAGATAGTTCGGCGCTAGCGCTTGTAACTGCTCCACGCTCTGCGAGGCAGCGCCGGCAACAGGCATCCAGTGGTAGCGGCCGTACACCGACTCGCCCGCTCGATTCACAAAGCGAAAGGCATGCAGAGGGTGGTAGGGGGTTTGCGCAAAGCTCGTAGAAGCGGGAATGCTCATTGCGGCCTGAAAGGCGGGCAATAGCCATGGATGTTCTTTAAAGAATCCCTGCACTTTCTCGATATCCTGATTGCCAGTGGTTGCGTCAGGCGTGCTCGCTGTCAGAAGTTCAAAGACTTCGTCTGGGTGACGGGCGACGAAAAGCGGGATCGGCAAAGCAATGATGTCGGTAACGGTGCCGTCCTCAAGATAGAATTTCACCGCCATCGAGGTTGCATTGGCCGGACGGAAGGGATAGCCCGACGGAGCATTCGAATAACGGACCGTCGCGGAAACTGGTGCGCCCTGGAAATGGGCCGCCCGACTTATCTTCCCTGCCTCGCCAGACGCTTTGAAGATAGCGGCATAATACCGGCCAGACGCGTGCACGCCGCGGTAGCCTGCATGGAACCCCGAGAAATTTTTGTGAATCAGGTCGACGAGTTCCGCAGAACGATAGTACTGGCCATTGTTCATCGGATGTTCTCCTTGCGGTTTGCAATTCGGCTGACAGAGCCGGGCCTGGGAGAATCAACCAGAGGCGGTGTCGAGCAACGCCTCAAAGGCTGCTTTGGTCTTCAATGCGCTTTTGATCTGCTTCACGGTCGCATCCGGGTGCGCGCTATAGAACGCCGTAGCTGTCACCTGATACTTCAGGATGAAGTCCTTGACCTCCGGGCTGCGGATTCCAGGATAGCCTTCCAGCTCCTCAAACGTCGCATCGAGCGCTTCCGGAATGAACGTCGAAAAGTCGTGAATATAGGAGTCCCAATCACCGTCAAATACGGAACAAAAGAGGAGCATGGTGTCGTTGGCGAAGATGGTGAACCGCAGATCGTGCACCGTCCCCACGCTATCGATCTTCTTTGCCCCTTCGGGTGAAAATCCGCCTGGGAATTTCTTTCGCAGCCGGTCTGCTCCGCCTGTTTTTAAAGGCGCGATGACCATGAATTCACTGGTCTGGCCCGTCCTAAAGCCAGGGCGTTTGGTTTCCTCTTGTTTTTGTGCCATTCGCTTGTCTCCTATCTGTTTTCTTGCCGCCGGTGCGGCGCGGTTCATCAGAAACGTTATCGGTCAGCGTCGTTGCCCTCCGCAATCCACTTGAGCGCCGTCATGCTTGGAAGATAACAATACTCACCCGCGCGCACCGTGACAAACTGCGGCAGTCCCTGCAATCGTCGGCGGACCGGCCGCTGCGGGATGGTGAACGTACCGCCACCACCGGGATTGCCAATAAGCGGGTCCTGCTCTTTGCCA
>JBARHV010000204.1:0-14640 GCA_049799415.1 Silvibacterium sp.
GGCTTACACCAGTCGCCGTGATCGTCGAGCTGTCGCCCGGGTTCACGTTGGTGGGGTTCGCAACGCAGCTAACTGTTGGAGGCTCAAACTGCTTCACGGTGAACTGCGAGGTGCAATCCGCCGATTGACCGGCCTTCAGGCCCTCAGTCACATGACCGTTCACTGTGTAGCTGCCTGGAGCCAGGCTGCCTGTGTCGATGGTTACCGTCGAGCTCGAACCGCTCGCTCCCGAGCCGGACCAGCTATAGGTAGCGGTCTTTTTCGGGTTCAGGTAGGTGGCGGTTCCGGTAATCGTAACCGGCTCGCCGGGGAATACCGCAGCAGAGGGGCTTGCCGAGCAGGCATAAGCCACCGGAGGCGGAGGAACGAGGTTTCCGAGATGCAGCACCAGGCCGCCGCTGAGGCGCGCGGTATCGGCGTTCAGACGGCCACCCGTAGCTGCCTGCGGGCCGAAGTTCACATGGAAGTATTCGTAGTCAGCCTGGAAGAGGCGGAGGGACACATGGTGGTTAAACCAGGGAAGGTTGTAATCCAAACCACCGCCAGCCGTCAGGGCCGGACCCCAGGTGTATGCGTGAGCCGCGATGGGCTCGTCGTTTGGTCCGCCAAAGCGAACTCCGCCAGCCAAGCCATGAATGAAGGGTTCGATTCCTTCGGACTCGAGCGGGAGGCGGAAGATGATGCCGGCCTGCGCGGTCTGCAGCCCGTCATTTTTCCCTTCCTGGTGGTTTCCGTACTCGATCTGACCGCCAACATAGCGGTTGAAGTAGTAGGCCCCGCTTGCCACGACACCTTCGTCAACAGCAGAAGGCTGTTGAGGGAAGTAAGTGCCATTCCCAAGTGGTGTCTGCACGGTGGCTTTGGGAGCAATGTAGGAGTATCCGGCGAAAATATCCACACGGGAAGGAGACTGCTCCGCGGGAGCAGCCGGCAAAGACGAGGAACTCTGCGCGTACATGCCCGACGCGCCCACTCCTAGGACGCATCCGGCCAACAGAATCCGGCTTAATGACTGAAACAAACGAGACTGCATGCGTGTATCCTCCGCAACCATTGGGAAGTCATACAAAAAGAACTTTACAGCTTATTGGAAAGTAAGCCAGAAATATAGACACAACGGACAGAAATCGCCCCAAAACCACGAAATACCAAGTTACCACACTTTCAACTAGCTTAGAGCATAAATCCTTGAATCGGTTGCCTGAAGTGCAACAACCTTTTTTGGGAATCAGATTCGTTACTGACTCTCAACGACAGGGAAAGACGAAAACCGCGCCTGTCCATCCATAAAGACGCAGTCCGGCCCTGAAAGGTCACGCACGGCGATTGACGATAAACACCTTACTGAAGATTCAGGACCCGCTTCAGGCTGCCGCGCTCGCGCTGGATCTTCTCCTGCAGCAGGGTGATCGCATAAATCAACTGCTCCGGCCGTGGCGGGCATCCGGGCACGTATACATCCACGGGAATCACCTGATTCACCCCCTGGAGTAGTGCATAGTTGTTAAACACGCCGCCCGAGGTCGCACATGCGCCCATCGAGATGACCCATTTCGGCTCCGGCATCTGGTCATACAGCCGGCGGATCACGGGAGCCATCTTCTGCGATACCCTTCCCGCAATCACCATCAGGTCGGACTGGCGCGGCGAGGGGCGAAACACCTCAGCGCCGAAGCGTGCCACGTCAAACCGGGAAGCGCCCATCGACATCATCTCGATGGCACAGCAGGCCAGCCCGAAGGTCATCGGCCAGATCGAGCTTTTGCGCACCCAATTGATCGCAGCATCCAGCGAAGTCAGAAAGATGCCCTCCGGCTGCTCGTAACCGTAACTTACCTCTTTGAGCTTCTCGCGGTTCTTGGCGCTGCTCTCCAGCGCCCCAAATAGATACCGATCCTGCGCAACATCACTCATACCTTTACTATAACGCCTCTCCCTCCGGGACAAAAAGCAGCGTATAGCGATCAGTCTCAGTCACAATGCATGGTTGCCCCATCCTCAGCGCCCGCTCTTCTGTGCACCAAGGCTGGGAACCCACAACCCTCAACCCGCCGCACCGACAAAAGCCACTCCAAGCACTGTAATGTCGTCCTGCTGTCCAAAGCCCTGTGCCTGTTCCACAATGGCCGCTGCGTGCTGGCGGCTGATCTCACGGGTACGCTCAAAGCCGAAAAGCTCCTTCGCCGCATTCGTCGCCTCCACCACACCGTCTGTCATAAACGTAAGCCGGTCCCCAGGCTGCAGTGCGAACGTCTGCACCGAATACTCTGCTTCCTCGGCAATCCCCAACGGCAGCGAGCCTTCCAACTCCAACTCCTTGCCATTCTGATACGGCGGCAGGTGCCCGGCATTGGCAACCCGCATCGTCCCATCGGGGCGAATCTCCGCCACGATGCACGTCGCGAAATGGCCGCCGGAGCGGCCCAGGAGGCGTTCGTTCAGCATAGCGAGCATCGACGAGGGGTCAGAGTTGAAGTGGGCATGGCTTCGAATTGCTCCTACCAGCACAGCAACCAGCATGGCTGCACTTACGCCTTTGCCCGAAACATCTCCAATCACCACCAGCAACGTCCCGTCCGGCTTCGTCAGCGTCTGGAAAAAGTCTCCGCCGACGGTTTGCGCGGGCAGATACTCGGCTTCAATGGTAAAGTGCTTCGACGCGATCGCCTCTGGAATCAGCACACGCTGCTGGAGCTGCTGCGCCTGTTCGAGGTCCTTCCTAACAGCCTGCCGCACCAGCGATTCCCGTACCTGCGTCCCCACAAAGCGGCGCAGTGCCAGGATGCAGACGATCAGAACCATCAGGATTACGACGATGTTGGCGAAATAAATTCCGAGGCCGAAGGGAAAGAACTCGTTGGGGATATTGAAGGCGACGAGAAGAAAGCCTGATAGAGCGTTGAACAAGCCCAGCAGGATGGGCAAGGCAGCGAGCAGCGCCTCAGTCCGGTGGAGGCGAAAGCCTTCTACCAGAATGATGATCTGCAGCAGGGTGATGGCTGCCATGCAACAGACCATCGCCACGTTGAACCAGTGCAACGCCGGCATCGGCACAAACCTCAGGCCGAGCAATGGCGATTGTGCGCAGAATGCGGTCACTGTTTCCATCGTCACCACGATCCATGCGGCGCGTGGAATCCAGCGCTTTTCGCGCAGCCCGAACCAGTTCCACCAGAACATGGTCCAGAAAGGCAACATAACGACGCTTATCAGGACGGTTGCCGTTTGACTCATCGCAGTCGTTACGGATCCGAGCGCAGCCGAGAGGATGGAGAGCGAGTCCCACACCAGCGCGAGAAAGAACCACAGCCACGCGCGCTCCTGCCGGTTGTAAAACCACGCCCACAACGCCAACGGCGCCACGAGCAGGAATAGAAATGCCTCCATGAAATTGCCGAACTGGCTGCGCAGGAGCCCCTCCTTCTCCGCATATTGCAGCAGGCGTAAGGTGGACGCGAGTCCCAGCGACGGAGGTCCGTGCATGCCACCCGCGTCGGGGCTGATGAATCGTGTCGAGGGGGACATGTAAAACCGCACTGCGAGGTCAATCGTGCCGTCCAGCCCGGGCCCGGGCAATTTAAGAGAGACTGGTTCTGCCGAAAACAGCCGGACATGGTTTTGGAGAAAATCTCCAAACTGCCCTGCGAAATGCCCGTTGGCGTAGACCTGAAAGGCGTCATCAAAATCGTTGGGCATCTTGAGCCACAGCCGCTGTCCAGGATCTGCCACCTTCACCCGCAGCCGGTACCATGCATAACCACTCAAGCCGGGATAACCGCGCTTCGTCCAGCCGGGAATATATCCCTCTGTGCCAAGTTGCACATTGACGGAACCAGACTTCGGCGTCATGTCCATCGCCGCCCACTTCGAGTCGTCGTACCCTGGCTGCGCCCAAACCGGCAAACCGTTTACCCACGGCGAGTCGCCCGGCGAAAACTTCCACTGCCCGGTCAGTGGAACCACTGAATTGCCCAACGTAACCACCTGTGCTGGCGGCAACGCAGCGACCGCAGTCGTAGCGGAGTCAGAAGCAGTTGTGGTCTGTGAGAAAGCCAGGAGGGAAACAGGCAGCACAACGAGCAGGAGCAGCCCGATCTTTTTCATGCCAGCGAGACTACCACCCACAGATGGCAACGGAAACGGCAATCTCGTGCAGGCGCGAAGCCCCGGCTCCATAAGCAGAACGAATTTCGCCTATCATTTTTTTTAATACCGATTTTTTTGTTTCCCACGGAATTTAGGCTGGAAGCACAACCGCCTGTTTGCGCCTGGGACCTCTTGTGATTGGCTACTGCAGGCGCGCGCGAAGTTTCCGCCTTTGTTGCAACAGCAGAAAGGCTTTTCCGGGATGCAGGTTCCGGGACGCAGTTTCGGTCTGTTGAATGGGCGGTCGATCACCAAGTTTGAGGTACGAATGCTTTCTCGTAGTCGCAGGATTCTTCCTCTGCTCGCGCTGTGCTCAAGCTGTCACTGCTTCGCGCAAACAACCGCAGCTGCAACCTCTACTCAGATCGCCCAGCTCCAGGCCCAGATAGCCCAGGCGCAGTCCTCGGCAGACAACTCCTGGATGCTGGTCAGCGCGGCCCTGGTTCTGTTGATGACCGGTCCGGGCCTGGCGCTCTTTTATGGGGGCCTGGTCCGCCGCAAGAACGTGCTTTCCATTCTTATGCAGTGCATGGCCATGATGTGCATCATCACCGTGCTCTGGGCGCTGCTTACTTACAGCTTGGCTTTTGATTCCGGAACCGCTTTTATCGGCGGCCTGCATCATCTCTTCCTGCGCGGCGTCGGTCTCTCGCCCGACCCGGCCTACTCCGCTACTATTCCGCTGCAGACCTTCATGATCTACCAGCTGATGTTCGCCATCATTACCCCGGCGCTCATCACGGGAGCCTTCGCCGAGCGCATGAAGTTCAGCGCCATGGCCGTCTTCCTCACGCTCTGGTCGGTCATCGTCTATGCGCCCATGGCCCACATGGTGTGGGGCAAGGGCGGCCTGCTCAACGCATCGCTGGGCGGGCGCTTCCCCTGCCTGGACTTCGCGGGCGGAACCGTTGTTCATGTCACGTCAGGCGTATCGGCTCTTGTCTGCGCCATTTATCTTGGCAAGCGCGTGGGCTATCCGCGCGAAGCTATGCCGCCGCACTCCGTTGTCCTCAGCTTTATCGGGGCATGCCTGCTGTGGTTCGGATGGTTCGGCTTCAACGCGGGCAGCGCACTGGGCTCGGGACCGCTTGCCACCGGCGCCTTCGTCAACACCCAATTCGCAGCGGCAGCGGCAGCGCTTAGCTGGGCCGCAGCCGAATGGATTCGCAGCGGCAAGCCCTCCGCCCTCGGCGTCATCTCCGGAGCCGTCGCTGGACTTGTTGCCATCACCCCTGCCGCCGGCTTTGTCCAGCCTATGTCGGCGCTGGTTATCGGCGTACTCGCCGGGGTCTTCTGCTTCTTCATGGTGGTCAAGGTCAAGACGTGGTTTGGATACGATGATTCCCTCGACGCCTTCGGCGTTCACGGGGCCGGAGGCACCCTTGGGGCCATCCTCACCGGCGTTTTTGCCACCAGCGCCATCAACCCCATCTTCAAAGACGCAAAAACCGGAGCCATTCTTCCCTCGGGCCTGATCCAGGGGAACTGGCATCAATTCTTTAACCAGTTTGTCGGTGTTGCTATTGCCTGGACCATCTCCATCGTCGGGACCCTCATCCTGCTCAAACTGGTTGATCTCACCATTGGTCTGCGCGTGTCCCGCGAGCATGAAGTCGAAGGCCTGGATGTAACTCAGCATGGCGAGGAGGGCTATGAATTTGGTTCATAAGGCATGTCATGCTTCGATGGCGCGCCCTAAGTGTCACAAACCTGATACTCTTTTTTGGCCGGGAATTCTTAAACTATGCAGAAGATTGAAGCGATTATCCAGCCATCCAAGCTTGACGCCGTCAAGGACGCTCTCCTTGAAGTCGGCATTGAAGGCATGACCATTCTTGAAGCGCGGGGCCACGGCCGCCAGAAAGGCCATACCGAGTTTTACCGGGGACGCGAATACACCGTCGACCTTCTCCCCAAGGTAAAACTCGAAATGGTTGTGCCCGACGAACTCGCGGAAAAGGCAGTGCAGGCCATACTTTCCTCCGCCCGCACCGGCAAAATCGGAGACGGAAAAATCTTCCTCTCCAAGATCGACGACGCGATCCGCATTCGCAATGACGAACGCGGCAGCTCAGCACTCTAAAGCAGGAAACGCGGTCTAAAAGCGCAGCCGGACCACCCGGTTGCATGGCAATATTTCAGCAGCGGCCGGCGGCGCTCCCACCGGTCATCACACAGGTCTATCTCAAACTTTGTGAATTGCCCATGAATGCGCTCTCCAGTCCTCCGCCGCCGTTGCGAGACCTGTACGAACGGGAGAGCGCCGACCTGCGCCAGACCTTTGAGCGCACAGGCGACGGCTCCGCGGCCATTCGCCGCCGCGCCGCCATCGTTGACAACGTCGTGGGAAAAATATGGGCTTCGCTCGCCGGAGAGGCCGCCCGCACCGGCATCACCCTGGTCGCCACCGGAGGCTACGGCCGCCGCGAACTCTTTCCCTACTCCGACGTCGATGTCCTCTACCTTTGTTCCAGCGAATCCGTCGAGCGCGACTTCCACCAGACTCTTCGCGCCGTTACCCAGGCCATGTGGGATACCGGCCTCCGCGCCAGCCCCTCCACGCGCACGCTGAAAGAGTGCGACAAGGTCAATCCTGACAACCTTGAGTTCACCATCTCGCTGCTCGACCGCCGCTTCCTCGCCGGAGACCTTGCGCTCTACCGGCGCCTTGAAGGCGAAGTGCTTCCTACACTTGCCCTCCGCGACTGGGACACCATTGTTCAGAACCTTACCGAGATTGCCCGCTCCCGTCACGCCAAATACGGCAACACAATTTTTCACCTTGAGCCCAATATCAAGGAATGTCCCGGCGGTCTCCGCGACTACCATCTTGCGCAATGGCTCGCTTTGCTCAACTCGCTGCACGAAACGAAATCCTGGCCCAAACCCGCCGGCAGCGGCCTGTACGGAACCCACGGCGAGCGTGAATACGCCTTTGACTTTCTCGCCGCAGCGCGATGTTTTCTCCACTACCGCTATAAGCGCGACAATAATACGCTGGACTGGCACGCGCAGGACGAAGCCGCCGAGCAAAGCATCGGCCTGGAAACACGGGGGTCCGCAGACCCCGCCTATTGGATGCGCACCTACTACCGACAGGCCCGCACTATTTACCGTCGCGCCGCGCTGCTGATCGACGCCCTGCCGCCGCCGCGCCGTTCCTTCTACAAGCAGTTCCGCCGCAAGCGCACGCCGGTTCCGGGAACCGATTTTTTTCTTGAACAGGACCACCTCGTTCTCTCGGAGACGGCCACCGGTATCGACGGCGACGCTATCCTGCGCATCTTCGGCATCATCGCCACGCACGGCTACAAGCTCAGCCAGAACGCCGAAGACCGCATCGTCGATAACCTTCCTGTGCTCGCCGTGCAGATGCCTGAAGGCCCGTATTTGTGGAATTGTCTGCGCGAAGTCCTGCTGGGCCCTTACGCCGCGCACGCCCTGCGCACCATGCACGCGCTCGGCATCCTGGAACTGCTCATCCCGGAGTTCCACGGCATTGATTCGCTCGTCATCCGTGATTCCTACCACCGCTACACCGTGGACGAGCACACTTTTCTGGTGATCGATAACATCCATGCACTGCGCCAGCCGCATCATGATTGGGAAAAACGCCTGGCCACGCTTCTGCCAGAGATCGATCGGCTTGATCTGCTCCTGCTCGCCATCCTGATGCACGACACCGGCAAGGCGCGCCGCACCGGCAACCACGCCATCCAGAGCATCGAGTTATCGGAAAATCTCTTCGCCCGCCTCGAGTTCGACTCCGAAGAGCGCGAAACTGTTCGCCGCCTTATCCGCAGCCATCTCGACATGTCTGCCGCGCTGAGACGCGACATCTTTGCGCCGGAGACGATCCGCGTTTTTGCCAAGAAAATGAGTTCGCAGCAGCATCTCAAAGGGCTCACGTTGATGACCTATGCCGACATCAAAGCGGTGGCTCCGGAAGCGCTCACTCCGTGGAAGGCGGAGAACCTCTGGCAGCTTTATATTGCCGCTTCCAACTTCATTGACCGCAGCGTGGACGAGGCCCGCTACCACGTTCAGAATGATCCCGCGCTTCTCAACCGCATCACCGCTCTCATTCCCGACAAGGCCGACGAGATTCGCGCTTTCCTCGAAGGGCTTCCGCAGCGCTACCTCCAGACGCGTCTGCCCGACCAGATTCGCAGCCACTTCAAACTGGCCGCTAGCCTCGCCGAAGATCCCATTCAACATACCTTCCGCATCCACCGCCAGCTCAACGAAGTTACCCTCATCACCAAGGACCGCCCTTATCTCTTTGCTGACATGGCCGGAGTTCTCTCCTCATGGGGCATGAACATCGTGAAAGCCGACGCCTTCTCGAACGACGCCGGAGTCATCGTCGATACCTTTCAGTTCACCGACCCATTTCAAACGCTCGCGCTCAACCCATCTGAGATAGACCGCTTCCTCGAAAGCGCCCGCGACGTAGTCTCGAAAAAAACTCCAGTAGAAAAACTTCTGCAGTCCCGAAGCCACACCAGCCGCCGTACCCAGTCCAAGGTTGCCGTCGAAACACGAGTGGATTTCGACAATGAATCCTCCAGCCACAGCACGCTGTTGCAGGTGGTGGCCCAGGACACGCCGGGATTGCTTCGAGCCATTGTGCTGGCCTTCGCCGAGCACAACTGCAATATCGAGGTAGCGCTGATCGACACAGAAGGCGAAATGGCCATCGATGTCTTCTACCTGACCTCGGACGGTAAGAAGTTAGACGACGCTACCCAGCAGGAGCTGGAACAATCCCTTAACTCGCTTCGCTGAAGGAACCAATTCAGGAGCGTCACCAAATAAGTCTTGAATGCCATCAGCGAGGTGTTGTTGCCTTACCTGTGCGCTGCGGCGGTTTATTTTGCGGCGGCGACGACGGCGGCGGCGAGCGAGTCACGCTTCGCCGGCGTCATTGGTCCATCTGCGCTCCAGAGGACGCGGCCCTGCTTATTGACAAGGCGAATGGCGACCTGATGCACGTTGGGAATCTGAAGACTACGGCGGAAGCCGTCTAGATCGACGTACAGCGGAACGATCCAGGGATAGGTCTCGGGATCGGTTTCATCGCTGCGCATGGAGGCGTTGTCCCACCAGCGGAAGACGAAATTTTCCTGACTGGAGGCGGGCATGCGGTACCAGCGGAAGTTGAAATTGGTGTGCTGGAGGGCCTGGGCGACGGGCATCCAGGTATTGATCTGCGTTTGCTGCTCGGGCCGGAAGGAGATGAGGAGCAGGTCAAGCGGCGCGGCAAAGTCGGAGGGAAGGTTCAGCTTCGCTTTGTCCAGGTTGTAAGTGGTGAGCGCAGGGAAAACGGCAGGCGAGGAGATGGGCTTGTTCTGGGCTGCGTGGGCGATCGGAAAAAAGAGGGCGCAGAGGACGCCGCACGAGGCTGCGCAGGAGGCAAGGCGAGCTAAAAATTTCATGCAATGAGGCAATGAATAAGTCCTGATATGCAATTCGTGTTGCGATTCCTTATGTTGTGACTGGCGGTGGTGCGACTTCTGGTTCTGCGATTCTAAAACACTGCAATGCTGAGTGTTCCTGACGAATGGTAACAGTGAGTACGCAAATTCGCAGCCGGAAAGTTCCGTTATGCGGCGATGTTGTTCCGGATTGTTCCCTGGAGGTTACGTTTTAGGAATCATTCATGGGTAGATTTTCATTGCGCCGAATCCGGCTCTATCGGAGCAGACCGCCCGCGCCCGGCACGCGGCTGGTGAATTATCATGGAGGGTGAGGAAAACGGAGCAGACGTTATGACAGAGCCCAGACCCTTTTCTACCGATGATGCGCGGCTGGAGCCGATTGCGGCGAAGGTGCTGGACGGGAAACGCCTGAGCTTTGAGGACGGGCTGGCGCTGTATGGTTCGCCGGATGTGTTGGCGGTGGGATGGCTGGCGAACTATGTGCGCGAAAAGATGCACGGCGATGTTGCGTACTTCAATGTGAATCGCCACATTAATCCGACGAATGTGTGCGTGGCGGCGTGCCGGCTGTGCGCGTTCGGGCGCAAGAAGGGCGCGGAAGGCTCGTACACGATGGCGCTGGAGCAGGCGTGGGAGACGGCGGCCTCGGGCTACAGCGAGGCGGTGACGGAGTTCCATATTGTGGGCGGCCTGCATCCGGATTTGCCGCTGGAGTATTTTCTGGACCTGATTGCCGGACTCAAGGAGCGGTTTCCGAAGGTGCACGTCAAGGCCTTCACGATGGTGGAGATTGCATTTCTGGCGCGGCGGGCGAAGCTGACGATTCCGGAGACGCTGAAGAAGTTGAAGGCTGCGGGAGTGGACTCGATGCCGGGCGGCGGCGCGGAGATTTTTGCGGACCGCGTGCGGCATATCATTTGCGATCACAAGATTGACGGCGATGAGTGGCTGGAAACGGCGCGGATGGTACACGAGGCAGGGCTGAAGTCGAACGCGACGATGCTGTACGGGCACATTGAGAACGATGAAGACCGCGTGGACCACCTGCTTAAGCTGCGCGCGCTGCAGGACGAGACGCATGGGTTCCAGACGTTTATTCCGCTGGCGTTCCATCCGGACAACACGCCGCTCCAGCACTTGCCGCGCACGACTGGACTGATGGATATCCGGCAGATCGCGGTGAGCCGTTTGCTGCTGGATAATTTTCCGCACATCAAGGCGTACTGGCAGATGATGACGGCGAAGATTGCGCAGATTGCGCTACGGTTTGGCGCGGATGATGTGGACGGGACCGTGATCGAAGAGAAGATTTACCACGACGCGGGAGCGACGACTCCGCAGGGCATGCGGCGCGAGGAACTGATGCGACTGATTACAATGGCCGGACGGGTTCCGGTAGAGCGGGATACGCTTTACCGCTCGGTGATGCGGACGGAAGATACATTCATGGTCGCCGTGTGACTGGCCGTCACGGGCACACGCGCCTTCGGCGCCATTCTTAGGGGTGACTTTTGCGGCCACTCCCGTCGGTCGTGGATTTGCCCGCGCCGGCGTATTTATTTCGTGCAGCAAGGTTCAGTTTTTTGCGCACACGCTCAAAGCTGCCGGGTTCGGCGATGCCACTCTCTTCTCCTTCTTTAATTGCAGCTCGCAAGGCGGCTAGTTTCGTTTCATACTCGCGTTCATCGCGTTCGAGAGTGCGCAGGGCTGCGCGTACTACCTCACTGGCGTTTTCGTAGCGCCCGCTCTTGATTTTTGCAATTACAAAATGATCGAGTTCTGCGGTTAGATTCACGTTTCTAGTAGGCATAGTGTGGCCTCAATCCATGTGTACACTGGTTGTCAATCTTTGCCAACGCCCTATTGTGACACGATGGGCTCGTCGGCGGGCTTTGGTGTTGTGGCCTGGGTTTTCTTTTTGCGGCGCTTGCGGACTTCTCGGGCGGCCACGAAGATGAGCGAGACGAGCGTGACTGCGATGAGGATGACGGCGGTCCAGAAGTGGAGCTGCTCCATTTCTCCGTAGAGCAGGGCAAGACCTACAAAGACGAAGAACAGATGTGCGCAGAAGACCTGCAGCGAGGCCTTGCCTAAGGTGAGGAATGGCTCGCGGGCGACGACTTTGACGACGTATTTGCGCATCCAGTAGAAGACCACGCTGAAGCAGATGAGGTTGAGGACGCGGAGCGGGCCGATTTGCCACTTGTCGACGCGAAGGCCGAAGGTCTGGGGGTTGAGGTGGGGGCCGAGCCATCCGTAGCGAGCGCAGACAAAGAAGATGCTGATGACTCCGCAGACGGCGATGATCCAGCGGGGAATGTAACGAAAGGGAACGAAGCCGCGGGCGAGTCCGGCGCCGAGCCAGAGGCCGACGATCCAGACGGCCTGCCATGCGAAGAGATTGAAGGCCCCGGTTTCCTGCAGGGGGATGTGGAGGTGGGTGATGCGGACAATGTAGTTGTGCACGAGGTCGCGCAGGCCGAACTGCGCGAGCAGCCAGACGAGCATGCTGACGGCGAGAATCTTCTTCCAGCCGAAGCGCACGGCGATGGATAAGATGATCGGCGTGAAGACCAGGAAGATGACGTACATGGGCAGGATATCGAGCAGAGGCGGGCAATAGAGCAGAAGCAGCGATCCGATGATGGCGGTACCGGGATGCGCGAGGTAGAAGTCGAGCAGGTTGGTGATTGCGGCGCGATGCGCGTGTACAGCATAGGCGGCAGCCACGGTGAAGGCAAAGAAGAGCAGGAGCAGGTGATAGCCGTAGATCTTGAGCGAGCGCTTGAACAGCTTGAAGTGGACTCCGGCCTCGTCGTGCTGCATTTCGTGGATATAAATGCGGCCCACCAGCAGGGCCGACATGAAGACGAAGCCCTCTGCCGAAGAGATAAAGCCAATAGGCTGGTTGACCCAGTCGGCGAGACGCGTAGGGAGATGCGTAAGCGTCATCCAGACGAGGAAGAGACCGCGCAGGGCGTCCAACTCGGGACGCCGCTCAAGCTTGGGAAGATGAAGAGTCATGCCGCTATGTTTATTAGACTCTCATCACGACCCCGAGTTGCTAGGACTCGCCGTCCAGGCGGACGTGCCTTCGGCGCCATCATGGAGCCAACTTCTGTGGCCACTCCCGTTGGTCGTAGAGGAGAGGCCGTTCTGTCAGAGGATTCCGGAGTATTTTCCAAAATACGTGGTGAGCCGTGCTTTAGTAGGCGGGGATTCCGGTGACGCTTTGGCCGATGATGAGGGTGTGGATGTCGTGCGTGCCCTCGTAGGTTTTGACGGATTCGAGGTTCATCATGTGGCGCATGACAGGGTAGTCGTCGGTGATACCGTTGCCGCCGAGGATGTCGCGGGCGAGGCGGGCGCATTCGAGGGCCATCCATACATTGTTGCGCTTGGCCATGGAGATGTGCTCGAAGCTGACCTTGCCTTCGTCTTTGAGGCGGCCTACCTGGAGGGCGAGCAGTTGGGCCTTGGTGATTTCGGAGATCATCCAGGTGAGTTTCTCCTGAACGAGCTGGTGACTGGCGATGGGCTCATCGCGGAATTGCTTGCGGAGGAGCGAATACTGGAGGGCGGTGTCGTAGCAGGACATGGCGGCGCCGATGGCTCCCCAACTGATGCCGTAGCGGGCCTGATTGAGGCACATGAGCGGGGATTTGAGGCCGCCGGTTCCGGGCATGAGGTTTTTTGCGGGGATGTGGACGTCCTGCAGCGAGAGGCCTGAGGTCACTGAGGCGCGGAGCGACCATTTTCCGTGGACGTCGTAGGCGGAAAAGCCGGGACGGTTGGTTTCTACGAGGAAGCCGCGGACGCGATCGTCTTCATTGGAGACTTTTGCCCAGATGACGGCGACGTCGGAGATGGAGCCGGAGGTGATCCACATTTTTTCGCCGTTGAGGATGTATTCGTCGCCGGATTTGACGGTTCGGGTGCGCATGCCTCCAGGGTTGGAGCCGAAGTCGGGTTCGGTGAGGCCGAAGCAGCCGAGTTTTTCTCCCGTGGCGAGCTTTGGGAGCCAGTAATCTTTTTGCTCGTCGGAGCCGAAGGTGTAAATGGGGTACATGACGAGGGCAGACTGGACGCTGACGAAGCTGCGGACGCCGGAGTCTCCGCGCTCAAACTCCTGCATGACGAGGCCGTACTCAACGTTGGACATGCCGGCGCAGCCGTAGCCGTGGAGGTTGGCTCCGAAGAAGCCGAGATGGGCCATTTGCGGGACGAGCTCGCGGGGAAAACGGCCCTCACGGTTGCACTCTTCGATGATGGGGATGAGGTTGTCCTCGATGAACTGGCGCGCGGTGTCGCGGGCGAGGCGCTCGTCGTCGGTGAGGAGGCTGTCGAAGCCGATGAAATCGACTCCTTTAAACTTGAAGGCCATTTTTAACTTGCTCCCTTGCTTGAATCCAAACTCATTAGGGTAGCAGAGAACGGGGGAGGGCCGTTTCTGAACCGCCAGTCTGCCGGATCCGGAACAAATGCGGCACGATCCGCTTCCACTGTTTCGAGATTCGGATATGATGCGTTACGAGCAATCAAGGAGCGCCTATGCGCCGCATCCCGCTGTACTCCGTTCTCATCCTGTGCGCCATCACCACTGGTTCCAGCCTGGGACAGGCGAAGAAGACGGTGAACACCGCCGCAGACCTGCCCCGTTTCAGTTTTCCCCTCAGTCAACCTGCAAGCTCGCTCCTCGTCTCGGATGACGCGACCTTCGGGGCGTTCGCGAGCAAGGTCGAGGCGGATGTGAATTCGGTCCTCTCGGACTACACCATCTCCGATAAGGAGACCCTGCGAGAGCTGCTGTGGACGCGGCTCAATGGGCAGCGGCTGGGCGGGGATGGAAAGGGTGCGCTCGTCACCCTCGAACAGATTCGCGATCTACAAGACAAGCCGGCGGCCAAACTAACCAGCGGGCTGATGACGCGGGCGATCGTAGAAGCTGCCCAGGAGACCGGTTCTACCGCCGGCCCAGCGTACGACCATGCATTTCAGAAGCACTTCTCGGACGCGGTCAACGCCCTTCCCTGGTCGACCACCGGGGACACCT
>JBARHV010000205.1:0-3159 GCA_049799415.1 Silvibacterium sp.
GTTTAGAACCTGACTCAAGGAACTCATCGATTGCCTCTCTTAAGAAATCAATTGGATCAAACACGATGTTCCGTGAACCGGAAGAAATCGAAATATAAGCCAATTAATCCTCCTATTCAGCGATAAAACGGTTACTTCATGGGATCGGACTTCGCCTAAGAACTAAAGATACTATCTGTGCTAAAGAAAATGCCGCGCTATTAACAAACGCGCCTGAGTGAATGAAAGAATGTTCTTCCTAGAGTGTGTCCAGCAATAGAGCCGCTACTAGCCCCATGCTCTGAACCGCCGTGCGCGACTGGGTCTCTGTAACGGTTGGTAAGAAGGGCCGGCCATGCCCCGTACCCTCGCGATTCCGGAGTCGGTTAACAGCACAGGCCAGATCGTATAGGGACAATTCCATCTGTTCTTGCGCAGTGGGACTGCTTTTCGTCATTGCGCACAATCCGACTGCAACAAATGCCTGCCCGAGCAGTGTAGGAAAATTTGCGCTCTGCGAATAGTTGCCGAACCGTTCGACCAAGACGTGCGCGGCAACTGCCTCGACAAGATCTTTACCTGTGCCGGTAATGAGGGCGGCGTCAAGGACACCCCGCCGCGCCCGCCGCACGTACGCCTTCAAAGCCTCGGTTAGGTTAGGACCGCTAAGTGTATCGAGGATGACGGGTAGCAATTCCCCATTTTCCGTCAGACTGAACCCTTCAATTGCAAACGCTTCTCGCAAGTCTTGAATGGCATCGCCCCCAACGAAATTGCTAGAGCCCTCCCGGAATCCGCCTACTCCTTGAACCAGCGCAACGAGGAGGTACACGAGCTTCTCGCCCTTTTCGATTTCATTTTCGATAGCCCAATGCAACACTCGACGAATTCGCTTGGCTTTGCCGATTGGCCGCCCGAACTGGTTTTGATCTGCCTGCATCAGGTCAGCCCTGCGGAACTGCTCTTCGATTTCTGAGTGACTTGGCTGACGACTCCCGGTCGGTGACTGCGAGTCATCCACTAATCGCGCAAGCGCGGCGATGACCGCATCAGTTAAAGGGGCCGATGCGGGTTTTCCCTGATTAAGAGCCATGAGTTTTTTGAATTCAACTGACTTTTCACATCACTTAACCAAATTCATCCGCAGCGGCCGCTTTTCTTGAGCAAGAGTCGAATAGACGCGAACATGCGATGAAATAGGAAATCAACATGCTCATCGTCCGTGATAGGAATCTTGTCCATTTCCGCATGCCTGATCATAAAGCTGTTGCCGATGTTCGTCAGCTCGCGCGCCTCAGCTTCAAGGAGCCGTCTGAATTCAGGTTCGTCGGAGGCTTTCTTCAGGATCTTCTCAGTGGATTCTCGTTTGTCCTTTCCTCCCTCAAGTGACTTCAGCCTTTCCCATGCGTCCCATAACGTTTCCAGTGACTCCCGGCGAGTAAGGGGATTACGATCAAGAAATCGCCTCTGCGATCTTTCCAACAACTCATCTAGAATGTGATCGCCACTGTGAAAAACAGCTTGGGCCAAAGCTTCGCGCAACACTTCTGGTGCGATTCTTTGTACTTGTCCCGTATCCATCAGTTCATAAGCGATGCCGTTGCGTTCAAAGATGCGGTTTATCTCTTGCCGGAAAGCAGCTTGTCCTTCGGCTTGGGTGAACCCCAGATGGTAGTGACCGAAGAAATCGTGAAAGCTACCACGTCGCGGTTCGGCGATCTTTTCATATCCGAACTCGATCAAGTCTAAAGCGTCATGGGTCGTAGGCGGGTTTGCGTCACCCTGGAGGAAATTGAACAAGCGATGGGCAGCCAGTGCATCTGAGAGGGCATGGATGTCTGTCCCCGTAGGACCTCTGCCGTCGGGGCATTGTTCCGGATACTCCAAACCGAATGATCCGTCATTGGCGCGCGTGCGAAGCAATCCCACAATGCCCCTGCGAGCCGGTTCATCGATTTCAGTCGCCGTGCGGGTTTAGCTCCGACATTCCGATCAATAAAGTAAGGCATTCCTGGCCTATTACGCTTATAGCAACTTAGCATAATTCCTCGGATTGGAAAAACGCTTGCACAAATCGGTAGCGACTCAGGTTGATTTTGGTGGCCTAGAGCAATTCCATAAATGATGTAGCGTATTGGGCGCTAAAAAAGAACCCCCGGCAATCGGCGGACGAAATCGATTGAAAGGCGGCTTGGGCGGCCAGGAGCAGTTGCTCGTCACTGCGCGGGGCGTGGCTGCGAAGCACCTGTTTGATCTTGCTCCACATCGGTTCGATGGGATTGAAATCCGGAGAGTAGGGCGGCAAGTACAGCAGCCCGGCACCCCGCGCTTCAATCGCTTCGCGCACGCCCCGGATTTTGTGGGTGGCGAGATTGTCCAGGATCACCAACTCACCGGCTCGCAAGACGGGCGCCAGGCCTTGTTCCACCCAGGCCAAAAACATTTCACCGTTCATGGGTCCCTCGAACAGCCAAGGAGCGCAAGGGCCGTCCCAGCGGATGCCGGAGATCAACGTGCTGGTCCGATAGTTTCCGCAGGGAATGCGTCCCACCAACCTTCGTCCTCCCAGGGCCCGGCCGCGCAACCGCGTCATCTTCGTGTTGGCCCCGCTTTCATCGACAAAAACCAAGCGCTCGACGGGGTGCGAGACCAACTGTTCATGCCACTGCGCTCTTCTTTCGGCCACGTCGGGCCGTTCTTGTTCGGCGGCGGCCAGAGTTTTTTTTATACCTCCAGCCCAGTTTCCGCAGCCACAGATCGATCGTGGAAATCCGGAACCGCCGGTCCAGACCCGCCCCCAACTCGGCCAGCGTGGCGTCGGGGTGCTCGGACAGCAGCTCTTCGAGCCGCTGCCGGCGCTCTGCGGTGAGCAGCGTACGGCGACCGCTGCGGTGGGTTCGCGGCTCCAGCGTGCCGCGCTGCTGAAACTGCTGGCGCACGCGGCGCACCGCAGCCACGCAAAAACCGTAAAATTGCGCGATCTCGCGAGTGCTCTTGCCTCGATCGTACAGCTGCACAATGCGTTGCCGGACCGGCACAGGGATGGGTGTCATAGCCCCTACTGTGCCACAAAAATGGTCTGTTGTTAAGCTACATCATTTATGGAATTGCTCTAGATAATCGCGGCAGTCGTGGGATCTTACTAGACAAAGGCCTAACGGCGGGCCGCAAGGCCTACCC
>JBARHV010000206.1:0-3117 GCA_049799415.1 Silvibacterium sp.
ATGCTTATCCAGAATTTCTGGTGCCGTTATCTTTGCCCTTATGGCGCTTTACTCGGACTCGCTTCGCTTCTAAGTCCGGCCAAGATTCGGCGCGATGCAGAGGCTTGCATCGATTGCGGCAAATGCGCACGTGCTTGCCCCGCAGGCCTGCAGGTCGACAAACTTATTCAAGTACGATCGCTCGAGTGCAACGCATGTATGGCGTGCGTGGCCGCATGCTCCTCTGAAAGTGCGCTGCAGTTTGCGCTGCCGCTAAAAGAGGCTGCTTTCGCTGCACAGCGGTGGAATCGCCGCGTGCTGGGGCCGTTGGCCATCGCCGGCGTACTCGCTTACATCTTCTTTAGTGTGGTGCTGTTGGCGCGGGCCACGAATCATTGGCAAACGAACATACCTCGCGCTGTTTACATGAGCCTCGTGCCTCACGCCAACCAGGCGAGTCATCCAGGGTTCTAGCCAAGCGCAATAATCGACTGCTTCGCGCTCAAGCAGCTGATCGCGCTCCAATTCTTCTCTGGGAAACAATCCGACTCCGAAAACCGTCTCCAATCCCGTGTCGGGATGCGCACTGGTGCTCCGTCATGAATATCGCGCATGTGCTGATTTTGCTTTCACTTGGCTCTGGAGCCGACCTCTCTTCCAGCCTTTTGCCGGGTACACAATCGACAAGATTTCTGAAAAGGCGCAGACTCGATGACATGGTCGATTGCGATGGAGCGCAGACGCTATGGGATGCCCTCAAATGAATGATTTCGAAAACAAACCGCTCGCCAGGCGCGTATTTCCGATCATCATTTTCGTTGTTTTACTGTTCACGGTTCCGGGAGCATCAGCGCAGCATCTTGCCGGGAGCGGCTTCAGCGGCGGACATGTCAGAGGATTCTCCGGAGGAGGCTTCCACGGAGGTTTCTCCACACCTCGTTCGTTCAGCGGCTTCTCCGGGCAGTCGCCGCGCAGTCTTGGCAGCGCTCCTCGGATGACATGGACCGCTCCGCGTTACAACGTTGCCCCACTACGAGGCGCTTACTCTAATTACCGCCAATCATTTAGCGTCGCTGACCGTCGCGGACGCTACCGCCGACCATATCTTGGATACGGTAACGGCGACTATCCATACTTATATGCCAATTCCTGGGGACTGCTGCCTTGGGACCTCGGTTATCCGGATTTCACCGGCTACGGAGAGGATAGCGGCGGCGCCGAGTCGAATAATTTGCAGGTCCAGTCCACTGACGAAGAACTGCCTCCTCCGGATGAGCAAGGCTATTTGCCGGCTTATCCGCGAGGGCCATACGAGGCTCCAGCAGCTCAAACGGCTGCTTCAATGCCACCGAGGGACGAACCAAAGCTGACGCTGATCTTTAAGGATGGCCATACTCTCGCTATCCGCAACTACGTGCTCACGCCCACCGATGTCATCATAATGGATGATGCCGCGTCGGGGCGCGAACCCCGCATTGCAGTCGCCGATCTGAACCTGCAGGCCACGGAGCAAGCCGCGCAGCAGGACGGTCTGGAGTTTTCGCCTCCCTCGTATTCGCAAACTGGCTTGCAGTAGTTTTCTGAATTGTGCGATTGGATCGTCACGGGGGCTGGGCGGCAGATTTTGCTTAGATAGAAATCACTTGAGGCGCGAACGTCGGCGTTGATCGTTCCCGGCAAATTCTGCGGAGCTAAGGTCCTCCTCCTCGAGAACGCTGTGCGGATGAAGCCCGCCGACTGGAAGAAAAACCTCAAACGTGGTCCCAAGCCGTTCAGACGAGCGGAAGCGAATAGTCCCATGATGTTTCGCGATCAGGGCCTTAGATACCCATAGGCCCAAACCGGAACCTTTAAGCTCCTTTGTGGTGAAGAAAGGATCGAACATCTTCTCACTAATATCCCGTGGAATCGCAGGACCGCGATCGTGAACGGTGACGCGTACGCCTTCGCGCTCGCCTCGATGAATGGGCATTACACGAATCGCCACTTGGCTATTGGGAGGAGCGGCTTCCGTGGCATTGCGAACAATATTGCTGAAGACCTGACTCAATTGGCCAGGGAAGCCGTAGAGCGTCAGGATAAATCGGCAATCGAAAACGAACTGAACGCGGCGTGCAGCCGCAAATTTCTCGAATAGAGAAATGACCTCCGTGAGGAGCGCACCGACATCGACTGCTACTGGAATCTGCGTGTCGCGATGGAAGGCTAACGATCGTTTTGTTATTCGAGAAATACGTTCCAATTCGTCGTTTGCACAGTGGACAAAGTCTCGCATCGATTCGAGCGAATCAGTCCTCTCTGCCAAATAAAGCAGATTAGTCATTGCCTCCAGTGGATTATTGATTTCGTGAGCGATGGCACTCGCCAGCTTGCCTGTCGCGGCAATCATTTCAGCGGTGCGAAGAGCATATTCAGCAAGTTTGCGATCGGTGATGTCGGTCAACACCAGAAGCTTTTCACTCGACTCGTTGTCCAATTCAACTCTGTTGACAGAGATTTGCACGGTTCTATTTCCGATGCGAAACTCCTGACTGTAGCGATGTTGATTCTGACGCAGCAGTTCGCTCGTTCCTAGAAGCCTCTCGAATAAGGGCTCCGCTTTGTCGCCCGCACTCAAAGGAAATGTAATGCCAACGATCGGTATGAATGCGTTGTTCCATCGGGCAAGATTTCCGTCCGCATCAATCAACGCAAGCCCTTCACTGAGCGCATCAAATGCCGTTTGCCATTGCTCCGAAGCAATGCGCGCTGTCGCTTCTGCCGCTCGCAGCCTCAGCAGCGCGCGTAGAGTCGCGACCAGCACCATGCGATCAATGGGATGGGTCAGGTAGCCGTCAGCTCCCCCGTCAAGGGCGCGTGCCCGTTCCTCAGTTGAAACAAACGCAGCAGAAATCTGCAGAATCGGGATTCGCGCCGTCAATGGATCGCCCTTGATCCTCTGACACACTTCGTATCCAGAAATGTCTGGGAGACGCACATCGAGGACGATGAGGTCCGGAAGCGTGCGCGCTAGCTCCAAAGCTCCGTTGCCGGTTCCGGTCACGATGCAGTTAAAACCGGCATCCTTCAGGACGCGAGACAAAACGTATTGGTTCTCCTCCCGGTCATCCGCGACTAGGACGCTCGGACGGGAATCTT